>JBKGZI010000305.1:0-7602 GCA_046545675.1 Persicimonas sp.
GTTGCGCCCCACCTTGATCCTCCCCACCTTGATCCTCCCCACGCTGGAAAGCGCGTGGGGAGGGGAGTTGCGCCCCACCTTGATCCTCCCCACCTTGATCCTCCCCACGCTGGAAAGCGCGCGGGGAGGGGAGTTACGCCGCACCTTGATCCTCCCCACCTTGATCCTCCCCACGCTGGAAAGCGCGCGGGGAGGGGAGTTGCGCCGCTGGCGGTTATGTCGCGTCATTTGTTCCATGGTCATCCACCTTACCAGTTGAAAGTAACCCGCGCCTTGTAGCCCAGACCGCCGAGGTCGTGGCCGGCATAGCGCACTGGAAGAAAATACATCAGGCTCACACCGGCCCCGAGACGGAACTGGAAGATCCCCTCCAGGCCCCATTCGACCGCAAATGAGTTGCCCTCGGTGCCGGCCAAGAAGCCGCTGAGCGTCGGGCCGGTCCAAAAGGACGCCTCGTTGAGGTCGGGAGCACGCAGTCGGTATTGGCCTGTCGCGCCGAAGAACGCGCCCACCAGCGCCTCGCTGCCCGGCTCGCCGGAGCCGCCGCTGCCGAAGTTGGCGAAGGCCTCCGCGCCGATGCCGTAGCGCCAGCGTTTCTCGTCGCCCAGAAGCTCGTGCAGGCGAATGCCGCCGGCGGCGCCCATGATGCCGCCGCCGGGGATGTCGTAGGGGATATACGAGGACCCAAAATAGGCCATATAGCCGTAGGCTGGCCGGGCCTCGAGCTTGCGTTGCAGCTCTGCGACGCGCTCCTCACGGCTCATGATCCGATCGCCGCTTCGCAAGATCGCGGCGGTCGTGGCGTCGGATTGATAGGTCTCGGTCCACAAGATGGCGCCGTCCGAGGCGCGCATCACCTCGGCCTGCATGGCCACGATATTGGCGCCCGGAAAATACGAGAAGTGCAGGTTCAGGAAGTTCGTCACGCCGATGCGCTCGGCCTCGCGGGTCAGATCGGCCTGATCGACCAGCCCCATCGTGACCACCCAATTGCCGTCCTCGGTGCGCGAGCGCAGCGCCTGGCAGGCCGTGCATCGCTTGACTGCGATCGAGGTCTGGGTGGCGATCGAAGACAATACGGTCGCCTCGACGAAGCCGCCGAATTGGCTCGACAGGTTCGGGCTCAGCCCCATCTTGCGAAACGCGATCGGCGAGACGACCGACGCGTCGAGATCGCGCATATCGGCGGTGAGCTCGTCGGTCATCTCCTCGACGAGTTGGTAGATATGGACCTGGCCCTGTGAGGAGTTGATCTGGCGGCGTGTCGACTCGCGGATGCGATCGTAGCGCTCCTCGACATGCTCTTCGACGACGTTCGGCTCGCCATCCTCGGAGGCGTCGTCTTGGGCGCGTGCGGGGTCGGCTTCGGAGTCCTCGCCCTGCTGTGCCCAGCCCAGGCCGGGTGCACAAAAGAGCATAAAGAGCGCCAGGCAGGCCGGCCAGAGTCTGCGGTATCTGCGGTATTGATGGGTAGTCAGCACGATTCCAAATACCTCGTCAAAATGCCCATCCGATCAACAACTCGAGATCGAGCGGGAAGAAATCATCGTTGAAGGCCTGGCGCACCTCGTCGTCGTATTGGCCGACGTCGATGCTCGCCTCGTTGAAGACCAAGTAGCGGTACAAGAGCCCGACGCGCATATGAAAGCCGTTGTCGAATTGCGCGTCGGCCCCGGCGCCGGCGGTCAGGATATGAAATTCGGTGTCGAGCAGACTCACCGTGCCCGTTCCCCAGGGGGCGAAGTTGCCGGATCGATAGGAGAACGCAGCGCGCGCATAGGGCGTGAACACCGAGTCGTAAAAGTAGTAGGTCGGCCCGAGGCCGAACTCGGTAAAGTCATGGCGTCCCTCGACAAAGCGGTCGTCGAGGTCGTGGTAAAAATCGACGTCGTCGTAGTGGAAGGTGCCCTCGACGCGAATACGCGGGACGACGGCATAGCCAACGAGCAGGCCCGTGCCGGTCTCGGCGCGTATATGCAGGTCGGCGATCCAGGGGTCTGCCCGGCGCACGATGGAGTCGTGCTCGCGCTGGTACTCGGCGTCGATGAGGCGCTGGAGCCGCTTCTCCTCGCGGATCTGAGCGGCGTGGCGGCGCGCTCGGTTCTTGCGGGCCAGGCGGCGGATGCGACAGCGCCGGTCGGTGCCGCATTCCTGCCGAGCGTTTGGGTCGGGGGCGGCCTGAGACTCTGCGGTCGCCTCGTCTTCGAGCACGCAGCGGTTCTCCACGCAGGAGGTCCCCTGCGGGCAGCGGGTGTGTTCGTTGCAGTAGACGGCGGCCTGTGCGTCCCGAGCAGCGATATTCACGGCCACAAAGAGCAGACAGACGATGAGGAGGCGCTGGATCATCGGCGTCCTCCGTTTTGCTCGTCGTTTTGCACACTCTTTTGCTCATTGTCCTGATTATCAGCCCAGCCGAAGCTCCACGACTCGGCCAGAAGATCGGTGCGTGGCACCAGCGTCAAGAGGTACGGCTCGGGCAGCGACGGGGTGATGGTGGGCTCGTGGGCGATCAGATCCCCGCGGCCGACGTGCACCGTACCCAGCACCAGCGGCGTGGGTTCTTTGGAGCCTACGCGGGCCGCATAACCGCGCGGGTGCTGCTCGAGCAATTTGGAGGCGAGCCCGTACAGCTCGGTCAGTTCCGGGTGGACCTCGGATCGCTCGGCGTTTCGCAAAAACCGCTGGGTCTCGTCGATGGTGATCTCCAGCCATCGCTGGCGGCGGCGCTCGGCGCGCGCGTCGTCTCCCCACTCGGCCATCGCCGGCAGCATCTGGCCCATCAGACGGGCGAACGTGCGGTCGGCGTGGGCGAAAAACTCCGCCTGGCGTCCGTCTCCGAGCGCCTCGACGACGCTCGGATTCCTGCGGGTCATCGCGCGCACCTGCTCGCGAAAGTCCTCCTCGTCGTCGCGCATAAACGCGGCGATGGCGAGCAAGCCGCGGTAGCGCGGGGTGTATCGGTGGTTGTGGTGGCGGGCGAGCAGCCAATCGGCCGCGGCGGTCGCGTTGTCGACGTGGCCGTGCTCGAGCGCCACGCGCGACAATTGAGCCACGCGCCGAAAGATCTGGCTGGCCGGGCCCAGCTCCTCGAGCATCTCGACGACGCGAGCGTCGAAGTCGTAGCCCGCTAAAAGCGCGAGCGTGTCGGCGTATAGCGCGCTCGAAAACGGCGATTCGTCGCTTTGGGAGCCGGCGAGCGTCTCCATGGCGATGCGCAAGAAGCGGTCCTCGGCGCCCGACTGACGCGCGGCCAACGAGACCCGGTAGGCAAACGGCTCGAAGAGCGGCGAATTGCGCGGCGGGCGAGGCTCGGCGAATTCCAGCGCCTCCTCCCAGCGGGCGGCGTCGGTGGTCAACCTCAGCGCGAGATAGCGCGCGCGCTCGTCGTTGGGCGGACGCAGCCCGATCTCGAGCGCCCGGCGCAGGTCGGCCAGCGCCTCGCGTCGGCGGGCGTCGCGCGCGTCGCCGTCATCGTCCTCACCGGCGGCAGATCGGAGCTTCGCGCGCAAAAAGAGCATTCGGGCGAGCTCGCCCGTGGCCGCGGACAAGTGGGAGTCGGATTTTGAAGAAAGCGGCGTGAGCAACCGAACGCCTCGCTCCGGCTCGCCGAGATCCAACGCCACCCGGGCGCCCTGGACGCGCGCTCGCCAAATCGATAGTGCGAGGTTTCCGCGTGCCTGCTCGGGCGGGAGCGCGGCTCCGAGCTCGGCGACGCGCTCGGCGGCGTCGAGCTGGGCGGCGGCCCACTTCTGGCGAACCTCATCGGGCTCCGGGGGCGCTATGTCGCCGTCTTCGCCGTCTTCGCCGTCTTCACCGTCGTCGTCTTCAGGAGGCGCGAGCAGCCGCTCGTCGAGCGTCGAGCACTCGCTCTCGACGGCCACCGGCGCCAGGCCCTCGTCCTTCCAGGATTCTTCCTCGCCCGGCCAGCGCACCAGTGAATCATCGATCGGGGCGGGCTCGCGATCGAAAAAGTCCCGGTCGAACCACTCTGAAAATGCGGTCTTTGAGCTGCGCGAGGCGGTATCGAGCGCCCACTCATTTTGCCGGCGTATCTCGAGCACGACCGTCGCGTAGGCCAGCTTCGCCACCGGCTCCTCGCCGGCGCTCCAGTCGGCGAAGTCGAGCGGGCGGTCTGCGCGCTCGAGCCCGGTGCAATTGACCAGGTCGAGCCAGGCCTGTCCGACCCGATTCCAGCTCATTCGACTCCGGCTATCCGGGCCCGTCAGGTGACGCTCCATGGCGAGCTCGCGCTCGAAGGCCGACAGCTTGCGCTCGTGCAAGAGCTCGAAGGCGGCGTCGGGCCGCGACTCCGGGGGCTGTGCGGGCACGCAGCCGCCTGCGATCAGAGGCATCAGGCCCAGGCAGGCCAGTGAGCCAAGCCACGCCGCTCGTCGGGTTCTATGGGCGGTGGGAGACGTCATGGCGAGCCTCCCTCGGGCAGCCCGAAGCTCATGCCGACGCCGAGCATCGGTAAAAAGCTCAGCGAGGCCACCCATCCCCGGTTGCGATTCTCCAACTGAAAGGCCATCTGCAAGTCGAGCTTGGCCTGAACGCCCCACGCGTAGTGGGTCAGCACCGATAGCCCGGCGGTGGCGGTGGGAAGCACGCGTCCCTCGGCCAGCGCGATGCCGGCGCCGCCGGTCAACTGCGGGTCGAAGTGGACGACGAAGTCGTCGAGCACGAGCACCTTGCCGTAGCCGAGTGAGTAGCGCCCGCCGGCGGTCAGCAACATCTTCTGACGGCGTGCATCCGGAATGAAGCCGGTTTCTTCGCGAATATCGGCGGCCGCGTCGACCTCCCAATTGGCCATCCACAGCCAGCGAAGCTCGGCGCCAAACGATTCGCTAAAGTAGTAGCCGACGTCCAACCCGGCGCCCAGGCTGTGATAGAAGTCGTCGCGGATGGGCGCGGCGCCGCTCAAGTGTGCGTAGGCATGTTGTTTTTTGGTCGCGAAGCGCTTCTGCACGGTAGCCCGTGTATGTTCTTGTGCCCCAGCCTCTTGTGCTCCGGCTTGCTGAACTCCAGCAAGCGCAGGTCCGCCCAGGCAGACCGCCAGCGCCGCCAGCGCGGCCAGGATATGGCTATGGTGGCTCACTGACTCCACTGGCATGCCTCCATGGGGCGGGGGACCGGTGGGGTCGTCCAGTTTTCGAATGTGCGGCCGCCGGCGGTGCGAAACGCGTGGTCGCAAAAGCGGGTGCAGACCTCGACGACGACCTCGACGCGCTGATTGCGATAGGTGCTAAACGGGACCAGGTGCTGCGGCATGAGGTCGACGGTATAAAACGGCTCGACGCCGTCGGCGGCCGGCCAGGGCACGGCGGGGCTGGTCGCGTCGAATGCGGGCGGCTGGCCGGGCTCGTTTCCGACGGCCGCGTAGGGTGGCTGGGCGGTGCATACCTTGAAAAAACGCGGCTCGTCGGCTCCCTGCGGCCGGGTGATCGTCACCTCGGTATTCGAGTCGTGCTTCATGGTCAGAAAGGGCAGGGTATTGTCGGCAAAGGCGTCGATATCGGCCTCGAGCGTCTCGTCGTCGACGGGGCGCCAGCCGGTCTGAGCGTCGCTGCCCAGCGAGCTACTCTCCCAGCCGTAGCCGAGACTCCAGTGGAAGAATTCGAGGTTTGGCTGACTCGACGGCGGCGTGCTCAACTCCTCGAGGTCCGAGATCAGCTCCTCGTCGACCGGCAGACGGCTGTTGTTGATGTATAGCCACAACACGCGCACGTCTTGGGGGTCGTAGGGCGCCGCGGCGACCTCGGATTCGAGCAGCATTTCACCGACCGGGTAGTAGCGATTGGGCGACTGCGTGCAGTCTTCGATGTCGTCGCCGCTCTGGGCATCGACCGGCAGATAGACGTCGAGGAGTTGCGGCTCGCCGCGGGCTTCGAACGCCTCGTCGACCATGTCGAGCAGGCGATTTTTGACCCGGCGGCACCGGCTCTCGTCGGCGATATGCACGTCGAGCAAGACGCCGTAGATGATCGGCGCCTGCTCGCTGGTCGGCTCATAATATTGGCGCTCATAATAGGTCTCGGCGCTCGGGTCGAGCGGCTCCGTCAAGACGGGGCCGGGCGTATCCCGGCGCTTCGGGCGCGACGCGAAGCATTTGGGCTGCTCGACCCAGCCGTAGTCGACCGCGCTCGGCCGGCCCATCGTGCGCCAGCGGCCATCGGCGGCCTCGGCGCAGCCCTGAGCGCGCTCGACGAGCTGAAATTCGAAGTCTCGCCGAAGCGGCACATCATTGGCCGAGAACCAATCGGCCAGGCCGGGATCGATGGCGTCGTTATTGTCGATGGCGAACGGGTCGATGCCGAAGGTCGTCTCGACCGAATGGACCTCGGGGCGCGGCCCGCCCCAGATCCCCTCGTGGACCGTGCGCACCGGCGAAGTCTCCGACGAGATCGACAGGCGGCCGTCGACCTGGAATTGGACGCATTGCTGCTTGTCGCCGCAGGCATAGGGCGCCGCCGGGTAGGGGGCCCGGTCGAGCTCGATGGGTCGGTAGTCGCCGTCGCGGTACAGCTCAACGTCGGCCGCCTCGACGTCGGCCTCCTCTCCGAGCTTCCAGGACAAAAAGCTCAGGTCTTCCTGGCTCGAGTAGACGACGACCAGATCCCGGGCGGCGTAGGGGCTGCGCTCGAATTCGACGAACGTGCAGCCGCACACCAGCGCACACGCCAAGATGGCGCCCATCGCGCTGATACGGCTGAAATGATCCGCCAATACCCGCATCACCCACTCATTGAAATACAAAGGAATCTGTCGAGATGAGGGCACTGTAACAAAACAACCCTCGAGCGAAAGTCGCGGCACACCACGACAGACTGCAGAACGTGTGCCAACGCAGACTGGCGGCTCGTGCGCCCGATTCTCGGCGACGACGGGCAGATCGGGGCGTCAGGGGTGGAGCAGCTCTACCCCGGACTCGGCAACGCATCACGCCGTTGCTCGAGTGCCGGGGCAGGCCTGCTCCGCAGGTGCGTTGGCTCAAGGATCGGTGACCGAGCCCTCGGCGCGAAATTCGCTATACGAGTCATTGGTCACGCTGGTGCCGCCACCGATGCTCGATTCCGAGGCAGTCGTCTCGTTAGAATCACCGGCGAGCACTGCCGAGTACGAGCCAGAGGCGGTGTTTTCCCATCCAGAGACGACTGCGGAGCGACGACCCGAGGCTTCGTTGTTCCATCCCGAGAGCACCACGGCGGTCAGGCCGCTGGCGGTATTATTGCTGCCGCCCAGAACTGAAGCATAGTTGGCCGTGATGTCATTTTCATCACCGGCCACGATGCCGCCGTAGCTGGTATAATTATGGTCGCGGCCGACGACGAGGTTGTGCGAGCCGCTCTTGTCGCTGCCGGAGGAGCGGGACTCGTCATAGCCGACGATCAGGTTGCCGGTTCCGTTGACCGTGCCGGAGGTCGAGCCCGAGCCGCTGCGCACGTAGACGTTGACCCCGTCGAAGGTGATCGCGTCTTCGCCGTTGATGGTCGTCGCGCTCATATCGGCGGTCTTGGTCTGCAGCGCCGAGATATCACTGGAGTTGGTGCTCGTGGTCGACTGCAGCGAGGAGATGTCGCTGGAGTTGTCGCCGACCGAAGTCTG
>JBKGZI010000306.1:0-7596 GCA_046545675.1 Persicimonas sp.
CTAATCTAATGTCGATCTAATCTAATAAGGCGCAGTATCGCCCAATCTCTTGGCGTAGTGCTCGGCCAACCCGGTGTTGCCGGTGCGCCGGTGCTGCTCGACGAGGTGCTCCAGCGCCCACGGATGCCTGGGCGACAGGGCGATCATCTCGTGCAGAATATCCACGGACTCATCCCATCGTTGCTCTTCTAAGAGCCGCTCGACCTGGCCTCGCAGCTCGCGAAGCCGGGTTCCCACCGGCATGCCTTTTCTGAGTTGCGAGCGCGATAGCGACGCGGCGAGCTGGACCCGCTCGGGGCGCTCGTCGGGTGTGTCTCTGTCTTTTTGTTGCGCCCTGCTCTGTTTTTTGTCGGCCTTTTGTTTGTCGCTCTTGTCGCGCAGACGATAGGTGCGGGCGAGTTTGGAGCCGACTTTGGAGCGGGGTCTTTTTTGTTTCTGATCCAGACCAGGATGGTCTGGCACCGGAGGCTGGTCGGGCTGCGAAAAGCCAGTTGCGCCGGCGAATTCGGCGAGCAGGACGACCATCGACAGGATGTCGAAGCGGTTGTGCTTGAAGACGTCGAGCAGCAACTGCGGGTCTTGATCTTTCAAGTAGCGATTCCAGCGGCCCGGGATCTTGGCGCCCGGGATGTCGTCGTGGCGTTGGAAGCCGAGCACGTCTTCCTCGAGCGCCGACAATTTATGGCTGTCGCGCTCGGGCAGTATCTTGCGTGAGATGCGCAGTAGATCGACGTGGGGCAGCTCGTCGAGGTTGTGGTCGATGTCGTGGTGGGCGAAGCGGCGTCGGAGCATGGGGAGGTCGAAACTGCTTCCGTTGAAGGTGCATAACCCCTTATAATTGCTCAGCAATTCTGCGGAGGCAGCCAACGCTGCAGCTTCGTCCTTATCGGTGGGCATGAAGAAGTGATAAACTCCGAACGAGTTGCCCTCCCACACGCCGATACCGATGCAGAATGGAAAGCAGGATTTGGCCAGGCCGTTGGTCTCGAGATCGACGAAGGCAATGTCGGTGGGATGGAGCGTGTGGATCCGCGAATCGGCGAGGGCGTTCTGCACGGTGGTCCAGTCGACCTGGGTTCCCTCGACCAGCCGCCGCGCGCCGTGGCGCTGGCCCTGTCGGTGCGAGCGCACCAGATAATCGGCGCGGCCGCGGCCCGACGAGCGGCTCTTGGCGCCGACTGCTCGCCATTTTTCGACCACGGCGGGTGACTCAGAGGCGTCATCGGAGGGCGCATCGACGCCCTCGGCGGTAAAGACCCGCGGCTCTTCGGGCGTCTGTTGGCGAGCGGCGTCGCGCCGAGCGCGGGAGTCGTGCAGCCGCTTTAGCCGTTTTTTGAAGCTCGAACTCATGGTAACACCGGGGTTGGCCGAAGGTTTCGGCCCCGCGAGCTTAACATAGATTATCGAGGAAGTGATGGCGAAGTACCCCCGCATGGATGACCTGCTGCGCAACCAGCGGCGCAGCTCGCGACGCAGAGGTCGGGGAGCGCGAAGGTGGCTGGCCCTGTTGGTGGTGATCGGCGTCGGCGCCGTTTGGTGGTGGTATCCGCAGCCCGATCCCGAGCGCGAGCGCACAGATGCCCGTGAGGTCGCGACGCGCGCGGCGTCGGCCGCGGTCGGCGATACGGTGCAGGCAGCGCGTGCTCCGCTGGACGTCGAGGAAGGCGGCGAGGAGCTGGGCACCAGCAAGCGCGACGAGGAGCTCACCGCTAGCTGGACCGAGGGAGAGGAGGTCGCCCTGCGCGGCGTTCTGCAGCCCAATCGCTCGGTGTTCGTAGCGCTGCAGGAGCGCGGCCTGTCCAATCGCGCCATCCACGATGTGGTCAGCGCGACCGGTGAGGAGTTCGAATTTCGCAAGAGCCGGCCCGGCGACGAGTGGTACGCCGAGGTCGACACCGACGGAACCGTCGGCACCTTTCGCTACCAGACCTCCCCCGAGGATATCTGGGAGACCAGGCGCACCGGAGACGGCGAGTATGAGTGCGAGAAGATCGAAGTGCCGGTCGAAGTCAAAGAAGAAGTCGTCGGCGGCACGGTCACCAGCAGCCTGTGGCAGTCGCTGGTCGATATGGGCGAAGACGGCAACCTCATCTACCGCTTCGCCGATATCTTCGCCTATACCGTCGACTTCAACACCGGCACCCGACCAGGCGATACATTCGCGATGGTCTTCGAGAAGATCTATCTCAACGGCGAATTCTTGCGCTACGGCAGGATTCTTGGCGGCGTCTACGGCGGTCGAGACGGGGTGACCTACGGCTTCTTTTACGAGACGGACGACGGCGAGAAGGGCTATTACGACGAAAAAGGCGAGAACCTGCAGCGCCAATTCCTCAAGAGTCCGCTGGCGTCGGTTCGGGTGACGAGCACTTACGGAAAGCGCTACCACCCGGTGCTCAAGCAGATGAAGATGCACCGGGGCATCGACTACGGCGCGCCCATCGGCACGCCGATCCGATCGGTCGCCGACGGCACGATCACCTTCGCCGGCTGGAAGGGCGCCAACGGCCGGCTCATCTCCATCCGGCACGCCAACGGTTATTCGACCTATTACGCCCACCTGTCCAAGATCGCCAAGGGCATCAAGCCGGGCAAGCGGGTCACCAAAAAGACGATCATCGGCGACGTCGGCAATAGCGGGCGCTCCACCGGCCCACACCTGCACTTTGGGATGAAACGCCACGGAAAATACGTCAACCCGCGCAAGGTCGATTTTGCGCGCGCCGAGCCGCTCGAGGGCGACGAAAAAGAGGCGTATATCGAGAAGGTCGCCGAGCCGCTCAAAGAGAAGATCGACGAGGAGCTCGGCGACGCCGCCCCGGCGGTGAGCGACATCGCGCTCGACGAGCAACCGTCGATCTCACCGGAGTGACCTCCCTTTATGGATAAGCTCGTCGACATTGCGCGGCGCCCGTCGGTGCAGCGCGCCGCGATTGTCGCCTATGTGGCTTGTCTGGCCGGTTTAATCGTCGTCTTCGTGTTCATCTCGATGATGCAGGTCGAGCATGCCGCCTATATTCAGGCGGCGCCCACCCTCGAAAAAGAGCGACCCAACGTTATGCGCGGCATGGTGCTCGATGCGCAGCGGGGCACGCGGCTAACCGGGGCGATCGTCGAGGTGGAGCTGCTCGACGGGTCCTATGAGGGCGACGAGACGCTCGAGCGCGTCTCGGAGCTCGACCCAACCCAAATCGCGCGGGGGCGCACCGAGCGCAGCGGCTATGTGCACCTCGCCGCCGAGGTGCCCGCCGAGCGTGCGGCCGGCGAGCAGGCGCTGGTGCTGCGCGCGGAGAGTTCGGGGATCGACGAGTTTCGTGTCGGGCGCACCATCGAGGTCGTCGAGCGAAGCGTCGCCACCGATTATTGGCCCGAGCGCACCGATCGGCTGCCCGAAGACGACGAGCGCCGTGGCGCCGAGATCGTGCGCGACTCCGAGGGGCCGATCCGCATCGACGTGCTGCCGGCCGACGCGCAGGTCTCGCGCGGGCTGCGAAGCCGGGTGTATCTGCGCACGACCGACCGCGACACCGGCGCCCCGGTCGCCGCGAAGCTGCGCTTCGAGGAGGCCGAGGGGATGCGAGAGGGCAAGTTCCCGGAGCGGCTCGAGACCGATCGGCTGGGGTTGGCGCGCGTGGACTTCGTGCCGGTGACCGACCAGTCCTGGACGCTCGAGGCGCAGGCTGCAGGCCAGTCAGATCAGCGAGATAAGCGAGATAAGCAAGGCAAACAAGATCAATCCGAGCCGTCGAGGACAAAGCTCGACATCCAGACCACGCCCGCCCAGGTCTCGCTGCAGATGCAGGACGTGCTCGCCGTGGCCGGCCGGCCGGTCGACGGCGCCGTCGACAGCCTCTCGGGCTCGGGCGGCTTGATGGTCGACCTGTACAATGGTGACGACTGGGTCGACGCCAGCACCTTCGGGCTGCGCCGCGAGGGCAGCGGCGTTCGCGTGAACGTGCCCGAGCTCGACGACAGCGGGCTCTTATACCGCGTGCAGGTCTACGGCAGCCTCTACGACCCCGGCGGCGCCTGGGATGTCGAATACCTGGTCGCCGCCGACGGCCGCCAACTGAGCGATTATCAGCAGGCGGCGCAGGCGCTGGCCGAATATATCTCTGAACACAGCGACGACAGCTACTTCGGCCACCTCGCCGAGCAGAATATCTTCGCGACGACGACCTCGCGCACCGAGCTGCGCGGCTGGATCGAGGCGATGCTCTTGGCCGTGCCGCGCCACTTCGACGCCCCGCCGATCCTCATCAACAGCCAAAAACAAGCCCGCGACGAGCTCGACGCCTGGAAGAAAGACGTCAAAGCCGACCTCATCTTGCTGACCGCCCTGGCCTTGCTCATCGGCCTGGCGGTGGTCGGTTATCTGGTGCTGATGGGCATCCGAAACTACCGCGACCAAAACCGCATGCTGCGCGACGTCGACTTCGAGATGTCGCTCGACGAGGACGAATACGGCGGCTACGGCCAGGGCGCCGGCGAGCTGGACCGCAGCATCGCCCACGGCAATGTGGTGGCGGGCTTGCAGATCTTCATCGTGGTGATGACGCTTATTTTGTTCACGCTTGGGATATTGCTGTTGTTGAGTTACCTGTGATTGTCCTCCCCGCGTGTTTTTAAGCGCGGGGAGGATCAAGTTGGGGCGTTCCTTTCCGTCACGCTTCGTGTCCGTCACACTTCGTGGAAGAGGACACCCCACCTTGATCCTCCCCTTCCCTACGCTATCGCTTCGGGCGGGGAGGAGGCTTGCTGTTCCTGGACCCCCGGACCCCTGGACCCCTGTAGTATCCATGCCAAACTCCAATACGATCTATATCGTCGACGGCTCCTCGTATATTTTCCGGGCGTTCTACGCCATTCGGAATCTGTCGACCTCGAAGGGTTTCCCGACCAACGCCGTGTACGGGTTTACGCAGATGCTGGTGAAGCTTTTGCGCACCGAGGACCCGGAGTACGTGACGGTGACCTTCGACGCACACGACTCCGACACGACCAACTTCCGCAAGGAGATGTACCCGGAGTATAAGGCCAACCGCTCGGCGATGCCCGAGGACCTGCAGGTGCAGCTTCCCTACTTCCACAAGGTGGTCGAGGCGCTGCATATCCCGCTCAAGGAGCAGCCCGGGGTGGAGGCCGACGACGTCATCGCCACGCTGACCCGGCGGGCCGTCAAGGAGGGCCTGGAGGTGTGCATCATCAGCGCCGACAAGGATCTGATGCAGCTTTTGGGTGACGGGGTGCGCATGGTCGATACGATGCGCGACAAGACCTATACGCCGGAGACGGTCAAGGAGCGGTTCAACGTCACGCCGGACAAGGTCCGGTATGTGCTGGCGCTGGCCGGGGACAGCTCGGACAATATCCCGGGGGTGCCCGGCATCGGCGAGATCACCGGCGGCCGGCTTATCGACGAGTTCGGCGACCTGGAGACCCTGCTGGACAATATCGACGAGGTCGGCGGCAAGAAGCGAAAGCAAAACCTGCGTGAATTCGCCGACCAGGCCAGGCTGTCGCTGGATCTGGTGACCCTGCGCGAGGACTGCCCGGTCGAATTCGACCTGGAGCGCCTCAAGCTGACCGCGCCGAATCTCGAGCAGCTCGCGCACCTGTTTACGGAGCTCGAATTCGAGGCGCCGCTTCGCGAGATCCGCGATTGGATGGACGAGCATGGCTGGCTGTCTGAGGAGCAGCTCTCGCTAGACTTCTCGAAGGTCGGCCCTCAGACCAAGGACCACCAGTCGACCGACAAAGCTTATCGCGCCATCCACACCGAAGACGAGCTCGACGCGGTGCTCGCCAGGCTCGACGAGGTCGACCGATTCGCCTTCGATCTGGAGACGACCAGCCTCAACCCGCTCGACGCGCGCATCTGCGGGATGTCGTTCGCCTGGGAAAAAGGCGAGGCCGTCTACATCCCCTGTGGGCACGCCTACGAGGGCGCGCCCGAGCAGCTCGACCTGCAGGAGACCCTCGAGAAGGTGCGGCCCTACCTGGAAGCCGACGAGAAAAAGGTCGTCGGCCAGCACCTCAAATACGAGTGGCTGGTGCTCCAAAAGCCCCCGTATAATATCGACCTGCGCGGCATCAAATACGACACGATGCTGATGAGCTACCTGCTCGACCCGGCCAAGCGTGCCCACAGCCTCGACGCGATGGCCGAGGAGCTGTTCGGCTATCAAACGATTACGTTCCAGGATGTCGCCGGCAAAGGAAAAGGCCAGCTCACCTTCGACGAGGTCGAGCTTGAGGAGGCGACGCCGTACGCGGCCGAGGACGCCGACCTGACGCTGATGATCTGCAACGAGCTCGAGCCCAAGCTCGTCGAGGCCGAGCTCAAAGAGATCCACGACGAGCTCGAGGTGCCGCTGACCCGCACGCTGGCGATCATGGAGGCCACCGGCGTGCTGGTCGACCATGAAATGCTCGGCGTGCTCAGCGAGGAGTTCGAGCAGGAGCTCGACGAGCTGCAGGCGAGGATCGACGAGCTCTCCGGCGGGCCGACCAACCCCAATAGCCCCAAGCAGCTACGCGAGGTGCTCTTCGAGAAGCTCGACCTGCCGGTCAAAAAGCGCACCAAGACCGGCCCGTCGACGGCGGCTTCCGTCCTCGAGGAGCTCAGCGAGCTGCACCCGCTGCCCGAACTCATCCTGGAGTACCGCTCGTTCTCCAAGCTCAAGGGCACCTACGTCGACGCGCTGCCCGAGCTCATCCGCGAGGACACCGGCCGCATCCACACCGACTTCAACCAGGCGGTCACCGCCACCGGCCGGCTGAGCTCGTCGAATCCGAACCTGCAGAATATCCCGGTCCGGACCGCCCGCGGCCGCCAGATCCGAAAGGCGTTCGTGCCCGCCGATGGCTGCAAGCTTTTGGTCGCCGACTACTCCCAGATCGAGCTGCGCATCCTGGCGCATATGTCCCAGGACCCGCTGCTCATCGAGGCCTATCGCGAGGGCCAGGACATCCACGCGTTGACGGCTTCCCAGATCTTCGACATTCCACTCGACGAGGTCACCGGCGAGCAGCGCGCGGCCGGCAAGACCATCAACTTCGGCGTGCTCTACGGCATGGGCCAGAGGCGTCTGGCCCGCGATCTGGACATCTCTCAGAGCGACGCCAAGCAATATATCGACAACTACTTCGACAAATACGCCCGCGTCACCGAATTCTTCGAGGAGTTGGTCGACGAAGCTCGCGACAGGGGCTTCGCCAGCACCCTATTCGGGCGTCGCCGGCTGATGCCGGAGTTCGAGGGAGGCCGGCGCCAGCAAGCCTTCGCCGAGCGCGTCGCCGTCAATATGCCCGTGCAGGGCACCGCCGCCGACATCATCAAATACGCCATGGTCGAGCTCCAAGCGCGCATCGAGCAGGGCGACCTGCCCGTGCGCATGCTCCTGCAGGTCCACGACGAACTGGTCTTCGAGGTCGCCGACGACTTCGTCGACCAGGCCCGCGAGTTGGTCCGCGAGTGCATGGAAGAAGTGTGCGAGCTCGACGTGCCGTTGAAGGTCGATATGGGTGTTGGGGATAATTGGTTGGATGCTAAGTAGGGGCGCGGACATGGAGCGCGGAAAGCCTGAGGCTGTC
>JBKGZI010000307.1:0-7576 GCA_046545675.1 Persicimonas sp.
CACCATCTTGCTGTGTACGCTTTCAGGCGTACGTGCCAGACCTTCTAGGTCTGGTCCAGGGCAGGATGCCCTGGCACCGATTCCTCTCGAGCGAAGCCGCGCATGCTGCTGATCCCCCTTCAAATTCTGCTGATCTTGGGGCTGCCGCTGGTGGCCCTGGGCTTGGCCAAACGCTACCGGGTCTTCGAGTGGCTCAACCCGGTGGTCTTTTGCTACGTGGCCGGCATGATCATGGCCAATAGCCCGGTCTTCGAGGTCCACGGGCCCACCGCCAAATTGATGACCGAGGCCTCCATCCCGCTGGCCATTCCGCTGGTGCTCTTCGGCAGCGACTTCAAGGCGTGGCTGAGCCAGAGCCGCGCGACGGTGATCTCGTTTGGGTGTGCGGTCGTCGCCGTGTGCATCTCGTCATTTGGCGCGGCCCAACTGCTGGGCCATTGGAGCGAGGAGAGCTGGAAAATCTCCGGGATGCTCGTCGGCGTCTACACCGGCGGCACGCCCAATCTGATGGGCATCGGCATGGCGCTGGAGGCCTCCGAGGAGACCTTCGTCTTGCTCAACGCCGCCGACGTGGTCGTCGGCGGCATCTACCTGCTCTTCTTGCTGACGCTGGCCAAGCCGCTGCTCAAACGCTTCTTTCCGGCCTACGACGGGCCGATTGTCGATGAATCGGACGTCCACGAGGACGACCAACCCAGCCGGCGCACCAGGCTCACCCACGGCCTGGCGCTCTTCGGGTTGAGCGTGGTCATCGTAGCCGCCAGCGCCGGGCTGACGTATCTCATCTTCGGCGAGCTCGCCGTCGCCGGGGTCTTTTTGGGCATCACCACCGGCGGCATCCTCGCCTCCCTGTCGATGAAGATCCGCCACCTCGAGGGCAGCTACGAGCTGGGCAATTACTTCATCCTGGTCTTCTGCGTGGCGATGGGCGCGCGCACCGATCTGGGTCAATTGTGGGCCTCCGGCTCGACGATGCTCATCTATACGGTCGTGGTCATCACCGGCGCGCTGCTCATTCACTTCATCCTGGCGCGCATCTTCCGCATCGACGTCGACACGCTGATCATCACCTCGACGGCCGCCGTCTACGGCCCGGCGTTCGTCGCCCCCATCGCCGAGGCCATCGACAATCGAAATGTGATCTTGTCGGGGCTGACCGCCGGGCTTGTGGGATACGCGGTCGGGAATTATATGGGGTTGGCGCTGGCTTTTTTGTTGGCACCGTGAGTGCGGTCTCGCGACTTGATTGCTTGTCGCCGACGATTTGCCTTCACGCGACGTTTGAGGCCGACGTTGATGTTCTTGGTTCTTGGTTCTTGGCTCTCGGTTATTCAAGCTTTCTGCTCGACCCCGCTTTGCTGCCTTTCGTGCGCAGTGCAGGTGGGTCGAGCGGAAACTCCGAGTCAGCAAATACCAAGAACCAACAACCAAGAACCAAGAACGTGAGCGTCAGGCGGCAAACCGACGTCGAGCAGCAGACTAGCCGATCAGAACTACTCCCAAGCAATCGCACACCATGACCCAACCCATCGACAAAGAAACGCTCGAAAGCCTCCTCGTCTGGCACCGCCTCGACGAGCTTTGCGCCGACGCGGAGCTGGCCTGCATCGACGGGCGCTTCGACAATGACGTGCTCGGCGCGCCGGGCGGCGACGCCGGCGAGTTGCTCGTGGTGCTCAGCGCGCTCGAGGAGAATGCCGAGGCGCAGCTTCCGGACGCCGAGGTCGAGCGCATCATCGAGCATCAGATGGAGCGGCTGGGCCGCTTTTATCTGCATAGCGACCGACACGCGCTCGAGCAGCTCGAAGAAGCCCTGGCCGAGCAGCCGTCGATGGCCGAGGCGCTCGAAGCGGCCGGCAGCATCGACGCGCTGGTGCGCAGACCTCCCGCAGATTTGCAGGACCGGCTGGCCGAGCTCCTGGTGCAGGCCGATCACGTCGGCTGCGGCCATTTGAAGCTGATGCTCGTCCACCACGACGAATACGGCGTGCGAAAAGAGCTGATCGAATCGGTGATCCGGGGCTTCTACTCTCTGTTATGGCAGGGCCGAGACGAGCCCGACTTCACGGTGCTCGAGGGCGTGCATACGGAGGAGGCGATCCTGGTCTTCGACACCGACGAGCCCCTCGAGCCATCTCTGGAGGTGCCTGCAGTTCGGCGTTCGGAGAGCGTCCCGTCGCTCTTCGTCCATCACCTGCCCGCCGCCCTCTTCAAGCGAGGGCGCACCGTCGACGCGCTCGCTGAGGTCAGTGACCTCGTCCCCGATGACGGGGCCCAACGAGACGCCCTATGCGAGCGCGCCGCCGAGCTCGCCGCGCATTTTGGCGGCGTGACCGTCTCCCATCTGGCCCCGGACCTGCCGGTCTTCACCATTCGATTCAAAGACCACACGATCGAGTCTTTCGCATAAAAAACCGGCGCCTATCGGATTATCCAATGGGCGCCGGGTGGCTTGTAGTGCGGAGTCCAACCAGGGAACGGTCAGTGGATCAGTGAGCCGGGCCGGCCTCCGGGCCGCGTCGATAGCCCTCACGGCCGTATCCTTCCTCGCCGCGGTAGGTCCTCTCCTCGCCGCCGTAGCCTTCCTCGCCGGCGTAACGACGCTCGCCGCCGTAGCCCTCTTCGCGGCGATATTCAGCATACTCGGCATGGCCGTGGCGCTCGCCTCGCTGGCCCTGTTTTTCCTTGTACAGCGATTGGATCATCTTACCACCAATGGCCAATCCGCTTAAGATCAGGCCGGTGCCGAGGACGATGATCGAGGTGAGCTTGAGGATCGGCGCCGGACCGATGCCAAAGAGCGTCAGGACTCCCAAGACCAGGGCGCCCAGCCCCAAGAAAGCCTGAGCAGCCGATGCGCCGCGCACCGATTCATCGACCGCCTTCTGTCGATAGACCGGCGCTCCGGAGGTCTCGACGATGACGTTGGCCAGCCGGCGTGTGGCACCCGCGGCGAACATCACGGCGCCACCGAGCACGATGATCGCCACCGAGGCCATGATCGCCGGCTCCAGCCCGATCAGGGCCAGCAAGCCGAGCGCGGCGCCCGCGATTCCGCCGAGCGTCTCGGCGGTCAGCCCGCCGGTGGCTGCGGCCAGGCCTTTGTCACGTCGGCGATCGCGATCGCCGAGCAACTCGCGGTATTTGGCGGCCTTGGAGCCACCGGCCACCACGAGCCCGACGCCGACCGCAATCAGGCCGATCGTCAGGAGCACGGAGGGTAAAATATCGAGTAAGCCAAGGATACCCAATACGACGGCGCCGAGTCCCAAAATCGCCTCGGTGATCGACCCGCCGGCGATGATCTCCGCCGACTCCTCGTCGACGCGGGCATGTCGGCGGTCTCGATCGTATCTTCGCTCGTCTCGCTCGGAAGGCATCCTGCCTTCTCCCATCTGAGTTCCAGCGGTCGTCATGGTCGCCTCCTCGCTTGCTGTTTATATCAACCATCCGAAAACTGCGGGATGGTGTGCGTTTATGTCTGTCGGCGACGAAATGTCGAGCGCCACAGGCTACAAAAACCCGTTAGTTACCAACACCTTGCGCCGCCACTAGGCCAAGCATAGACGCACGGAAGATGTGGGCAAACGTGCCCAGGCCACCATGTCCCGGGCTGCATCTCTTTACCTGCGGCGCTCAGTCACGTAGTCTGGCTGGGAGGGTCGTTTTTTCACAATCGAAGTAGCAGGACTCGAGACCCCGCTTAAAGGGAGTCGTAGATGGTCGCCGGCCGGGGAGCCGGGCGCGGACCACCGACTCCCTTTTTGCTGCCGGCCATGTTGTACGAGCCGCGTCCTGTATGACGATCACGGCGATCATCCCTCGGGCGCGCCAGGCCCAGCGGGCATCGATGCCACACAGCGACACCTAGCATGCCGAAGTATTCCATCGAGGACATCCTGCAACACGAGTGGTCCAAGCAGACCGTCGAGCGGTTTGTGGTCCATTGTTACGATCGTCAGGCGCTGATGAGCTCGCTGATCAGCTACGCTCGTGAGTTTATGACCCACCGGATTTTGATGCGCGTCAAGCGGGGGGCGTTTCGCGCCTTCCTGTTGCAGGGCTGGCCCGAGCATGTCAATGAAGCCGAGAAAACTCCGCGACTGCGCAAGCTCGAGCTGCCCGCGGCGACCTCTTCGAGGGTCAAGAAGGCGCTGAGCGAAGGCTACGAGGTCGCCGGCCTGCCCGAAGAATTCGGACTGGGGCGGGTGCTCCAATTCCTCGGCGAAGAGATCGACGAGGAGCTGCTCTGCCTGCCAATCACCGTCGGCCCGCAAACCGAGTGGGTTCTGATCGGCAAGCCGATCCGCATCGACCAGAACTCGCCGACGTTCTCGAACGACGCCGTCCGGCTCAATTTTTGGGAGTTGGCGGAGGTATGCGACAAGGTCGGCGCGCAATATCAGAAGATTCGACGCCTCTCCAAGACCGACAAGCTGCCCCCCGAAGATCGCCGCGTGCCGCCGCTCGACGACCCCGCCTCGCAGTCCCAACCGGACCTCAACGCGAATTTGGAGCCGGTCGAGGTCAACAAGCGCACCCAGCAGCGTATTCAAGCCGACGCCGATGGCTTCTCCGCCGATCGCTTTCTGGAGGGGAAAGACGCCTTCGGCACGCTCACCGGCAGTGCTCAGCCGCCCCCCGAACAGCTCGGAGGGGAGGTCTCCGAGGCCGAGCAGGACGAGGGCGTCGGGGTGACCACCGGCATCTTCAAGGGATTGGTCGACCCGAGCATGATGGCGCAGTTCAACTACGGCCACAGCTCCGAGGAAGACGACGAGGACGCCCCGGCGCTGGCCGATATCGAGCACACCGCCGGCATCCAACTCGACGAGTCCGTGCTCAGCGCCGCCAGGAAAACTTATAACGAGACGCTCGCGCGCGAAGAGCGCAAAAAGCGCCTCGAGCGCGAGAAAAAGCGCCAATCACAGGCCGGCGCCCCGGCGCAGCCCGCCGATCGGCCGATCACCGCCGAAGAGCGCGCCAAGGTCAAAAAAGCCATCGCGCTGATGGACTCCTCAGAGCGCGAGAAGGCGTTTCGGGCGGCCAAATATATCTCCGGATTCGGGGAGCGCTCGGTCAAGACGCTCGGCCGGCTCTTTCCGGGTCGGCTTTGCATCGACCGATACCAATATCAAATCCGTGACATGCCCCCGGTCGAGCAGCACAGCCCGGTGCTGTACGCGCTGGCGCACCTGGGCGAGCCGGCCATCAAGGTCGCCAAGCACTACCTCGACGACTCGAGCAACGACCTGCGCTTTTACGCGACTTATCTCTATACCCGCATCCCCGCAGAGCAGGACCTCGACAAGCTACTTCCGCGCCTCTTCGACCGCGACCGCCAGACGCGAGATATCGCCCGGCGCATCGTCGCCAGCCTCCGGCGGGCAGATCACTTCGAACACCTGGTCTTGCAACCACTTCGAAACGAACTCACCGACGGCAACGACGAGTTCCGCCAGTCGGTCGCCATCGAGGTGCTCGGCGCCTGTCGAGACATCAGCTCCATCGACGCGCTCATCCGCATCCTCAAATTCAGCAACGGTCGCACCGGAACGCTCGCTCATCGCGCGCTTCGGACGATCACACTGCAGGATCTGTCCGCCGCCGCGGTCAGTTGGGAGCAGTGGTGGCGAAACCAGCGGCCCGACTACGCCGACCAATGGCTCGTCGGCGCCCTGGACTCCGACTCCGAGGAGATCCGCCACCGCGCCTGGGCAGAAGTCCACCGCCTCGAGGGCATCGACATTGACTACCATCCCAACTATCCTCGCGGTCGCCGCCGCGACGCTCAGAATGAATTGGCGGTGTGGCTGGGAGTAAAGCAGCAGTTTTAACCGAGAATGATTCTATCTGGAGAGACCATGCTCGAAGTAATTGGTTACGGTGCTCGCATCGTCCTCAACAACCCGACGCAGATCGCCCGCCTGCCACCGCAACACGCCCCGACGCCCGACACCATCATCGTGGCCCGGCCCGACGGCGACGGCCAAAAAGTGCTCGTTGCTCCCGGCGAAAAGTCGTGCTCGGGCGCCTTCGAGCTGACGAAGCTCGAGGAAGCCGGCATGGAAGGCTGGGTCCTCCAACAAGATGACGACGGCACCCGCGCGGTGCTCGGTGAGTCCAAGACCCTCGGCAACCTCGCCGACATCAGCGAGGGCCCCGAGAAGCGTCAGTGGGAGCTTTCCAGCAACAAGGGTTATACGGGACGCTGGCTCGAGGGCTACAACGTGCTGGTCACCGACGACTCGAGCACCTGGCCCTTCGAGCTCATCGGCCACGACGGCTCGATGGTCTACGTGCGCGGCCCGATGCCCGCCGACCGCGTCCCCGCCGCCGAGGACCTCGCCGTCCAAGACCAACGACTGGTCCGCGACGAGACCGACTCGGACAACCCCTGGGTCGAGCTCGCCTACGATTACGACGGCCAAGAGTGGCGGCTGAGCTACCACTTCGTCGAATTCGACAACGCCACCCTCGCGGTGTGCACGCAGGCCAGCGCCGAGGGCGCCGAAGCGGCCCAAGAGCGGGCCAGCAAATTCGCAGCGACGCTGCGTCTGACCCAATAGCGGGCTTGGGGTTTGGGGCTTGTGGCTCGAGGGTTGCCTTTCCCACGGCCCAAGGCCCAAGCCCGAACCAGCAATTCGTCACGACTTGCCGGAGGATCTAGGTGATTGCGGTTAACGCAACATCTCCTCCACGCTGGTCATCTTCGCCCCTGCGGCGACCATATCCGCGACCGCCTCCTCGATGTCTCCCGGCTGGTTTTCGACGCCGCGGCAGGCATCGAGGACGACGTGGGTCTCGAATTCCTCTCGGCATCCGTCGAGGGCGGTAAATTTCACGCAATAATCGGTCGCTACGCCCACCACAAAGATATGGGAGACGCCCTGCTCGCGCAGAAACTCACCCAAGCCGGTCGACTTTTTGTGGGCGTTGTCCCAAAAGCCGCTGTAGCTGTCGTAGCGCGGGTCGTCTCCGTTCTGGAATATCTTGTCGATGCGATCGACGTTCAGCCCGTCGACGAAGTCCGCACCCTCGGTCTTCTGGACGCAGTGGTCGGGCCAGAGTATCTGCTCGATGCCCTCCACCTCGACGGTGTCACCTGGCTCTTTGCCCTCATGATTTGACGCGAAGCTGCAATGATCCGGCGGGTGCCAATCCTGTGTGGCCACCACCAGCTCGAATTGCTCCATCAGTCGGTTGATGGGCTCGATGATGTCATAGCCGCCCTCGACCGGCAGCGCGCCGTCGGGCATGAAGTCTTTTTGCATATCGACGATGATGAGGGCTTGGTTGGGCATGGTGGATCCTTGGGGGAGCAAAATGAGCTTGTGACGAGCGTTGACCCTAACCGAGGGACCCCCGCCGGCTTGTCCGGCGGGTGAACTAGCTTGGGCAGCTAGAGTAAGGCAGCCTCCTAAAAGACCCCCGCTGGCTTGTCCAGCGGGTGAATCAGCCTCGCCAGCTAGCGCTAGCTGCCAAGCTCCTTCACCAGCGGCGCAAGGCCGCTGGGGTCGCTCTGCGAGGCAATCTTCGGCTAGCTGCCAAGCTCCTTCACCAGCGGCGCAAGGCC
>JBKGZI010000308.1:0-7543 GCA_046545675.1 Persicimonas sp.
GCCGTTAAGCCGTTGCCGTTAAGCCGTTGCCGTTAAGCCGTTGCCGTTAAGCCGTTGCCGTTAAGCAGTTCCCGGACCCCTGGACCCCTGAACCCCTGAACCCCTGATCAATCATGAGTGAAACGAATGATGACTTCGGCTGGCTGGAACGCCAGGTCGACGACCACCCACTGCCCGTATTTTTCGCCGTGTTGAGCGGCGCGCATATGTACGGCTTTCCGTCGGCCGACTCCGATTTCGACGTACGCGGAGCCCATCTGGTACCGCTCGACGAGTTGCTGGGCCTGGAGACCGGCCACCAGACCGTCGATCAGATGTACGGGCTGGGCGGGCGCGAGGTCGACGTGGTCACCCACGACCTGGCTAAGTTTATGCGGTTGTTGCTCGACAAGAACGCGATGGTCCTCGAGCAGGTTTTCTCGCCGCACCTGATCGCGGCCGACGACGCCTTCGAGGAGCTGCGCGACATCGCCAAAGACTGCGTCACCCGCCACCACGCCCACCATTATTTGGGCTTTGTGCGCTCGCGCCGCGAGGCCTTTGAAGAGACGCAGCGACTCAAACCGCTGCTCTACGCTTATCGAGGCTGTCTGAGCGGTATTCATCTGATGCGCACCGGCCGCGTCGAATCGAACCTGAGCCGACTGGCCGACGAGTACGAACACGCCGAGATTCACGACCTCGTCGAGGCCAAGCAGGCCGGCACCGAAAAAATGGAGCTGCCCGAAAACCTCGCCGCCGACCACGCCGACCGCCTCGACGCCCTCGTCGAGGAGCTCGAGCGTGCCCACGAAGACAGCGACCTGCCCGAGGGCTACCCACCGGCCGCCAGAGCCCGCTTCAACGATCTCCTGGTACGCGTACGGCTTCGCTCGTGGGGGTGAGGGACAAACAACGGGCTCACCACAGAGTTCACAGAGAGCACAGAGTTTCAAAAATAAATATGCCTTACCTCTGTGCCCTCTGTGCCCTCTGTGGTGAATGTCTTTTCACATCTGGCTTCAAGAACAAGAAGGCGCCCCTTCCGGCCCCTTGCCATCATCATCGCAAATCGTCAGCTTCAACCCACCAACTTCGCCATCCTCGGCGGCCCCGTAGATCTCGTAATACTCGGCAAGCGTGATATCTCCCAAGAATCGAAGGTTCGCCAGAATATGCTCGATTTTTTCGAGCCGGGACGACGGCAGGTAGCCGGAGAGCACCTGCTTGCCGAAGATCGACGGGCCCGGGAGCACCGACGCCAGCAGCGTAATCTGCTCGAGGGTCAGCTCGTCGGCTCGAATACCGAAGTAGCGCTCGGCGGCGTCGTCGAGTCCCTGCACGTTGGGCCCGAAATCGACCAGGTTCATATACAGCTCGAGGATGCGCGTCTTGCTCAGCTCGGACTCGAGTCGCCAGGTGACATAGGCTTCCTGCACCTTGCGGACGAGCGTGCGCTGGGGGTCCAAAAAGAGGTTCTTGGAGAGCTGCTGGCTCAGCGTGCTGCCGCCTCGCTTGATGCGCCCGGCGCGCACGTTGTGGACGAGGGCGCGGCGTAGCCCGCCCCAGTCGAAGCCGTCGTGGCTGAAGAATTGGGCGTCCTCGGCGGCGGTCAGCACGCGCGGCACATACGCAGGCAGCTCGTCGTAGTTGACCCAGCCCTTGGCGTCGACGCGCCGCGACAGCGTGCCGGGAAGCTCGATCGACGGCGGCCCGTCGGCGGCCAATGAGAGCACGTCGGCGTAGCTGTTGTCGCCGTGGACGTCGACGTCTCCGCTGAAATCAACCGACAGGACGATGCCCTCGGGGTAGGAGGTGTGGCCGGCGCTGGAGATGCCGAAGCCGAAATCCCCCTCGAAACTCGTCCCGCGCGCCACCCGTGCGATCGCCGGGGGGAGGCCATCGAGGAGCTTCTGTGGGTCGAGCCCCCGGGCGGCTGCCTGCACGTCGAAGACCCAGCCGCCCTGTGAATAGGTGCCTGGTGCATTGGTGGCGTAGCCGGCGAACCGGATGGGGCCGGCCTCGCCGAGCTGCGCCTGGCCGGTCGAGATGCTCACGGTGCGCGCGCGCGGCTGGACGATCGCGTCGAGGTTGAGCCCGAGCTTGCCGAAGACCAACGCATCACGGGTGACGATCGGCAGGTCGAGGTCGAGCCCGTCGGTTTTCAGATCGACGGTCGCCTCGGCCAGATCCATCGCCGGCTCCCAGCTCGTCTCCATCTCGCCGGTCCACCGGCCTTCGCCGATGCGGTGGTCGACGCCGAGTTGCTCCCACAGGACCCCGGTGTCGAAGTCGCGCATCTGCAAATGCGTCTCGAGCACGCCCCACTGTCCGGACCAATGCGCCGCGAACGATGTGCGGCCGAAGTTGTCGTCGAAGACGTCGCCCTGGACGATCGCGGTTCGCGCGCCGGTGTCGTAGACCCCCTCCAGGTTCTGCATCGAATAAGGCAGGAGCTTGTTATCCGCCTCCAAGAGCACCTCCGGCGCGCTGGCGCGAAGCTCGCGGTGGCTGGCCTGCAGCGTCATCTCCTCGAGGCGGGCACTGCGCGTCGGCGAGGCGAGCACGTCGAGCCCCTCCATATCCACCGTGGCCGGTTCACATTGCGGGCAGATACGCACCCGCTCGACCGAAAGCCCCAGCGGCGCCCGCGCCTCGAACCAGCGGTCGACGCGCGTGGGGCGCTGCGGCTCGAGGAGGAAGACTTGCTGGTCCTGGCTGGCAGGTGCGCCGGCGCGGCGCATCGCGAAGCCGACGCCGTCGGGCAGCACGCCATATCCGTAGCGGAAGTCGACGGCGTTTTCCTGGCCGCCGCGGGTGAGCATGAACTCGGCGCGGTGCAGGGTCAGCGGGCGGGTGGAGCCGGGCAGTGGGGCGGGGCGGATGGATACCGAGACGTCGCGCAAAATGGTGCGCGTGGACAGCGCCTCGGGCTCGGTGGCTGGTGGGGCCGGGCGCTGGTCGGCTCGGGGCTCGGCGGGCGAGTCGTCGGCGTCGGGCTCGTCGGGCGACGGCCGGGCTTTGGCCGAGGGCTGGCGGATGACCAGAATCCGGCCGCCCTCGACGGCGACGTCTTTGGGATGCAGCCTCCGCTCGCCGAGGAGTTCGCCCAGGTCGGGGGTCACATCGACCGCCTCGAATTCGCCTTCGAGCAGATAGGAGCCGTGGCGAGCGACCAGTTGAACCTGCTCGAGGCGCAGCCCACTGAGCCCCAGCGGACGCATCGCCTTGACCTTCAGGTCGACGCCGTGACGCTGGGCCAGCTGGCCCAGATGCGAGCTGACCGCCGGGCCGAGCACCAGCGAGGTACGCGCCAGATAACTCGCGGCCAGCACGCATGCCAACAGCCCGGCGACCAGGCCTAGCTTCAGGCCCGTATGGCTGGTCTTTGGCCGCTCGTCGAGCGGGTCCTGGCTGCTCACGGATGAGTCGAACATTCGGTTCAAGCTTTGGCTTCCGGGTCGCCCAGCAGGCGGTCGACCACCGCGGCGCCCACGCTGTCGCCCCACACGTTGACCGTGGTGCGGCACATGTCGAGGATGCGGTCGACGGCCACCACCAGCGCGTAACCGGCGCCGGGAAGCCCGACGCTCTCGAGCACGATGATCATCGTGACCAGGCCTGCGCTGGGGACGCCGGCGGCGCCGATGGCCGCCAGCGTGGCGGTCAGCACGATGACCACCTGCTGGGCAAAAGTCAGGTCGAAGCCGAGCGCGTTGGCGATAAATACCGCCGCGACCGCCTCGTACAGGGCCGTGCCGTCCATATTGAGGGTCGCGCCCAACGGCAGCACGAAGTCGGCCGATTCTCTGTCGACTCCGGCGCGCTCGGTCACACACTCCAGGGTCAGCGGAAACGTCGCCGAGCTCGAGGCGGTCGAAAACGCCGTCAGCAGCGCCGGGGCGAGCGCGGCCAGATATTTGATCGGCCGGATGCCGGCGACCAGCAATAATAGCAGCGGCAGGACGACGAAGGCGTGGATGCTCAGCCCGCCCACGACCGCCGCCATATACATGCCCATATCGCTGAAGAATTGGGTCAGGTCGGCCAGGTTGGGGTCGAGCAGGGTGGAGGCAAACAGCGCGGCGACGCCTACGGGCGCCGTCGCCATGATCCAGCCGGTGATCATCATCACCAGCTCGTTGGCCTCATCGAAAAAGCGCCCGATCAGCGCCGCGCGCTCGCCGGCCAACAGCAACGCCAGCCCCAGGCCGATCGCCACGAAGATCGTCGGCAACATCTGGCCGGCGGCCATCGCCCCGAAGATATTCTCGGGCACGATATTCAAAAAGACTTCACTCAGCGGGGTGGGCGACAGCTGCGGGTCGCCCTCGACGCTCAGCCCCAGACCTTTGCCGGGCTCGAGCAAGTTGACCACCCCCAGGCCGATGATCACGGCCAAAAAACTTGTGGCGAGGTAGTAGCCGATGGTCCAGGCGCCCAGTCGGCCCAGCCTAGATGGCGTGCCCAGACTCTGGATGCCCGTGACCACGCTGGTCATGATCAGCGGGATGATGATGAGCATCAGCAGGCGGATGAATAGATCGCCCACGAAGCTAAACGGGGCGCGCCAGGGCTGGAGCTCGGCGATCGCAGCGGCCCGCTGTTGAGCCACGTCGACGCCGCCGTGGACCACGGAGCTGGCCGCCGACGTGGCGGTCTGGCCGGCTGCTTCGACCTCACCTGAGGCGGGTACACCGACGACCTGGCGCACCACCAAGGCGTAGATAAGCGCGAGCACCAACCCCAGCAGAATCTGCCAGTGCAGCTCTTTATACCAGGGCCTGTGGTCGTCGGACATCTCGTTATTTCGTCTTTTGTGAAAAAGCCTTCGATCTGCGACCTGCTAAGCCCCAAGCCCCAAGCCCCAAGCCCCAAGTACCCCAAGCACCTAGTCAGCCAATACGGCGCCCAATTCCTCGAGCAACTCGTTGAGCTCGTCCTCGTGGCCTTTCTTGATGGCGAAGGCCACGTCACCGAGGCGCTGTTGGATCAGCGCTTCGGTCTCGGGTACTTCGGCGAAGCGCGCGGCGATGTCGGCGTTTTCGAGCACCACCACGGTCACTCCACGCGAGATCGCCACACGCAGCGGCTTTTCGAGCAAGCTCCTGAGCCTGAGCGCCTGCGCTGCCGGGAGGCCGCCGTCGGTGCGCTGGTCGAGAAATTCGACGACGTGACCGAGAGGATCGACCTCCCAGCGCCGCGCGATCTTGCCGACCTCCAACTTGTAGAAGAGAGAGCGCTCGGTGCTGTCGTCGAGCTTGGTGCCGATGCGCTCGAGCTCACTGGCCGTGATGATGTCGGTCTCCAGCGGATCGACCATCACCTCGAGCACGTCGACGAAATACAGGCTCGGGGGGACCTCGCCCAGATAGTCGATGAGCAGGCCGTCGTTTTGGTCGACGAGGCGTTCGAGCCCGTCGGGATCGGCCTGCGGGATGAACACCGAGGTGGGGCCGAGTCGGCGCACCTGGAATTTCTCCCCGCGCTGGGCGTGCTCGAGCTGTCCGACCAGAAGGTCGAGCTTGTCGGCGTCAGCGTGGCGCAACAGCACCCCGTTGGCGTACAACTGAAGCTTGCGGTGGACTCGCTCCCAATCGCGCATCTGGAAGGCGACGGTCTCCGGCAGCGGTGCGTGGCTATATGCGTTGAGCGTCTCGATGACCTCGTCGGCCTCGAGACCCATGCCTAAGCCGCGCTGGACGCTCTCGGCGGTCAGCCTGAAGTTAGCCACGCGCTCGGAGAGCTTCTCGCGCTGGCCGACCTGGTAGAGTCGGTAGACCACGTGCAGCGGAGCCGGGTCCAAAAAGAGCATCACCTCGAAGTTGGGCTGGACCACCAGGCACTCGCCGGGGGGCGGGCCTGTATCCTGGTCGGCGCCGCGCTCGAGCTTGATCCCCAGCAGCTTGGCGCCGCGTGCGGTCAACTGCATCATCTCGACGTCATCTTCGCTCTTGCCGAATTCGATGACGCCCAGCCAGGCCAACCCGCGCCTGAGCACCGCTTCGATATAGCGGCGAGGGGCGACGGGGGGCTCGACTTTGCTCAGCGCACGAGGCAGATAGTTGCGGTCGAGCTGTGCGCACAGATCGACGATCGCTGCGACGGGGGTCCACTGGCTCAACCGGGCGCGCTTGAGCACCGAGAGCACGTAACCGCGTGCTCCGATGAGCGGCTCACCGGTGGGCTCGAATTGGGAGAAATGCTCCTCGGAGTCGGCCGGGCCGCCGGCGCGGGTCAAAGAGAGGCTCTCGACCTCGCTCCAATACTTCAGCCCGCGAAACGCGCTGCTGAGCATGCGGTTTCGCTGGTCCTGATCGGCGCAGAAGAAGTCCTCGATGCCTTCGAAGCCGCCGACGATTTCTTGTTCGCGCTGCTCGACGAATTCGAGTTCGAGGCCCAGGGCGAGCAAAAAGCTCAGGTAGTCGAGCTGGACGGCGTCGTTGAGATCGAGGTTTTCGGCCGCCTCGCCGGATTCGCCCGGTAGCGTGATGCCGCGACCAAAGCGAGCCAGGCTACGGCGGTTGGGCGTGCCGTCGATATTGAGTCGCAGACTCTCTTGCTGCAGCAGCGAGGAGAAGTGCAGCAGGTTGAGCTCGAGCGAGTCGATACTGTCGGCGTGGGTGGCTCGGATCTCGCCGGACCATTGATCGAGCGCCTCGGGGCCGAGGCTCTCGGCTTCTTCGGTCAGCCGCTCCTCGAGGGGCACGGTCACCGCCAGATCGCGCTGCAAAAACGCGTCTTGCTCGAGCAACGCCTCGATGTCCAGCTCACTCTCGCCGGGGTTGGGTAGCGGGATGAGAAGTGACTCGACGACCAGCTCTCGGAGCACGGCCTCGGTGTCGCCGAAGCCTCTGAGCAGCAGATCACGGCGCAGATTCTCTCCGCGCATGCGCCCGCCGCTGGCAGCCACCTGGCTGAGCGTGACGCGCTGCAGCTTGCTGATGCCCTCGAGGCGCTGCTCGGCGATGTCGGGGTCGGTCACGCGATGGGCGACGGCTTCTTCTTCACTCTCGGGCGCGATGCCCCAGCCTTCGGCCAGAAACCGCTTCGACGAAAGGCTGTATCCACGCTCGAAGAGCGCCTGCAACTCGTCTGTTTCGAGCGGTCCGCCCACGTCCGACTTATCTGTACGCTGTCCTCTCACGCCTTCTCCTCTTGCTGCTCGGTTGCCTCGGATGTCTCGTCGCCGTCGCCCTCTTGCCCTTCTTCTTGGGGCTCGAGCACGTCGGGGTCGACGAGTTCACCGACGACCTTGGGAAACATACCGCGCTCCTTGAGCGCCTGGCGAATCTCCTTGAGCTGGTAGGCGGGCGCGATGATGGCGCGGCCGCCGATGCGTTCGATATGAAGCTTGGAGGTGTCGATGGTGAGCATCGTCTCCTCGAGGATTGCTTCATTTTCGCAGATCATCAGAGCTACGCCACGATGAATGATCGGTCTTGCGTCAGATGCCAAAGGTGGACCTCGCGGTGCGGAATGCGCGTGGGGGGCGGGTTTTTGAGCCCGCGCGGTTTAGGCAGAATAAGGATCCCTGCCGCGAGATGTCAACCACAGCGAAGAG
>JBKGZI010000309.1:0-7508 GCA_046545675.1 Persicimonas sp.
CGCGGTCAGCTCCGTGCTGCGCCGCAAGCTCAGCGAGGCGGGCTGAACCGGCCCGGCTTCACCGGTGCCAGGGCTTCCAGCCCTGGTCCAGGCCAAGATGGCCTGGCACCGGTGAAAGTGACCAAATTACGACTTGAGGTGCTCCTCGAAGAAGTCCAGCGTGCGCTGCCAGGAGGTCTTGGCGGCGTCTTCCTCATAGCGCTCGCCGGAGGGGTTGGCGAAGGCGTGGCCGGCGTCGGCGTAGTAGTGAAAGCTCGCCTGCTTGCCGAGCTCCTCAAGCCCCGACTCCATCTCGCGCGCCTTCTCGGCGTCGATGCCCTCGTCTTCCTCGCCGAAGTGGCCCAAGACGGGCGCCTCGATGTCGGCGAGCTGCGACGAGTCGGTGATCGGCTCGCCGTAATAGATGACCGCCGCGTCGATGTTGTCTCCCATATTGATCGCGCCCCGAAGCGCCCACGCCCCGCCGAAGCACCAGCCCAACAGGCCCATCGAGGTCGCATCGTACTCGTTCTCCAGGTGCTGACGCGCCGCAGAGAGGTTGGCCAGCGCGCGCTTCTTATTCTTCATCACCGCGGACATCAATTGGCGGGCCTGCTCGGGGTCCTCGGCGCTGCGACCGTCGTAGAGGTCGACGGCGAAGGCGAGGTAGCCCTCTCCGGCGAGCTGGCGGGCCATCGAGCGGATATTCTCGTTGACGCCCCACCACTCGTGGATGAGCAGGACCGCGGGAAGCTCGCCGTCGGCGTCGGCCGGCCGGGCCATATAGCCCTCGATCTGCGTATCACCCATCTCGAAGTATTGAACGGTCTCGGTCTCCACCGGCTGAGCGGGCTCACCGAGCGCCGCCTCGGTCGGCGTCGGGCTCTCACCGGCGTGCTCGTCGGCCATGCGGTCGGTGACGGGCTGCTCTTCTTCGCTCTCTTGGGTCTGTTCTGTCTGTTCGGTCTGTTCGGTCTGTTCGGTCTCCTCGGCAGGCTCATCGGCCTGCGCTTGGTCGTCGGGCGTGGCGCCGTTGGACTTGCAGGCGGGGAGGGCGAAGGTGGCGATCAGCAAGAATATCCATAGCTTGCGCATGGTGGGCCTCCAGCATTGCTAAGTAAATTTGTGCGTGGAGGTAAGTTGTGCACGTGGGGTGGGATGTCGAGTGGTGGGAGTGGCGGAGACCTCCTCCCCGCGCGTTTTTCAGCCTGGGGAGAATTGAGGTGGGGCGTCCTCCTCCGTTCCGCTATCGCTTCACGGAAGAGGACGCCCCACCTTGATCCTCCCCTTCCCTTCGGGCGGGGAGGGAGTTTCGCGCGCACCCACTACAACAACCATAACCCCGCCAACCCAACCGCCCAGCAATACCAAGAGAAGTGGTGAAACCGCGCCTTCTTGAGCATCTCGACCAGAATGACGATGCACACGTAGCCCACGCCGGCCGCCGCGAGGGCGCCCAGGCCGAACGAGAGCAGTTGCCCGCTGGTGGCGTCGGTGAACACGCTCGAGTCGAATTTGAAGACCAGAGCGCCCAAGATGGCGGGGATGGAGATCAGAAAAGAGAAGCGGGCCGCCTCGACGCGCAGGATGCCCAGGGCGAGGGCGGCGGTGATGGTCAGCCCGGAGCGCGAGAACCCGGGGGTGACCGCCATGCCCTGGACGATGCCGATGGTCAGGGCCACCGACGGGGTGATATTCCACAGCGCAAATTTTGAGGTGCGCTTGTTCGCGGGCGACCGGCCCAGGAAGCGGTTGACGAAGAGCACCGCGCCGTTAACCAGCAGCAGCCCGGCTACGACCTTGGCGGTGATGAACGGTTCGCTGCCATCGGCCGGATCGAGCAACTTGTCCATGAACACCCCGATGAAGCCGGTGGGGACCGTGGCCAGCACCGTCAGCAGCGCCAGGCGTGCGCCCTCGGGCTCGGCGAAGCCGTCCAGTCCCTTGTCGCTGAACAGGCTGCGCACGCCGTCGTTCAGGCCGACGACGACCTCGCGGATATCGCTGCGATAAAAGGCGATCACCGCCAGCAGCGTGCCCACGTGCAAGATGATGTCGAAGAGGAGTTCGGGCTCGGTGATTCCCAGCAGGTGCTGGCTGATGACCAGGTGCCCCGAGGAGCTGATCGGCAAGAATTCGGTCGCGCCCTGGATGATCCCCAGGAGCAATGCTTCGAGAGTGGACATGGGACAGCTTTAAAGCAAAGAGGGCGGCCCGCCAGTGGGCCGCCCTCAAGATGGTTATTGGGCCGGAGCCGGCTCTGGCTCGCGCTTTTGGACTTCGCCCAGGCCGAGCACCGGCGCATCGAGCGCGTCCTCGTCCGGATAATCGTCGGGGCCTTTGAGCTCGTCGGAATGCACCCACTCGCGAATGGCGGGGATCATTGTTTCGTGCCAGGCCGTCGACAGGCGGATGGACAAAAACTCGGTATAGAGAGCCTCGAGAATCTCCTCGAGCTCCTCGACGAGGTACATCCGCTCGTAGAATTGCTCTTCTTCTTCTTTGCTCAGCAAGGACGGAATCTTGACGCTGGTCAGATCGAGGCTCTCCGCCTTGATCTTGAACGTCCATTCGCGGCCCTCTTTGACGATGCGAATCTTGGCGCTCTGGACGCGCTTGCCCTCGCGAAGCGCGGTCTTGGCCTCCGGCGAATACGCCGGCGCGCCGCCGCGGAACATATTGCGCTCGGTCTCGGCCAGATACGCTTCCAGCGTGAGCTGGTCGTCGAAGGCCAACTCGATGCGGTCGTGGCCGGCCACGTCGAACAGCCCGTCGAAGCATTCGGCTTTATACCAGAGCCACATCAGGTACTCGCTGCCCAAAAAGGCTCGGCTATTGATCAGATCTATAAGGTCCATAATCAGGGGTCCAGGGGTCCAGGGGTCCAGGGGTCCAGGGGTCCGGGGGGCCAGGGGTCCGGGCACTGCTTAACTGCAGGCGCCGGGTTAGGGGTTTGCGCCGACGAAGTTGCTCTGCTCGACGCTCTGCAAGACCTCGATTTCGTCCGGCGAGAGGCCCTGCTCGACGGCGTTGATATACGGGCCGCCGGGCAGAAGCTTCAGGCCGAAGGTGTCCTCGAAGAAGCCCTGGAAAAGCTCACACATCTTGTTGGAGTGGCTCCAGAAGCGCACTCGCTGGGCGCGGATATCCCAGCTCATGTCGATGATGCGCATGCGCGGAAGCTGCTCCTCTTTGAGCTGGCGCTTGACCATCTCCTTGATGTCTTCTTTTTCGAATTTGGACAGCTTCTTCTTCTCGTGCTCGCGAAGATACTCGCGCTCGGCCTCGGCAAAATGCGCGTTGAGCAGCGCCGAGGGCACCACGTAGCGATCCTGGCGCAGGCTCAGGTTGATGAAGTGGTCGAAGAGCATGCTGTACAGGTCGAAATCGGTGTGCAGCGGCCGGCCCACGATCACCCAGCCCATCGACTCCTCGTCCTCGTCTTGAGGGGTCAGCTTCTGGAATGCGTGAGTCTGGACGTTCTCGACGAATTTATTCTTCCAGTCCTTGGGCATCTCGCCTTGAACGTAGAAGAGCTTGTAGGTCAAAGTGCCTGATAATGCGCCCAATTCTAACTCCTTCCGTGGGTTGATTCATATGTGAAGTGGGCCAACAGATTGGTCGCCGACAAATAGCACGCCGCGGCCTCGGGAGTCTACCGCAGCGATGAGTTCCCTCCCCACTCGGAGCGTAGCGCAGAGAGGGGGAGGATCAAGGTGGGGCATTCGACAGTCCACGCGAAGCCTGACCTTTGGGCGGCGCTCGTGTATCGTGAGAGTTATTGGTGGTCAAAATGTGGATGGAGCGACGATGAAGAATGTGTGGACGGCAATGATGCTGGCGAGTGTGTTGATTGTCGGTGGGTTGGTGGCAAGCGACGCCGAGGCCGTGGATCTGCGGCGTCCCTACGCCGAGTCGATCGCGCTCGGCTACGGCTTCGACAACGACGGCGGGGCGGGCGGCTGCACCGATTACTCGTGCGGAGGTACCTGCTACGACGGACACACCGGAAGCGACTTTCCGCTGCCGCTGGGCACCAACGTGCTCGCCGGCGCCGACGGCACCGTGATCGCGACCAATAACGGCTGCGCGAATTATGGTTCTGTGGGCAATACCTGCGGCGGGCGCTGCGGCAATTACGTCAAGCTCCGCCATGCCGACGGCGACACCACCATCTACTGCCATATGAGAAAGGACTCACTGCAGGTCAGCAATGGTCAGAGCGTCTCGTGCGGGCAGGTGCTGGGCCAATCGGCCAGCTCGGGAAGCTCGAGCGGCCCGCATTTGCATTTGGGGTGGGCTCCCGGCGGGGGCGCCTCGCGCGATGTCTACGCCGGCCAATGCACCAGCTCGCCGGGCGCCTGGCGCCAGCAAAACGCCAAGACCTCGCCACCCGGTGATTCGTGCGGCTGTGTTCCGTCAGACGAGGTATGCGACGGCACAGACAACGACTGCGACGGCGAGGTCGACGAGGGCGACGTCTGCGAACTTGAGCTGCTGCTCGACGCGCCCAACGCCTACGCGCCGGCCAAGACCAGCGACGTCGACGGGGACGGCCGGCAGGATGTGTGCGCGCGCTTTTACGGCGGCTATCGCTGCACCGCACCCACGGGAGACGGCTGGGCCGACTCGGTCGGCTCGACGCTCATGGCCGAGGAGAACGGGTGGGGCTCACCGAAGTACTACGCGACCATCCGCATGGGCGACGTCGACGGCGACGGTCTGGCTGACGTATGCGCTCGCCACTCGGGCGGGTTTAGTTGCTGGCGCTCGACCGGCGAGCAATTCGAGGACTTCGCCACGCACTCGTCGTGGTCCAACGAAGGCGGATGGGACCAGCCGCGCTATTATACGACCATTCGCCTGGCCGATATCGACGGCGACGGCCGCGACGATATCTGCGCCCGCGGGGCCGGCGGCTGGCGCTGCCATCTGTCGACCGACGACGGCTTCGGACCGGCCATCGACGGCCCGCAGTGGTCGAACGCCGACGGGTTCGACCGCGCACGCTACTACGGCACGATTCGCACCGGCGATGTCGATGGCGACGGACTCGATGACGTCTGTATGCGCGAGCCGGACGGATTTGCTTGTTATCGGTCGACCGGCGACGGCTTCGAGCATCTGACCACCAACGCCGGCATGCGCGACGACAGCGGCTGGGCCAATAAGATCTATTGGCCGTCGATCCGCCTGGCCGATATCGACGGCGACGGCAGCCTCGCCCTATGCGGCCGCGACTCGCGCTCGCTGTTTTGTCGGCGCTTCGACGGAGAGAAGTTCGGCGCCAAGCTCGAGCTCGGCGCGCTGTCCAACGACAACGGGTGGTCCGATCCCTCCAACTACGCCACGCTGCGCGCCGGCGACGTCACCGGTGACGGCAGCGATGAGCTGTGTATCCGGGCCAACGCCAAGATGTTCTGCTACAGCGTCGACGGCGACGACGTCAGCCGCTTCGACGGCCCGGAGTGGTCCGACGCCGACGGCTGGGATGCGCCCGCCTCCCACGGGCCGATCTTCGTCACCAACCTGGACGGAGCCGAGCGAGGCGCTCTATGCGGCCGCTCACCGCAGGGGCTGGCCTGCGCGCAATACGCCGACGGGAGCTTGGCGGACTACCCGCGCTTTGACGAGTTTGCCGACGACGGCGGATGGGACGCCCGCAAATACTACAGCACGATCCGCATGGGGCAGGGGACCTGCCGCGCGGGTCGCTGCGAGGAGGATGGGCCCGAGCCCGGCGACGCCGGCGGTGATGCGGGGAGTGATGCCGGAGGATATGGGCAAGACGACGCCGGCAATGCAGGTTCGGATGACGCGGGCGCCTCAGGGGATAGCGGCCATCTGTCCGACGCCGGTGAGCCTCGACGCAGCGGCTCGCGTGTCGCGACTTCCTCGAGCTGCGCGGCGGCGCCCGGCGGTCGGCCCGCCGGGCTGATCTGGCTGATCTTTGGCAGCGCGCTTGGATTGTTGTGGCGTCGCCGGCGCGCGCAGAACTCGCGCCGACTCGCTGCGGCGATGCTCGTTCTCGGCGCGCTCGCGTCGGTCGGTTGCGAGCGGCCGAATACGACGGCCGACGAGACCGCCACGAGCCAGGAGCCCGAGACGTCGGCCCACGCTCCGATCGCCGTCGAGCCGGCCGCTCCCGGCCCTTATGACGACCACGACGTCCTGGCCATCCACGGAAAATGGAAGGTGGTCGGCGAGCCTTTGGCTCAGCCCCCGCGAAGCGACGGGCCGCCGCGCTATCAGCCGGTGTTGCTCGCCGACGGCGAGGCCGTCGAGTGGCCGCTCGAGCGCGAGATTGTCAGCGAGGTGCTGCTTGTAGGCGAACGACTCGTCGCTCTCGGAGTCGACGGCACGCTCGTCGCGATCCCTCTAGACGGCTCTAAGAAGACCCGGGAGCCAGCGGTCATCGACCACGAGGTCAGCTCTCAGGTCAGCGCGGCGGCCGACGCCTGCTGCGTCGCCTATATCCGCGAGCACACCGGCGGCCAGACGCTCCACGTCCACGATTTGCAAAATGGCGAGTTGGGCCAGGTCGCACTCGGTCACGCGCTGGGCTGGGCTCCGGCGGTCTCGAAAGGCGGCGATAAGGTCGCCTGGACCGCCTCACCGCACGGCTTCCCGTCGACGGCGCTCGCCCACACCAAGAGCAAGCGTGGCGAGCCGCGCTTGATCGTCAATGGGGACGAGGATCGCACCGCCGACAACCTCGAGCCCATCCCCAACGGCGCTCACTCACCGATTTGGACGCCCGACGGGATCGCTTTCCAGGCCGACGACAAGCTGTGGCTGATCGACGAGCGAGGCACGTTCGTCGGCTCGGCCGACCCCTCGGCCGGGATGTTCTGGGATGGGGCGCGCGGCGAGCTCGTCGATGCGCAAGGAGCGGCGATCGTCTGGAAGTCCGAGGAGGACTGAGGTCGACCCGGGCGGCGAGTTTAGACCAAGTCGCCACGGACCAGCGCCTCGATGGTGCCCACGTCGTCGACCAGCGTCAGCACGATCAGCTTGGAGTTTTTGGGCAGCTTATAATCGGGGCCCGGGTTGAAGATATACTCGTCGTCGTCGCCGCGGTGGACCGCGATGATCAGGGCGTCGGTATGTCTACGGATCTGAGTGTCGCGGATTCTCCGTCCGATGAGCGGGCTATCGTCGGGCAAGGGGATCTCCTCGACGCGCCGATAATGCTCCTGGTCCCTCATCATCAGGTCGAGGAAGGTGGTCACCTCCGGGCGGATCACCTCGGCGGCCATGCGCATGCCGCCGAGCACGTTGGTGTAGATGACACTGGTCGCCCCGGCCATCGTGAACTTCTGCTCGGCCTGCGGATGCTCGCCCTTGGCGACGATGCGAAGCTCCGGGTTGATGCTCCGGGCGGTGATCGTCACGAAGAGGTTGTCGCGGTCATTGCCCAGCGAGACCACCAGCCCTTTGGCGCGCTCGATGCCGGCTTCGTGCAGGAGCTCGTCGTGAGTAGCGTCGCCGACGACATAGAGAAAGTCGTCGACCGACTCGCTCAACTC
>JBKGZI010000310.1:0-7476 GCA_046545675.1 Persicimonas sp.
GTCCCCGGCAAGCCGAAGTCCGCCGCGTATCCAGCGACGAGTCCGCACAACTCGAGGTCCTCGTCGCCGGCCAGGCAAGCCTTTCCGATGCCCGAAATCCGCCGGGATCGCCGGTTGGTGCCAAAGCCCTCGTCGTATAACGCCTCGATGGCTCCGAACGAGTCATCGTCGACCGACTCCGGGGCGACGGTCGTGGCGAGGCGGTGGCGATTGGTCGAGCCGACCTCGTAGAGCGTGCGAACCCCGCGCTCCCAATCCGGCACACCCAGCTCGAAGTCCAAGCTCGCCGCGGTAGCGAACGGCCCCTGCGCGACTGCAAAGGTGCCCTTGCGCGCGTCCAGACCGACGACGGCCTCGGGGATGAGAAAGCCCAGATCGAGGTAGCCATTGCCGTGAATATTTGACGGCTCATTGAGCGGGATACCGTCCACGCGCACCTCGACGTCCGCGCCGTGGACCGCGTCGAAGCCGCGCACGAAGAATTGATGACCCTTGCCCTCATTGCCGTGCTGGACGGTCTGAAAGCCGGGCACGAGATCGACGAAGTCCTCGGCAGTATGCCGCGGCGTCGTGGAAATCTCGCGAGCGTCGAGACGCGACTCGGAAGCGGTCGTCGGGGGCCGCTCGGCGGCGGTCTTGACGACGTGGGCCGCCCAATCCGCCTGCTCGTCGCTCTGCGATCGTGTTGTTGTATTCTCGGCGGAGTCGCTCGTCTGCTCTTCGTCGCTCTCCTCGCCGCCCTGCCCTGATTGAGCCGGCGCCGGCGATGAGTACACGCATACCAAGAACACGACGGTCCCGACCCACCGATATGGTGGTCGAACTTGGTGCACGGAGTGCTCCCCTCAAAAAGATTGGCCCATGGTGGTCGTCGGCACTTCAGCCGAGGGGAGGACCGCGCGGGGAGGCGGTATGCAACGAGGGGCTGGGCGGGCGAAGCTGGGGTGTTAGCTCGACGCGGCTCGCCGGGACGCAGACCTCGAACACCGGACGAATATCGATCGTCGTGGGCGCCACGACGACGGAAGCGCCGAAGTGCGCGAAGCTGTCGGCGCCGTGCTCGAGCGGCGAGGGCCGGTCGGGCGCAGCCGGCGGATGCTCGTGCTCAGCTCTATGGTCGGAGCCGCCGGACCACTCATCGCCGGCGGCATCGCGATGTTCTGCGTGGTGGTCGTCGTGGGGATGCGGGTGGGCATGAGGCCGCTGGTCTTGTCCGACCGCGTGATCGCCAAAGACAGCCCGCTCGAGCTCGAGCGCGTCTCGGTCGATCTCGAGTTCACCATCGCTCGGAGCCGGCCGGTACACAATGCCGCCGCCCGGCGTATGCACGTGATCGTCTTCATGATCGATAGCGTGGAAGAGCGGCGCCAACGCAAACGCGAATAGCGCACACAAGACCAGCCGCGCCGCGTTCGCCGGCGAAGCCTGCGGCAATCGTATGTCTAGCGCTCCGCTCACTGATCTAGAGGCTCGTTCAGTCGCCCATTGCCCATCGTGGCGACGTTTCTATCAGGCTGGCGAGATCACCGCAATCACCGACCCGTTCCGGCGTTTCACGGGGGTGTTTTTTGGAATCGCAGTCTTGTGACTTTCTTGTTAGGTTGCCCGCCGAGCAATCATCGTTCAACCAGGAGACCTAAGAAATGTCTGCAGATCCATATCTCGGTGAAATCATCCTCTTCGCCGGCAACTTCGCCCCCCAGGGGTGGGCGTTTTGTCACGGCCAACTATTGTCAATCTCCCAGAATACCGCGCTCTACTCGCTGCTGGGCACGTCTTACGGAGGAGACGGTCAGACCACCTTCGGGCTGCCGGACCTGCGCGGACGGGCCCCGATCGGCGTCGGCCAGGGGCCGGGGTTGACCGACTATACGCTGGGCAGTGCGGGAGGCCAGGAGACCCACACGTTGACGGTCAACGAGTTGCCGCCCCACGATCACGCCATCCAACTCGAATTATTCGGCTCGTCGAGCCCCGCTCATCGCCATCACCCCGAAGGTGCGGCGCTGGCCACGACAAGCGGGGAAGCGGTCTATTCGGAGCCCTCCAACCTCTCCGCGATGTCCGACGACGCCCTCGACGGCACCGTCGCCAACACCGGACAGGGACAGGCCCACAACAATATGTCTCCGTATTTGGCGCTCAACTACATCATCGCCCTGCAGGGCATCTATCCGAGCCAGTCCTGATCCGCGCGCCCGTGACTGAGCCTTCCAACGAACGGAACGAGACATGTTGAGACGAGAGTTCTTGAAGACGATGACCACGATCATCGGCGGCACGGCCGTGATGGGGGCGGGTCTCTCGGCCTGTCGTGGGGTCGACGAGCCGGGCCGTGGCGGCTCGACCGCGGAGTCCTCGGCCGCTGCAGATCTACGCCTGGGCCTATACTTGCCCAGCGCCCGGGCCGAGAGCGCCACGGAGCGATTCGCCGGCGGATTGAGCGCAGCACTCGGCGACGGCCAGGCCCCACTCCACCCCCAGCCGGCCTCTCCGCAGTTGATCATCGGGGACTTCGACGGTCGACGCCGGCTTCGCGCGCGACCACTGCGCGAGTTCGTCGACCAGCACGACCTCGACCTGGTCGTGGTGCTTGCGAATGCGGCCGACTCCGAAGCTCTGGTCGAAGTCGTCGACAGGACCCGGGTGCCCCTGATCGTCGCCACAGCCGGCCCAGAGTTGCCGAGCCCTGCGGTGGCCGAAGAGCCGTTGATCTTCGTAGCTTCGATGGACGCCTGGCACGCCCATTGGGCCTCGGGAGCGTATTGCGCCCGCCACCTCGGCCGACGTGGAGCGCTGGTGACCTCGGTCCACGACGCCGGCTACGACGCGGTCTTCGCCTTCGAGCAGGGCTTCCAAGCTAACGGCGGCGCCCAACTCGGCATCGAGTTTGTCGACGCGCCGGCGCTCCCCACCACTGCTGACGAGTTGGCCGCTCGGCTCGTCCAGACACGCTCCGAGTTTGTCTATGCGCTGAGCACCTCCGCCGACAGCCGACCGATGTGGGATAGACTTGGCCCCCGCGCACGCCGGATGGGTCTTCCGGTGGTGGCCGGGCCGTTTCTGGGGAACTCGCCCGAGGACGCGCGCATCGACGGCGCCGATGCATTGGTGGCCCACCGCGGCTGGTCGGCGATCTTGCCGACCCAGGCCAACCGGGTGTTGGCCGGGGTCTTCGACGAGATGAATCTGGGTGCCCCGGACGCTTTCGCGGCGTTGGGCTATGATACCGGCGCGTGGGTGCTGGCCGGGGCGAACGCGGTCGGCGAACACGCGGCGCGGCGCCCGACGGGCCACGAGGCAATCGCCGCGGCGCTGCGAAGCGCGAGCTTCAAGGGCACCCGTGGGCGCTACAGAGTCGATCCCACGACTGGATTTGCGCGCGCGCCGATGCACCGCGAGACGCTGCGCGTGCGCGGCGACGGTCGGCTCGACAGCTTCCGAGCCGACCCCGTCGAGCTCCCCGACGAACTCGATAGTCTGTTGCACAAGCGGCGCATCGGCCAACGCTGCGGCGAGACGCGACCCTATCTGCCGGGATAAGGGTCGCCAGGATAAGGGCTGGTGGGATAGGAGTTAGTTCGCCGCTTTCTGTCCGATGACGATATATTGCTTGGGCAGCGACTCCTCGACGACCTCGGTCTCGAAGCCGGCCTGCTCGAGCTCGTCGACCACCTCGGAGGGCTCGAGGCGCATCTTCTTGGGCGGGCCCTGGTCGGCCTCCATGGTGTAGTCGACCACCGCCACTTTGCCGTCGGCCTTCAGCGCATCGTGCAGCTTCTCGGCGTAGGCGACCCGCTCGGGGATGTGGTGCCAGGTGTTGACCGTCAAGATGCGGTCGACCGAGGCCTCCTCGAGCTGCGGGTCGTCGACGGCGACCTTCCTGGCCTCGACGTTATCCAGACCCTGCTGCTCGGCGTGCTCATTGACGTAGTCGACCATCGACTGCTCGATATCCAGGGCGAGGACCTTCCCGGACGGGCCGACCACCGGGGCCAGTTGCTCGACGAAATAGCCGGTGCCCGCGCCGATATCGACGACCGTCATCCCTTCGCCGACGCCCATCAACTCGATGACCTCGTCGGGCTTTTGCCACTCGTCACGCTCGGGAGAATTCCAGCGCTCGGCGTACTCCTCGGGTTTGTCGAAGCGGTGGCCATGCGGCTTCGGCTCACCTTCCCCGTGGCCGTGCGCGCCCTCTTGGTGATGCTCCGCTGCGTGCTCTTCCTCCATGGGCTCCTCCTCCGACGCTGCCTGCTCATCGGCCTCCGTTTGCTCTTCGGACTCAGTCTGCTCATCAGCTTGAGGCTGGTCGGCCTGAGGCGTCTCGTCCGGGGTCTGCTGCTGGCTGGACTGGCAGCCGGCCACGGCGAGCGAGAGCACGAGGGCGACGGCGATTGTCTGCATGGTGTTCATCATTTGGCTGTCTCCATCAGAATTCGACTGTTTCGATCGTTTGATGATCTCGAGGAAAGACTCGCCGAGAAGACGTGTCTGTGCAAGCGTGCCTATTTCACGGTGCGCCGATATTCCACTCCCAGGATGCGTGACTCACGTCGATCCGGCATGCGGCGGCATAGTCCAGGCCGCGCCGAAAAGCCTCTGCAGGCTCCCAGCCCAGCAGGTGGCCGGCGAGCGCCGAACACGTGCCGCGGTGGGCAACCAGCGCGACCTCGGCGGGCAGCCCGGGGGCGTGCTCGGCCCAGAAATGCTCGACGCGGGTGCAGAGATCACGGAACGACTCTCCGCCGGGAGCGGCGGTGTGGATCCAGTCCTCCATAAAGGCCTGATAAGCCTCGGGCTCGCGGTGCTCGATGCTCGCCCAGGTCGACATCTCCCAGTCTCCGAAGTGCATCTCGCGCAGCAACCGAGTCTCGTGGCGCGGTCGGCCGAGCTGGTCTTCGAGGATCTCGGCGGTTTGAACCGCGCGCTGCAGATCGCTGGATACGATCGCCTCGACCCCGACGTCGACCACCTCGACCGGGATATGAGAGCGTTCGGCGAGGACGTTGACGGCCGCCTGCCCGCGACAAAATGCACCGACCATGCTCGCCGTCACCTCGGAGGGATAGGCGCTGACGCGGTGGTGGGAAGCCACGCCGTGCGACGCCGCGAAGACCACGACCCGAACTCGGCCGGCTCGTGGAGGACATCGCCGCTGCATGCCGGCAAGTCGTACGGCGACCTCCTCGAGCCGCCCGAGGCTCCCCGGCGGCTTGGCCAATGCATTCAAGCGGTCGCGCGCCTGCTTCGAACTTCGCTGGCTAGCGGGCTCGATGTCGAAAGACGAATAGCTCACGGGTGCTGACTCCGGGGCCGGGGAATAGTCGGGGCGCAGACATAACGCGCGCCCACGACATTCGGCAACCTGGAGGAGCGAAAATCGCCTCGAGGGGGCCGGGTGCCCTCGAGCTTAGACGGCCGTGGCCGGCGTTTTCTTTTTGGTGGTCTTCTCGCCTTTCGGCTCGATCTTGGACATCGCCCGCTCGGCCAGCGCGGTGATCGTCAGCGAGGGATTGACGCCGGGGTTGGCCGAGATGGCCGAGCCGTCGATGACGTATAGGCCGTCGTAGCCGTGGACGCGGTGGTCGGCGTCGATGACGCCCTCTTCGGCGGTGGCCCCCATGCACGCGCCGCCCAGGATGTGGGCGGTGCTGGGCGTGCCCATGATGGTCTCGGTCAAGATCCCCATCGCCACTCCGCCGACCTTGTCAGCCCAGCGCTTGGCCAGGTCGGTGGCCTCCTCCATAAACGCCGACGGGGCGTTGTCGGGGTCGTCGAGCGTGGAGACCAGCCCCTTTCGAAAGCCGGTGTACACGCTGCGGCCGAGCCGAAACGACAGCGTGCTCTCCAGGGTGCGCATATAGAGCAAAATCTGGGTGTGGCGCGCCCAATCGCTGGTCAGCATCGCCTTGGTCCAGCGCAGCGGCTGGCGCAAAAACCCGGCGGCCGCCCCGGCCAGCCGACTGACCACGTTCGAGCCGGGGGCGTGGGGGAGAGCCAGCAGCCTGAAGAAGCCCGACCCGCCCCCGTAGCGCACCGGCTCGAGGTGGCTGTGCTCGTCGGTGTGCAGAATCGAGGTGATCGCGATGCCCTGGCTGATGTCTTCGTCGGTGTCGGGCTGGATGATGCCAAGCAGGGCCTCGTTGTTGGTGCGCACCGAATCCCCCACCCGCGGCGACAGATTCGGCAGCGCGTCCGGATCCTCGCGAAGCTCGAGCAAAAGCGGCACCGTGCCCATCACCCCGCCCGAGAAGATCACCCGGTCGGCGCTGAAGGTGCGCGCCGGCTTCGAGCGGTCCAGCGACGGTCGCGTATCGACCTGATAGCCTCCGGTATCTGCAGGCCGCACCGAGGTGACCTCGGTCTCCGCCTCAATATGCAGCCCGCGCCGCTCGGCCAGCCACAGGTAGTTGTGGTCGAGCGTATTCTTGGCGTTGTGGCGGCATCCGGTCATGCACTCACCGCACTCGATACAGCCGGTGCGCGTGGGGCCCTCGCCGTCAAAATAGGGGTCCTCGACCTCGACTCCCGGCTCGCCAAAGTGCACCGCAACGGTGGTATTCTCGAAGTGGTCGGCGCGCCCGATATCCTCGGCGATCTCCTCGAGCACGTCTTCGGCCGGGCTGCGGTTGGGGTATTGGGTCGCGCCGAGCATCCGCCGGGCGGTGGCGTAATGCGGCTCGAGCTCGGCCTTCCAGCTATCGCTCAGGCTCGACCAGGAATCAGCCTCGAAGAAGCCATCGCTGGGCGTGGGCAGCGTATTGGCGTAGACCAGCGAGCCGCCGCCGACACCAACCCCGTGCATCACGGTGACGTGCTTCAGAAACGACATCCCGAAGATGCCCTTCATGCCCACCGCGGGCTTCCACATCCAGCGGCGCAGATCCCAGTTGGTCTCCGGAAAGTCCTCGGCCTCGAAGCGCCGGCCCTTCTCGATGACCAGGACCTTATAGCCCTTCTCGACCAGCCGGAGCGCCGAGACGCTGCCGCCAAAGCCCGAGCCGACGATGATCCAATCCCAATGTTGCTCGTCGATTTGCTTCTCCGTCGTCATCATTGTCTCGTCGGTCACCCAGCAAGATTTAATAACAGCCGCAGCATACATTGATCTCGCCAGTCCGGCATCCCTTCTTTCGGCGCAACCGCAACATCTGTCAGCGGGACGATCAACTCGTCGTCGCCGAACGAGTCGGCGTCGATCCGGCCGGTTTGGAGAGGCGGCTGGACAACGGCTCGGCGCTCGCCGGTCTCTGGGAGGACGAGCACGCGCGCAACGAAATCGGCGTGCGCGGCTCACCGACCTATGTCTTCGAGAATGGGCGGGCCGTCTTATACGGCGACTTTCCGTTCTCCGTGCTGCACTCGGTGGTCGAGGAGCTCGTAAACGGCCTCAGATTGGGCGGTTCGGAGTGCTGATCTAAGTGCAGTCACGGAAATCGTGTGGTTTACGAATCGTGCCAGGCCTTTCGTATC
>JBKGZI010000311.1:0-7474 GCA_046545675.1 Persicimonas sp.
ACACCCGCCCAGGTTATTGGGGCAGAATGGCAGCCCCCCGCGCCTCGCGTGGGGGGCGCGGCGGCGCAGGCCGCCGCGGGGGTCCTCAGCCGGCAGTGAGCTCAACGCCATCGACGCACAACCCCACTGCCTCGCTTTGCTCGGCATCTCCCCTAAAAGGGGAGAATTATACCGCCCAAACACCCGCCCAGGTTATTGGGGCAGAATGGCAGCCCCCCGCGCCTCGCGTGGGGGGCGCGGCGGCGCAGGCCGCCGCGGGGGTCCTCAGCCGGCAGTGAGCTCAACGCCGACCTCACGGCACATAATTCCACTCGGCGATGTGATACGACGGCCCATCGCCGGCCATCGTAAACGGCCCGCCCACAAAGAGGCGGTAATTCGAGATCGCCAGCGCCTCGCCCAGGTCAGCCATGCCGACGCCCAGTGCGTGCCAGTCCTGGCCGTCGTACCAGGCGACATAATTGACATCGAGGCTGTCGATGCTGCTCATCGTGCCGGTGACGAAGAAGCCGTTGGCCTTGGTGGCCACCGCGGTGACGACTGGGGGTGAGCCGCCCGCATAGCTCGGGGGGAGCCCGCCCGACAAGGTGTCCCATGTCGTGCCGTCCCACAGCGCGATCGAGCCGGCGGCCTGACCGCCTGCCTCGTCGTAGCGGCCGCCGACCAAGAGCTCGCCGTCGTAGACATCCATCGAGGTCACATAGCCGTTGCTGAGCCCGCCGTCGACCTCGACCCAGTCGGTGCCGTCGAAGCGTGCCACGAGACTCAAGGCGTTGCCGTTGACGTCCTCTTCGAAGTGGCCGCCGGCGTAGAGATCGCCGTTGGGCCCGATCTCCAGAGCGTTGACGGTGTTGGCGAAGCTCTCGCCGATCTTTTGGCGGTTGGTGCCGTCCCAGGAGTAAACGGTATATCCGCCCGCCTGGGCGTCCTCGGCGGCGATATACAGCACGTCATTGGCGTCGAGCGCCAGGGCGCGCACCTCGCCGAACGAGCCGGCACCGGGGTCCACCCAGCCGTTGCCATCCCAGGTAGCCAGATTCGAGATCAACTGGCCGGCGGTGGCGTTGAAATCGCCGCCGAAGTGGGCATTGCCCGACGAATCCACCACGATGTCACGGGCGCGTCCGTCGAGCCCACCGCCGAGGGCCTGCCAGCTCGATTGATTCCAAACCGCGGCCTTGCTGGCCTCGATCCCGCCGATCACCGAGAAGCCCCCGCTGGCGTAGACGTCACCGTTGGGCGCGGTCTCCAGAGCGCTGACCAGCCGGTCGGCGCCCATGAACTCACCGGCGTTGGAGACCATCGTCGTCCAACCGGAGTTGCCCGTCGATCCGAGCGTCCACCGGGCGATATTGAGGGCGAATTGTCCGCCGGCGTGCGAGAAGAGGCCGGTGGTGACGAGTTGGTTGTTGGAACCATCGACCCACAGGTCGTTGACGCCATTGACGCCCGCGCCGACCACGCCGACCTGGTTGGCGACCCCCGAGCCCAGCGGGCTCCAGGTGCCGTTGGTGTCCAAGCGAGCGATATTCGACGCGGCGACCTGACCGGAGCCGCTGCCGGCCGAGGAGAACGTGCCGCCGACGAAGAGCTCGCCGTTGGGGCCGTGGGCCAGCGCTCGGACGCTGGTCACCGTGCCGCCGACGACTCCGCCGGCCACGCCTTGCCAGGCGGTGCCGTCCCAGCGCGCCACGCCGATGTCGCTGCCGCCCTGGTCATTGGGCACCGAGAAGGTGCCGCCGGCCAGGAGATCGCCGTTGGTGTCTTCGAGCAGCACCCTGACCCCGGAGTTGAGCGGGTCGCCCAGCGCCTGCCACTGGCTGCCGTCATAGCAGGCCGTCTTCCCGGCGTCGGTCGCGCCTACCTGGTCGAAGTCACCGCCGATGCAGATGCGCCCGTCGCTCATCTCCTCGATGGTGCGGACCGGCCCGTCGGGCTGTGCGCCACCCAATTGGCTCCAGTCCTGGCCGTCGTAGACCGCCAGGTTCTCGGCGGTCGTGCCGTCCATATCGGTGAAGTCACCGCCGACGATCACCCGGCCGTCGCTGAGAATCTCGATGGTGGCCACGTCGCCGCCACCGACGGTCGCCAGGCTCCGCCAGCTACTACCGTCCCAGGTCTCCAGGGTATTCGGGCCGCTGATCATGCCGCCGCCACCGGAGCCGCCGGCGTATAGCTTGCCGCCAGCGTCGAACGCGATCGCCGCGACTTCGATGCTGGGCGGGGAGGAGCCGACCATATTCCACTGAGTGCCGTCCCAGGAGGCCAGGTCTTCGGCGGCCGTCATACCGGCCACCTCGAAGATGCCGGCCACATAAATATCGTCAGAGTTGGGATCGGCAGCCAGCGTATAACCACGCGCTCCCGAAGCTCCCTGCAAGCCGGGCATCGAGTAGTCCTCGGACCACCAGCCACCGGTGGGGTCGAGGTCATCGACCGGCGGAGGACCGGTATCCTCTTCGACGTCGCCGGCGTCACCGGCGTCACCGGCGTCCGACTGGGCGTCGGGATCGGCGTCGCCGCCGTCCGGGTCGGCGTCGTGCCCACCGTCGGCGGCGTCGGTCGCATCCGCCCCATCCGTCACGTCAGTCGCGTCACCGGCGTCGGCCTCCGACGTGTCGGTGGCGTCGGTCGCGTCTTTATCCGCGTCGCCACTCCCGGTATCTTCAGTGACAGCGTCGCCCCCCGCGTCGGAGATGCCCGAATCAACCTGACCTCCCGACCCGTCGTCGGAGCAGCCGGCCGCGCCGGCCAGCGATAAGAGAAGGGCGAGGGCGATGATGACTGATGCTCGTATCTTCATGACAAATCCCGTATCTCTGTCTTTGATTCATGAATAATATCCACCCATTAAGCGCACCCCGCACACAAATGCACGCTCGGATGATACCGTTGCTCGCTGCATTTATAGCATCGCGGTTGGCCCCGAGACGCGAAACTAACAAAGTCTAACAGTTGTGCCGAAACCTCGGTGCCCGGGCTTCTAGCCCCGGTGGCACCGCGTGCAGTCCAGACCAAGATGGTCTGGCACCGTTGGAAGCCGCTCCAAGCGCTCCAAAGCAGGACGAGCATGAGCCAATTCGACCTCCAACCCGTCGCCGTGGCCGTCGTCGAGATCGTCGATGCGCAGCGGCTGTGGCGCGAGCAGCCCGTGCGGATGGCCGAGGCCGCCGCGAGCCTCCAGGCCGCCGTCGCCGCCTTGCTCGAGCGCCACGGTGGCCGGCGAATCGACGCCCGCGGCGCCGAGCTGGTCGTCCGCTTCGAGGGCGTCCTCGACGCCTCCGAATGGGCGCTGGCGCTGTTGGGTGCCCCGAAGGGAACGTACACTGACGAACTCGACGGGCTCGAGCTGGGCATCGGGATCGACGTGGGCATTCTGTATGAGCACACCGCCGCGCTCAGCGGGCACACGTTGGCCAGCGGCGAAGCCGTCGGTCACGCGCTGCGCCTGGCCGCGACGGTCGCGCCGAACCGGGTCGCGCTGAGTCCGACGAGCGCCGATCTGCTCGGCGAGCTTGCCGGTGAGCGCGCGCAGTCGCTGCGTCGCCGGCTCGACGCGAACGCGCCAGTGGCGACGCTGGCTCCCGCGAGCTCCGAAGACACCGGCGATGAGCCGGCGGCGACACAGCGTCGCCCGGCCGACGATACGTTGCGCTCGAAGCTTCCCAACTTCACCGGCACGTTCATCGGCCGCGCCCGGGAGCTCGGCCAGATCGCCGCGCTCATCGACGCCGACACCCGCCGCGCGGCGCTGTGTGGCGCGGCCGGCTCGGGGAAGTCGCGCCTGGCGGTCGAATTCGCCCGGGCCTGGCTCATCCACCGCGCCCACCTCACCGACCGAGCCCATCGACTTGGCGCCGGCGCGGGCGGACTTACGACCGGACATACAAGGGGACAAGCCTGGTTCTGCGAGCTCTCCGACGCCGACTCCCTCGAGGCCGCCCTGCTGTCGGTGGCGCGCACCACGGGCGTGCAGATTCCGCGCTCAGAGGCATCCGACGAGCTCGAAAATCGGCTGGCCGCCGCCTTCAGCGAGCGTGGCCCGACCCTGCTCATCCTCGACGACGTCGACCGACTGGCTCAGAGCCTGCAGGCCTCGGTCGATCGATGGCTCGAGGCGGCGCCCGATCTGCGCGTGATCCTGACCAGCCAGCGCCCCGTCGACGACGCCTCATCTACCGTCGATCTGGGGGTGCTCGGCCCCCAGGCCGCCCGCGCGGTGCTCGAGGATCGGCTGATGCACCCGTCGCACGCTTCCGGCCGCCGGCGCTCCCGCGACGAAATGGACGCCGTCGTCGCCAACTGCGGCCGTCTGCCGCTGGCCCTCGAGCTGACCGCGGCCACGCTGCACCATCGCCGCAATCGCACGGACTCGCCGCGCCGACGGGCAGCCGCGGCCGAGCGCACCTCCAGCGAGGCCGGCTCCACGGCTGACTCCGGCTCACCGTCCAGGGCGCAGAACGCGCTCGCTGATGCGCTCGAGCGCAGTTGGCTATTGCTCGATGCCCCCGCTCAGGCCGTGCTCGAGGTCTGCACGGTCTTCGAGGAGAGCTTCTCGGCGGAGGCGGCCATCGCCGTCATCGAAGGGGTGCTGGGCGACGACCACGACGCCGAAGATCTGCTCGGCTTGCTTCGCGAGCACTCGTTGGTGCGCGTCGAGGGCCGCGTCGACGACACCCAGCGGCTGGTCATGCTCGTCCCGATGCGCCAATTCGTCGGCGAGCACATCGACCAGAAGACCTTCGAGGCGGCGCGGCGCGCGCATCTGGCGTATTTTGCGCAGTGGGCCGTCGCATTGAGGACGGCACTTCAAAACGACCGTGAGAGGCGGTGGATCGAGCGGGGGCGCGTGGAGTTGGCCAACCTCTACCGCGCCGTCGATTACGCGAAGACGACCGACCTGGACAAAGCCGTGCCCATCATCGAGGGCCTCGGCGAGTTGGACACCCGCGTCGGGCCGCTGGGCGGCTTCATGGCGCGCGCCGAGGCGGTCTGCGACGAGGCCGAACGCGCCGAGCGACCCGATCTATTGGTGCGCACCCTATGCGTCCGAGGCGATGTCTACGCGTGGACCGGCCAATACGAATCCGCCGAACGCGATTACCGGCGCGGCCAAGAGCTGGCCGACACCCTCGATGACACATTGATGAGCGCTTATATGCAGAGCGGGCTGGGATTCTCGCTGGCCATGCTCGGCCGCGAGCAGTCCAGCCTGGCCCTGGTCCAAGAGGCCGTCGAGCGCGTCGAGGACTCCGACGCCTTCAGCATCATCACGATGCTGACCAGCGCGGCGATCGTGTCTCGATGGCGCGGCCACACCGACCAGGCCATCGACTACCTGCACCGCACGTTGGTGCGCGCCAGGCGCCGACAAAATAGGTTCAGCGAGGCCTCCGGCCTCTTCTTGCTGGGCTCGACGCTGAGCACCGACCACCAATTCGACGAGGCCATCCGTTGCCTGAGCACCGCCGCCGAGCATTTTCGCGCCATCGACGACCGCCGCGGCCACCTGATGGCCCGCCGGGAATTGGGCCGGTGCTACAATGCCATCGACGAGATGGAGATGGCCGAGGAGTGCTACCGGGAGGCCATGGAATTGTCGGCGGCCATCGGCGCCCTCGAATATACCGCCGCGTTTCGGCTGGGCCGCGGCCGGTCACGCTTCTCACGCGGAGAGTACGGGCCGGCCGAGCAGGATCTGCTCGAGGCCGCCATCGCCGTCGACGAGGTCGGCCACATCCACCTTCGGCTGTCCACATTGCTATATCTGGGCGCCACCTACGCCGCCCTGGAGCGAGTCAACGAGGCGATGAATTACTTCGAGCGGGTCGAGACCATCTTCGCCGACACCGAGGTGACCCGTGAGAAGCCCCTCTACGAGGTTTTCTTGGGGTATGTGGACGCAGCGCGCGCCCGAGAATGCCTTCGCTCCGGTGACGACGAGCAGGCCCGCACCCTCCTCGAGCGCGCCTACGAGCGCGCCGCCGAACCCAGCCCGGAAGACGGGTCGATGCTGTATACGGTCGTCGATGAGGCAGCCCGCCTGCGCGACTTCCTCGACCGCCGCGTCGAAGAGGGCGCCCTTCCGCCCGACGGCTCGCCGCAAAAATCGGTGCTGCGCCTGTGCCGTCAGATGCGCTGGTTCGCCGTCGACGACGACGAGCCCACCGACATCAGCCGGCGCGGCCCTTTCCGGCGCATCCTGCGCGCCCTCGTCGACCAGCGCCAAAGCGCCCCCGGCGAGCCCCTCAACGCCGGCGAACTCGTCGACGCCGGCTGGCCCGACGAGGTGCTCACCCCCGAATCCGGCTCCCAGCGCCTATATATGACCGTCTCCCGTATGCGCTCGCAGGGCCTCAAAGACGTCGTCGAGACGATCGACAACGGATATCTAATCGACCCGAATTATACGCCCCAGTGGGTCGAGAAGTCGTAAGCGGGCGTTGCCGTGCCTGGCCCCCCGGCCCCCCGGCCCCCTGCCGTTACGCAGTTCCTGGACCCCTGGACCCCCGGACCCCTGAACCCCTGCCGTACTCACACTTTGAAGCGGATTTTCCAGACGCGCCACAGCGCCTCGGCGGCGATATCTGGGGTCATCTTGGACTCGCCGGCGATGCGGTCGGGGAAGACGATGGGCACCTCGAGGATCTTGTAGCCCTTCTTGAAGGCGCGGTATTTCAGCTCGATCTGGAAGACGTATCCGGAGGCCTCGACGTCGTCGAGGGCGAGGTCCTCGAGCACCTCACGGCGCCAGGCGACGAAGCCGGCGGTCAGGTCCTGGACGTCGATGCCCAGAATCATGCGCGAGTAGAAGCCCCCACCGCGCGAGATCAATTTGCGCAGCGCGCCCCAGTCCTCCGTGCCGCCGCCGGCCACGTATCGCGAGCCGACGACCACGTCGTAATCGTCGAGTTGGCCGATCATCTCGGGCAGGTATTTGGGCTGGTGGCTAAAATCGGCGTCCATCTCGAGAATGCGCTCGTAATCACGCTCGAGCGCCCATCGAAACCCGGCGATATACGCCTTGCCCAGACCCGCCTTCTCGGTGCGATGCAGCACGTGGACGCGCTCGTCACGCCCGGCCACCTCGTCGGCGATATCGCCGGTGCCGTCGGGTGAGCCGTCGTCGATGACCAAAATATGCACCTCGGGGACCACGTTGTGGACAGCCTGGAGGATGGGCCGCAAATTTTCGGCCTCGTTGTAGGTGGGCATGCAAATGAGGGTGGGCGGCATGGCGACTCCAAACAAAACTATCTAGTAGAGACATGCGATAAGATCGCGGGATTATTGTCGCGGGCGACCTGTGACGCAAGGGCCACGCCGATGGCGTCATCCGCGCCATCCGCGCCATCCCGGGTGTGTTCATCGTCTGTCGATCAGTACTGCACTCGCTCCCCGCGCGTGCCACTTTTGGACTGCAAAAGCGGGGAGGGCATCTTCTGCCAACCTACAGGCGATGAACACACCCCGC
>JBKGZI010000312.1:0-7472 GCA_046545675.1 Persicimonas sp.
TCGAGTGTCTCGAGCTTCTCGTTATCCACAAGACTTACGCGCTTGTACTTAAGGTGTTGGACCATTTTAGGGGAAATAGCGCTGGCGATGGTCAAGTGAAGAACATCTAGTGGTGGCTCCCCGTGGTCGTGAGCGTAGTCGTGGTCGTAGACGTAGACGAACTGCATGGAGTTTCGAGTCTCGGTGGGGGTTCGGTCGGCTCACAATATGCGTTGCTCGAGGGCTGCCTTTCGTGGGGGCTGCTCGAGTGAAGCGAGAATGTTGGCTGGGGTTTGTTGCTGGTCGATTACGACCACGACCACGACCACGACTAACCATCGATCACATCTTTCGAGTTAGCTGGGTGTTGGCCTTTAAGGCGCCATACAACGGCGCCTTGAGAAGCAACAGCGAGTCAGCTCCAGAGATGTGTGGGATCATCAGACGACCACGACCACGTTCACGGAGGCGCCCGAGGGCGCCTGGTTTTCACCAACGACGCCGCAGCAACGCCACGCCTACCAGCCACAGCAGCACTCCGCCGGCCGGCTGAGCCGGGCCGCTTTGGCTGCATGCGCAGCCCGAGGTTGTGGCTTGGGTGCTCGCGTTGTCTCGGGAGGGGTCCGAGGGCTGGTCGGCGTCGGCGCCGATTTGGCCAGTGTCGTGGTCTGTGGCGTCGGGCGAGCCTGTGTCCGGTGAGCCGGTGTCCGGGGCCTGGCCAGTGTCGGGTTGGCCGGCGTCGGGCTGGCCGGCGTCAGAATGGCCGGCGTCTTCGCCGGGTTCGTCGGGTGTCGTCGGCGGCGGGTCGACGAGTTGGATGGTGGTGTAAAACGCCGGGGAGTTCCAGCCGTTGGGGACGCTCCATTCGGGGCCCTGGAGGTCGGTGTCGGAGCCGTCGAGCGGCGAGGTGGCGCAGTCGAAGCGGCTGTAGCCGCGGGCGCACAGATCGGCCGTGCCGTCGCCGTCGATGTCGGCGGTGCGGATGGTCGCGTGGTACATGATGTGGTCCCAGTCGCCGTCGTTGGACCATTCGGGGCCGTCGATGGTGGGGCCGAAGGCGTTATTTGGCCCGCCGCCGTCCTCGTTGGCCACCCACGGATTGCAGACCAGGCGGTCGTTGGAGCGGGCGCAGGCGTCGAGGTCGCCGTCGCCGTCGATGTCGGCCAGGCGGATGGTCGAGGTGTTGTCGTAGTCGTCCCAGCCCCAGTCATTCGGCCACAGATCGCCGCCGAAGGCGCCGCTGAAGCCGTCGCCCTCGGAGAGGTGGCAGCGAAACCCGCTCGCCCCGCGGGCGCACAGATCGGCGAGCCCATCGCCGTCGACGTCGGCGAGTCGGACGGTCGGCCAGTAGGGCAGCTTGTTCCAGCCGCCGGCGTCGCTCCAATTCGGGCCGGAGATCTCGGTGCTGAAGTCGTGGCCGTCGGACAGCCAGCAGCGCATGCCGTCGGCGGTGCGGGCGCAGACGTCGGCGCGGCCGTCGCCGTTGACGTCGCCCAGGCGGATGGTCCCGTAATATTCGAATTCGTTGAAACCCTCGGCGTTCGACAGCGCCTCGAGGGTGGCGCTGCGGCCCGAGAAGCCGCCGGCGTTGCCCGGCTCGCTATTGCTGAAATAGCAGTGGAATCCGGCCGCCGCGCGGGCGCACAGATCATCGCGGCCGTCGCCGTCGACGTCGGCCATCGCCAGGCTCGAGTAATAGCTGGCCGAGCTGCCCCAGCCGGTGTCGTCGGACAGCTCGGGGCCGTCGAAGTGCGAGCCGAAGCCGTCGCCCTCAGACAGATAGCAGCGGACCCCGTCGTTGTAGCGCACGCAGACGTCGGCGCGGCCGTCGCCGTCGAGGTCGCCGAAGCGGATCGTCGAGTAGTTGGCCGGGTCGGACCAGCCGTCGTCCTGCAGCCAGGCCGGGCCCTGGACGCGCGTGGCGAAGGTGCCGTCCTCGGAGGTGTAGCATTCGAGCCCGTCGGGGCCGAGCGAGCAGGCGTCGGCGAGGCCGTCGCCGTCGATGTCGGTGGTGGTGGATTGGCCGCGCGCGCCGACCTGGAAGGCGGCCTCGTCGTAGGAGCGGTCGCACGCGCCCGGCTCGCCTGACCCATTGGCGTAGACCGCCAGGTGGTTGGCGACGGTGCGCTGGGTGCCGTCGGAGGGCTGGTTGGCCACGCCGACGCCCTCGATCCACATCGCGGTGGAGCCGCCGCCGTCGAAGTTGACCGCCGACCACGCGCCCAGGCCCTCCATTAGATTGGCCAGCTCGACGCAGGTCATGCCGCGGCTGGAGGTGCTGCGGCCGTCGACGACCGCCAGGTAGAGCGTGCGCCGGTCCCGAGACAGGCCCATCGCCGTGCGCGGGTGGCGCTGGGAGCAATGCGACGGCTGCGACGGCGGCGAGGTGATCGCCTGGCCGTCTTCGACCAGCGTGCCCAGCCCGGAGACCACCGATTGCATCCAGTCTTCGGGGCCGCGGGTCTCGTTGTCCCCGGAGAACTCGACGCGGTCTCTGGAGAATGCCGCATACGCGTTCGCCGCGCCGTCGGTGGTGCCCGACCAATGCTCGCCCTCGCCGATGGCCAGGCCGCTGGTGCTATAGGTCGAATAGCCGAAGAAGTCGCCGTTGACCGCCGCCTGCGCGCCGACCGACTGCGCGAATGACGACGGCGTCTGCTGGCGCTCGTCCGACTTGGTCGCCCGCACGCCCACGCCGTTGGCGCATAGGTCGATCTCGAGGGCGTTGATGCGGTTGGGCTCGGAGGTGGTCCGGGACAGCCGGCGCATGCCCGGATGCGGCGTCGACCAGGAGTCGCCGGCGGTGGCCTCGGGCGGGCTGCTCAGGCCGACCAGGCTGATGAGCAAGAAGACGGCCAAGCCCGCTGCGGGGGGGCCAGATAATCCAGAAATTTGACGCCAACTTGCATACATAATAACACCCTCGCCGGTCGTTTCATCGTCTGAAAAGGCACGATTAGCAACGGGATTGGGGGGCGTCAATGTTGCGTGCCGCCATATCTGAGGAGAATCATGTTGGATAAGCCGATCTACTTTTTTCACGGCCTCGAATCAGGCCCGCACGGCACCAAATACCATCGCCTGAGCGAGGACTTCGAAGTCGTCTCACCGGACTTCGAGGGCATGATGGATATCTGGGATCGACTCGAGAAGGCCGAACGCATCACCGAGGGCATGACCGACCTGGTCGTGGTCGGCTCCTCCTTCGGCGGCCTGCTGGCCGCGCTGCTGTACTCGCGCCACCCCGACCGCTTCCACGGCTACGTCCTGATGGCCCCCGCGCTATACAAAGAGGCCGCCGAGCAGGTCGAGCGCATGCCCGACAACGCCGTGGTCATCCACGGCGTCCACGACGAGGTCGTGCCCATCGACGCCGTCCGAGACAAGTGCGCCCAATTCGGCGTCGAGGTGACCGAGGTCGACGACGACCATCCTCTGCACGGCTCGCTGGAGTTGATGGTCGAGGCGGTGCGGAAGATTGTTTAGGTCGCCTCGGAGGTCTCTGCCAACTGTGAGCCATCGGTATGTGGGCGTGTGACTGACGCGGTCGCGCCGTATTCACGCTCGGCCAAGCGGTCTCGAACACCAGAGAAGCGACCGGCGCTGTTGGCTGCACCGCCATCGAAGACGGCTTGGCTGCCAAAGATAGTCACCGATTCTTTGGCGCGGGTGATGGCCGTGTACAGAATCTCGCGGGTCATCAACGGGTGGACGGCGTGCTGGTCGTCGGCGTGCTGGTCGTCGGCATTGGGGACGTCGAGCAGAGCCGGCAAGACGACACCGACGTGGTCGTATTCAGAGCCCTGGCTCTTATGAACGGTCAGGGCGTAGGCGTGTTCGAGCTTGTCCCTGATGCGGCCGAAGGGGACTGCGCGGAAGCCGTCGCCGTCGGGGACGACCACGCGCTTCTTTGCGCGCTGGGCGGAATCGGCCTGCTCCTCGGGCAACAAGGTATACAGCACAATCCCGACGTCGCCGTTAAATACGTCGGCGTCGTAGTCGTTTCGGGTAATCATGACCGGCTCGCCTTCTTCAAAGCGGTCCGCGTCACCGAGGCCGTGGGCGTCGACGAATTTTCTGTGCAATAGCCAATTGAGCCGATTGGCGCCGGAGTCGAGCACCCGTGTGATGCATAGGAGCTGAGTGCGCTTCATTTTGTCGAACAGCGCCTCGAGCGCGGCGGTGGCCTCTTCGGTAAAACCGCCGTCGTGGGTGTGCTTGAAGACCTTGTGGCTGCGGTGGGGACCCTCGGGTGTCAAGAAGGAGTAGTGCGTCCTCCACCATGGGTCGATGAAATCATCTGGCGTGTCCTCCGGCTGTTTGCCGGTATCGATCCAATAGACGCCAGGTTCATTCTGAGGCGCGGCGCTTCTGTCGACGAGACCATCGGCGATCAGAGCTGTGAGCGATGTTTCGGATGAACCGTCGCGCACATTGTCGGCGACTTTGGGGATGTCGAGTGCGGGGTCGCCTTTGGCTCCCTGGACGCGGAAGTTGTGCTGGAGCACCGAGGTGCATGGTAGCCGCTCTCCGGCCGGGTTGGTCGCCGAGAGGTCGTGAAAGACCGCTCCGGCCTGGACGGCGGGAAGTTGGCCGGCATCGCCCACCAAGAGCAGCCGGGCGTGGTCGTCCAATGCGTCGAGCAGGGCATCCATCAGGCTGAGATCGACCATCGATGCCTCGTCGACGACCACGAGCTTGGCGGACAGCGGGCTGTCCGCATTTCGGCGGAAGGTCTTGAAGTACGGCGAGTAGCCGAGCAGTCGATGCAGGGTTTTCGGCTCCTCGAGACCGTCGCGCAACTCGACGAGCTTCTCGGAAAGGCGCGAATTTGGTCCCTCGGCATGCGCGTTTCGGACGTCACTGACCTGGGCCTCGACCGACTCCCATAGCCGCTTGGCGGCCTTTCCGGTCGGTGCGGCCAATGCAATCTCGCTCGGATCGAGCCCGCCTGCGTCACTGTCCAGGAGCTGCAAGACGCGCAGAATGGCCAGCACGATAGTCGTCTTGCCCGAGCCGGCTCCGCCCGAGACCACCGAAAAGCGCCGCGGCAAGACACGATCGAGCACATCGAGTTTTTCGAGTCTTTCGTTCCCATCCATCGGGAAAGGCATCACGTCGAGTACGGCGTCTATATGCGCCTGGGCGTCGCTCATGATCACGCCGGAGACGTCGCCGAGCATCCGGGCAATCTTGTCGGCTACTGACGCCTCCATTGTCGCGGTCTGATGGGTATATAGGGCGCCGCGGTCAATGGTGATGGGGCAGTAGTCACTCGGAGCACCTACCAGAGGCGCCAGGGTCCCGCTGTCGAGCGCAGATTTGAAGTCATCGAGAACCTTGTCTGCGGACAAACGCATGACCTCACCGGACTCGTCCAGGCGATGGGCGGTCTCCAAGAGAGTCTCGAGCAGAGAGCTCAAGCCCGTCCCGTGTCGGCCACCCTCGAGGGGCACGCCGGTGCTCCCCTGGGAGATGGCAGTGACCACCGCGCAGGCGACCAGACGAGCGGCGCGTTCGACGACTGTGGTAGGTTCGTCGAGCAAGCCGAGGACCTTCTCGACCGTCCATACGCGGTGGCTGGAGACCTGCAACTCGTCGAGCACCCGCCCGAGCAGCTCGGCCTCGCGCACGTGTTCGTGCGTGTCGGAGTCGAATCGCGCTTTGATGGTTCCCGCTGCGATCAAGTTCGTCATGATGTGAATCCTTGCAGTGTATCCGCGAGGGCGGCGTCATTCTCAGTGAGCGAGGCGTGCAGGCTTTCGATGGCCGACCACGGCACACGCTCGAAGACGTAGCCATCACCGGGTTGGCCGGCGGGCATGCCGCGAAGGAAGAGATAGAAGAAGCCGCCGAAGTCGCGCTCGTAGGCTTCTTGGGTCGTGATGCCCAGCATGCGCATCAGCGCGACGGTGTAGACCGCCGCCTGTTCGCGGTACTCCGCCTCGATATGTCGTTGCAACGTCGCGGTGTCATAAGCCGCGCCGCCGATACGTGTGTCGCTCTTCCAATCGGCGAAATAGGCTCGTCCGTCCTCGTCGTCGAAGAGCAGGTCGATCTCGCCAATCAGGTAGCCGTCTTTGGCCTTGAATCCCTCGGGCGGCGTTTCGCCGAGTGTCTTTGCCGTGGCGTCGGGCAACGGCAGGACGAAGCCGACCTCTCGGGCGGTGTGTTCGAAGGCGAGTTCTTTGAGAGCCGGCAACGTCTTCGAGCCGGCTTGCAGGGGAACCTGCAGTGCGTTGAACGCCATGCTGGCGACATAGGGTAGATATTTGAGGTCGAAGTCGAACGCCTCGAGTTGGCCGGCGATGATCTCCTCGATGCTCTCGTCTCGTTGAGGGTCGATCGTTTGTAGCCACGCATCGACAGTGGCCGCGTCGGCGGCCGTACTGAAGTCGATGAACTCCATGATCATATGCAGGCACGAGCCGGCGTTGATGCTCTTGGGCAGCGGATGTTCGAAGCCGCTGGCATCCTCGACCGCATCTCCACGGTCGCTGCTGTGTTGGGCGAGCGACGAGTACGACTCCATGACGCGCTGATTTTGCTCTCGGAATTCGCCGAAGGTCTTGTCTCCGCCGGGTTTAGTGGGCGGCCGCTGGGCGATGAGCGCAGCGTAAGCATCGAGACATTCGGCAGATTCGAGCCGATCGGGCACCGGCTCGCTGATGTCGACATCCTCGAGGGTGAATTTGCTGACCTCGAAGCCGGGGCGTCCGTCGAGAGCGTCGATGCCGCCCATCGCCTCGATGGTATCGGCGATAGGCTGCAGCGCCCATTTTTGGCCGTTTGCTCCCAGCGCGGAGGGATGTACGGAGGGCAAAAAGACCTTTGTCTTGGCGCGGGTGATGGCAACGTAAAAGAGACGCTCGAGTTCTAGCAAGGTCTCTTGGTCGTAGGGCTCGTCGAGGCTCAAAGCGCGTGCGCCGCCCGGTTTGTCGGAGGCCGTCTTTTTCTCCGCGCCGGTCAGGTAGGGAAAGGCGATGGTCTCGTCGTAGTCGTTGTACTCGCTCGACTCCGCCAGGACCCGAACCCTGGCGTAGTGGGATTTGGATGGACGCGCCGAGAAGCCCCCGCATAGGAAGACGACCTCGGCGGCCAGGCCCTTGCTCTTGTGGATGGTCATGATCTGGACCGAGCTGCGATCGGTCTCCAGGCGCTGCAGCCCCGAGCCCTGCTCTTGGTCTTGGCTGCCGTTTCCGTCGCGGCAGCGCTGGAGGATATCTGCGAGTTGCTCGACGCCGTGGCGCCAGCCGGCGGCCTGCTCGAGCAGCCAATCGAAGATGTGGCGATAGTTGGTCATTCGTCGCCCATTGGGTGAGGCGAGCAGCTCACGCCGGATGACTCCGCTGTCGCGCATGATGCGATCGAAGAGCGCGACAAAGTCGCGTCGGCGTGCGGTTTGTCGCCACGTCTGGAGCTGGCGCCTGGGCGTCCACGCGTTTTCGTCGGCGAGGTCATATTGGCTCATATCGTCGAGCTCGATGCCGAAG
>JBKGZI010000313.1:0-7462 GCA_046545675.1 Persicimonas sp.
CTCGCCGGGCGCAAGCGGCTACGTGACTTCGATCCTTGGCTTCAGGGGCGCGGCAACGTGCCGAAGTCGAGCCTGGACGGCGCGCGCGAGTCGGTCCTCCTCCCTCCAAGGCAACGCGCGAGCGATTTGGTTCGCCGCTATCGCATCACCGACGGTGAACAGCTCGACGCGGTGGGGCTGGTGAAGCGCGCCGGCGGGGAGCCTGACCAGTTCGTGCCCGTGATCAACGTCGCGTTGGCCTCATGGCTATCGCACGCGGGCCAGGTGGCATCGACCGAGCTCGATGCGCTCAAGAATGCGTGCAGCACGGCAGGCGTCTCACGTGTGGCGCGCGCCGACCTCCCGTGCGTCCAGCCCTTCGCCTTCGACGGTAGCGTCTTGCTCTCGAGCCGCTGGCGCTCGGTCTTCGACGAGCAGGGGCTGCAAGGCGACGCGGAGGCGTGGGGCCGTCAGCACGTTAGGCCGCTCTTCCGAAAGATTGACGAGCCATTTCCCTACGTCGCCTGCCTTGTCGCCGACGGCGATCATATGGGCCGCGCGATCGACGGCCTCGGCTCCGCAGACGCGCACCGCGCTTTCTCGAAGGCGCTCGCGGGTTTCGCCGAGGCGGGCCGCAGGATCGTCGAACAGGAGCATCGTGGAGCGCTCGTGTACGCGGGCGGTGACGATGTGCTCGCCTTCGTCTCGCTGCCCGAGGCAATCGCCTGCGCCGATGCCCTGCGCACGTCCTTCGAGAGCGCGATGGCCACGGCCTGTGGATCGCACGCCGCCGACAAGCGACCAACCTTGTCGGTTGGCCTGGGGATCGGCCACGTCATGGAGAGCATGGGCGACCTGCTCACTCTCGGGCGCCAAGCTGAAGACGAGGCGAAGCGTGACCGCAACGCGCTCGCGATCCTCGTTGACAAGCGATCCGGTGGGACGCGGACATGGCGAGCACAGTGGAGCACCAACCCGGTTCACGCGCTGAGCGAGGCGACCGCGCTGCTGCGAGACCGCATCCCTACTCGCAAGGTCTACGAGATCGCGAGCGTCCTGACGCGCCTGCCCAAGACCGATGACGCGGGCCGTAACGGCTGGGCGCGGGTCCTCGCACTCGAGGTGAAGCGCTTACTCGCACGCATCGAGGGCGCTGGCCTGCGGCCCGAGGAGGTCGGTCTCGGGCTCGACCCGAACGCTGAGTACGCGCCGCTTCATGCTCACGTCGAGGCGTGGGTCGCGCGGTTGCTCATCGCGCGCACCTTCGATCGTGCCGCCATCCGCGAGCGCCTCAGCCAGGAGACCGCAGCATGACGACGACCACGATACACCTGGCCCTGCTTCCACGAGATGGCTTCTTCGCCAAGGACGGTCGGGGCTGGCATACGAGCGCCTCGGGCCGCGGACATGGGCTCGACTGGCCCTGGCCTTCGACGGTGCTCGGTGCGCTGCGCTCACTGTGGGGGCGCGGTGAGGAGACCCGGACCGGCACCATCTTCACGCCGGACGACTGGCGAAGCCGCACGCAGCCCATTCGGCTCGGGCGAACCCTGGTGCTTCGTCGGAAGCATGGCGCTGCTTGGCGCGTCGAAGACGCGATCTGGCCCATCCCGCTCGATGCGCTCTGGCTCGAAGGGCGCCAGGAAGTGCATCGCCTCGATCCTGTTGCGCCAATTGCTCCAACGCTCGGTCGCGACGACGACGAGGCGCGCGAGGCGCTCTGGCGTCCAGTGCCAGACGACGCACAGAAGCCGCGCGCTGCTCCGCGCTGGTGGAGCAGCGAAGAGTTCACCACGTGGCTCGCTGGCGAGTCCGTAGGAGATCGCCGTAAACCGCTCGCGACTGCGCGACGAGTTCAGGTCCACGTGGGTATCCGCCCGGAGGAACTGACCTCGGACGAGGGCGTCCTCTTCTCACACGACGTCGTCGAGACCCTCGACCGAAGCGGTGAATGGGCGCTCGGCCTCGAGGTCGAGTTGCCTGCGGGCGAGCTTCCCAAAATCGCGACGCTGGGCTCTGACTCCAGGCTGTCGCGCGTCGAGTCGCTCCTCACGACGCTCTTCGAGCCGCCATCACGCGTTCTCGAGGCGTTCCGTTCGTCCAGTCCGGGGCTGCGCCTCGTCGCGGTATCACCGCTCTGTTTTAGGAGGGGCTGGCTGCCCGATGGCCTCGTGAACACCAACGGCCAGTACCGAGGTCGGCTCGCGGGGCTCGACGTCATCCTGCGTGCGGCGTTTGTGCCTCGCCCGATCCATGTGTCTGGCTGGGACATGGCGAAGGGCGAGCCCAAGCCGACTTCGCGCATGGTGCCGCCGGGCGCCGTCTACTTCTTCGAGCGCGCCGATGGACAACCCTTCGAAGAAGCAGAGGCCAAGTCGCTCTGGCTCGCCGCGCTCGGCACTCGTACCGACGAAGGCTTTGGCCGCATCGTCCCGGGCGTCTGGCGCCCAGCAAGGAGCAACCCATGAACACGAAATCCTTCCTCCTGCACGCCCTGTCGCCACTTCACGCCGGTACTGGGCACACGCCAGACATCATCGATCTGCCGACAGCGCGCATGAAGGCCACGGGCATCCCGTTCCTGCCGGGCTCTTCCATCAAGGGCGTTCTGCGGGACGCGCGACGCGCGACCGACCGCGAAAAGACTGAGGCCGTGTTCGGACCGTCGGACGATCCCGCCGCGCACGCTGGTGCGCTGGTCGTCGGCGATGCTCGCCTGCTCGCGCTGCCGGTGCGGAGCTTCCGGGGCACGTTCGCGTGGGTCACGTCACCTTTGCTGCTAACGCTCGTGAAACGCGACCTCGAGGAGACGAGCCTCGCGATCCCGAGCATTGATGGACGCGGCGCGCGCCTCCCGCAGGGGACGGTCTGCGTCCACAACGAGAGGCTCTACCTCGAAGATCTCGACCTGGCCGCGACAGTGGCCACAGAAACGACCGCGTGGGCGCAGCGCCTCGCGCCGCTCGCTTCCCCAGGCGACGACATCTTCACAAAGCGCTTCGCTATCGTCGACGACGACACGATGGCGTTCCTCTGGGAGACGGCGACGCAGGTGGACGCACGTGTTCGACTCGATGAACGGACGCGCACCGTCGCTCCCGGTGCGCTGTGGCTCGAGGAGAGCCTACCGCCCGAGACCCTGCTCATCGGGCTTCTCGCTGCGGACCGAAGCCGTCGTCGCAACGTGAACCTGACTCCCGATGAGGTCTTGGGCTTCGCGCTCCCTAGCGAAGAGGTCCACCAACTCGGTGGCAAGGCGACCACCGGGCGCGGACGCTGCCGCATCGTCCCCTTCACAAAGAACGGAGATGCTCATGTCGCTCCGTGATCAACAGCGCGCACTGCACGCCTACGAGGCGGTCGCTCAGGTCCAACCTAGGCAGCGGAAGGACTACCAGATCGCGGTCAACGACCTCGGCGCCAACATCCTGCGGAGTGGGCTCTGCGCGGCCATGGCGTCGGTGCAACGACTCGGGAACCGGGGTGATGTCCTCCTTGGGCATCTGGCGAGTGCGCGCGTGCCTGGGCTCGAGGACGCCACAGCGCACGACATCGGCCAACGTGTGCGTGGGCTCGACGCCGACAGCTACATGATCGCCACGCGCGAGTTGCTGCAGGTCGCGACCTGGCTCAAGCGCGCCGTGCAGGCGATCGTCGAGGAGACCTGACGATGCGACAAGTCTTGAGGGAGTCGATCGGCTGTGATGTCCCTGACCATCTGGGCCTCGCCTACGACGCGTGGGCACCCACGGAAGTCGCTGATGGCAAGGTCAGCGACCACAAGCGACGTCAGTGGTTGAAGAAGCTCACCGACATCGCCGTGCCATCCGACTATGCGCGCAGCTTTGAGCGTTGGAAGGCGAGCTTCTCGGCCCCCGGAGACCGACTCGCCGAGCTCACCCTCGCGACCCGCCTGCTCATTGGACACAGCAACGCGAGCGCGATCGATGTCGGCCTTACCGTGCATCACACCTGGGGCGTCCCGGTCATCCCCGCCTCGGCGCTAAAGGGGCTCGCCGCGCACTACGTCGACGCGACCTACGGGCCCGCCGACCCCGGTAAGAAGCCCTGGGAGCAGCAAGGCGACGAGAGAGCACGCGCCGACTACCAGGGCGTGACCTGGAATCGCCGACGCATCGAGCGTGGTCCTGGCGCCATCTACCGCGCGCTCTTTGGAGCGACTGACGCCCGTGAAGACGCCACGATGCGTGAGAAGGGCTTCGAGGCTAGCGCGGCTGCGGGCCTCGTCACGTTCCACGATGCGCTCTATGTGCCGGGCAGTATCCCCAACAACAAGCCCTTCACGGCCGACGTGCTCACGGTGCATCAAAAGGGCTACTACGACTCCTCCGGTCAGAGCGCGCCCAACGACTACGACAGCCCGAATCCAGTCGCGTTCCTGACCGTGCATCCAAAGTGCCGACTGCTGCTTGCCCTGAGCGGTCCGATCGAGTGGACCGAACTTGCAGGGCAGCTCCTCGCCGATGCGCTCAAGAACTGGGGCGTCGGCGCTAAGACGGCTGCTGGCTACGGGATCGGCGCGGTTGGCGAGTGGAAGGCACCCGAGCCGCGACGTTCGAGGGCCGAGCAGGCCGTCGGCGACATGGAGAAGTACGGGAAGGACGCTCTGAGAGGCGACATCGAAAAGTGGTTGCGAGGCGAAGCTGTCACGGGGCCCATGCGTAACCTGCTCTCTGCCGCTCCCGACGCCACGGTCAAGGAGCACTTGGACGTGGTGCGAGCGATCGGGGTGAAGTTCGAGCTGCGCACCGCATGGACCAACCGTCTCACGAACAAGAAGGCCGACGAGAAGAAGAAGGCTCGGGCGCGCGCCCTCATCGAGGCGTGGGACAATCTGTTTCCTGAAGAGGCACAGACGTGAGCAGCTCGACCTTGTTGATCTGCACCGTGGGTGGCAGCCCCGAACCGATTGTCGCCGCGCTCAAGCAGTGGCAGCCCGTGCGGGTTCGGTTCATTCACACGCCACAAACAAAGGATGATGTGGCGTCGCAGGTCGTTCCGATGGCGCGCGTAGAGGGCGTGGATCTCGATGCGGGCAGGTACGACCTATTCGAACTCCCCGAGGGGCAGGATCTCGCGAACTGCCTCGACCACCTGCGGCAGTTGACGCCCGTCGCTACTGAGTGGGCAGCGCGTGGCGAATCCTTCCAGGTCGTGGTCGATTTTACGGGCGGCACCAAGTGCATGTCGGCGGCGATCGGTATCCAGGCGAGTCGCTGGCCCTGCGTGTTCTCGTACGTGGGCGGCAGTGAGCGCACCAAGGACGGCGTGGGCGTCGTGGTCTCCGGCGCCGAGAAGATCGTCCACCAAGCCAACCCGTGGGACGCGCTTGGTTACCAAGCCGTCGAGGAGTTCGTAGTGCTGTTCGATCAGCACGCGTTTCTCGCGGCGGCGAACATCGCCACCGTGACGATGAAGCGCGTGAGCCGCCCCGACCGAAAGCGCGAGCTGTCTTCTCTCGAGCATCTCGCGAAGGCGCTCGATGCGTGGGACCGGTTCGATCACACGACCAGCAGGAGCCGGCTCGAGCGCGTTAGCAAGTCAGCGAACGATCTGCGTGCCGTGCTCGGCGCGACGAGAGGCGACCGCGTACTCGCTGGAGCTGCCCGGCTTGCGATGCATCTCAGTCAACTTGGACAGGCGACGCCGCCGAGTCGTCACCATGTGCTCGACCTCCTGGCGAATGCCAAGCGGCGCAAGGACGAGGGGCGATTCGATGACGCCGTCGCGAGGCTCTACCGCGCCATCGAGGCCATCGCGCAGGTGGCTCTCAAGGAAGACCACGGCATCGAGAGCACCGAAAGGGTCCCGCTGGATCGAGTCCCAGATCCACTGCGCAACACCTGGGCGACGCGGGAGAACGATGGCGTCCTCGAACTCGGCCTTCAAGACGCCTACGAGCTGCTCGCGGCTCTGGACGATTCTGTCGGCACCAAATTCCAAGATTCTGAACTGAGAGGTACGAAGTCTCCCCTGGTCGCGCGCAACCGTTCGATCCTCGCCCATGGCTTCGAGCGCGTGTCCGACGCCGTGTTCGAAAAGCTCTGGACCTCAGCGCTCTGGCTCACGGGCGCCGACGCGGCAAGCCTGCCTTCCTTTCCTGAGCTTGCAGAGGGCAGATCATGACCGAGCGCCTGTTGCTGGTCTCTACCTGCGGGACGAGCCTGCTCACCAACGGTGCGAGCGACGCCGATCGCAGGTGGCTCACCCAGATCGCCAACGACATCGAAGTCGACTCCCCGCGGCTTACGTCGTTCGTCGATGAACGACGCGACCGACTGAAGACGGCCGACGAGCCCATGCGGCGCAAGATGAGCGCGGAGCTGAATGGAATTGGTGCCGTCCTCGATCACTACAAGCCCAATCAGCTCTTCCACCTGCTGGTTCACACCGACACCGCGTTGGGAAAAGCCACCGCCGACCTGATCCAGGAGGCGCTCGGCAGGCGGACGTTACTCGTCAGCGCGGGCGGCCTGCGCACCAACGACCTTGCCTCGTTTCGAACGGCACTAGCTGATCTGACGAAGCAGCTCGACGCGCTCGGGCAGTCGTACCGCGCGCAAGGCTGGTTCGTAGTCTTCAACCTCACGGGCGGCTTCAAGTCGCTGAACGGCTACCTTCAGACGCTGGCGATGATCTCGGCAGACCGGTGCGTCTTCCTCTTCGAGGGCGCGCCTGAGCTGATGGAGATCCCTCGGCTCCCGGTGCGCCTCGCCGAGCTCGAGGAACTGCGCGAACACGCGATGATCTTTCGCCGGCTTGCCGTCGGCTACGCGGTGAACGTGGACGCCGCCAACGGCGCGCCCGACTCGCTCCTGATAGAGCTCGACGGGGAGGTAGTGACGAGCGTTCTTGGCGACGTGGCCTGGGCTCGACACCGCGCGACCTTGTTTGCCGAGAAACTCCAGCCGCCGCTCTCCAGCAAGGTGCGCGTGGCAGACGCAGTCCAGAAGGACTTCGCCGGGCTGGAGGCGGCGCAGAAGGTCCATATCAACGAGGCCATCGACGAGTTCAGCGCGTACGTCGACCACGGTCGGACACTGCTGAAGTCACGCACTTTCAAGAAGCTCCAAGGCGCTCCTGTGCCTGGCAGCACGCACGAACTGTACACATGGAGCGACGGCGCCACGGGACGGCTGTTCGGCCATTACGACTCCAGCGGCGTCTTCGTTTTCGAGCGTTGCGCGGGGCACTTGCGATGACCCGCAAGAAGAAATCCCCTTAGTAGCCTACCCCCCCGTTCCGCCACACATCGCGGCGCCCCATTGAAACATCCTCCTTCGAGCGGCCCGTCCCGTCCGCCTCATGAACCGTTCCGCCGCACATCGCGGCGGCCCCATTGAAGCGATTACTGTGACCGGTACGCCGACGTGATCCTGTGGGTGCAGCTCGCGGGCGGGGGTGAGGGGTGCGCCTCTGGGAGCAGTGGCTCCGGCAGCATCCGGGGGTTGCGGTAGGACGC
>JBKGZI010000314.1:0-7460 GCA_046545675.1 Persicimonas sp.
GCATCAACCAGGGCCGCATCATCATTGATCGTGAGGAGGTGTCCTTGCAGCAGGTGCTCGACAGGGCCATCGAGGCCACCGAGGCGCGACTCGAACGCCAGGACCAGCATCTGATCAAGACCATTCCGCAACGTACCATCATCATCAACGTCGACGCGGCACGCATCACGCAGGTGGTGACCAATCTGGTGGACAACGCCTCCAAATACTCGGCGCCGGGAAGCCGCATCTGGCTGGAGGCTCGGGTCAACCAGGACGCCGATGACAACCATTTGATCCTCGAGGTCCGCGACGAGGGTGAGGGCATCGACCCGGAGCTCTTGCCCGACGTCTTCGACCTCTTCACTCAGGCCGACGTCCCGCTGGACCGCTCGCGAGGTGGCTTGGGCCTGGGTCTGTCGCTGGTCAAGCAGATCGTCGAGCTGCACGGCGGCCAAGTCAGCGCACACAGCGAGGGCATCGGCCGGGGAAGCCGCTTCGTGGTCGACCTGCCGGTGGTCGTATCCGCCCCGCACCGAGCCATGTCGGCGTCCGGCGCCAATACCCTCGACAACGCCCGCATCCTCGTGGTCGACGATCGACCCGACCTCGCCGATTCGCTGACCCGCCTGCTCGAGAGCCGCGGCGCGACGGTCCACACCGCCCACACCGGCGCCGAGGCCCTCGAGCAGGCCGCCCGCCACGAGCCCACCCACATCCTCCTGGACATCGGCCTGCCCGACATCGACGGCTACGAGGTCGGCCGCCGCCTGCGCCAGCACCCCGCAGGCGCGAAGACCTCCCTCATCGCCCTGACCGGCTACGGTCGCCCCAGGGACGTCCAAAAGGCTCGCGAAGCCGGCTTCGATCACCATCTGACCAAGCCCGCCCACCTGTCCGAACTGCTCGAGCTCATCGCCGAGCCTGCCGTCGACGAGCGCGGGTAGCATGTTGACCTTACGGCTCGATCACCCGAAAGGTGCGCATCATCTCGTGGTCCTCGTGCTCGAGGATGTGACAATGCCACACGTAGCGGCCCGTATAACTCTCGAAGGGCGCGATGATGCGGGTGATCTCGCCGGGGTTGGCGTGGACCGTATCGTGCCAGCCCTCCTCGAAGGGCTCGGGTTGGATGGGCGGTCCGGTGGTGATGATCTCGCCGCTGTCGAGGTATTCATCGACATCGAAGGGCTGGCGGTCGAGTAGCTGGAACATGACCAGGTGGAGGTGAATCGGATGGACATCCTCGGTGAGGTTGAGGAGCTCCCAGATCTCGACGGTGCCCAATTCGGGCAACTCGGTGGTCTCGGCTTCCCACTTCAGCCCGTCGCGACCGGCAGTTTCGGACGCCCACGCTAGATCTGCGAGCGCCCGCGCTACTCCCCCCTGCTCCTGATGCGACATAACTTGGAAGTTCGCACATTATCGCGCCTCTTCAACCCTCGGGGCGGCAAGCCGGCCACAACGGGCTGGCGCGTTTCGAGGGCGTCCGTAGGTTTGGGGGGGAGGAGTCTGGGCTGGGTGTCCGCGGCCCCGGGGGCCGATATGCTGCGCGAAATTTTGGCAGAGGAGAAGCATTGGTGGCTGTTTTATTTGGCCACGATTCTGTTTTTTATGCTCGTGGTCGAGGTGGGGTACCGCTTCGGGCGGCGGCGAAGGAATAAGGCCGACCCCGAGCAGAAGTCGCAGACCGGCACCGTGCTGGCCTCATTGTTGGCGCTGCTGGGCTTCTTATTGGCGATCAGTTTCGGCATCGCCGCGGACCGATTTGGCGAGCGCAAGGCGTTGGTGCTCGAAGAGGCCAACGCCGTCAGCACGGCGTTCTTACGAGCCGATTTTCTGGACGCGCCGCAGCGCATGGCGGTGCAACGACTGCTGCGCGAGTATGCACAGATGCGGGTCGAATATGTGCGTCGGGGTGACCTCGGAGAGGTCGAGGAGGGGCTGGCGCGAAGCGAGGAGGCTCACCGAGAGCTGTGGGCGTTGGCGAGGGCGGCGGCCGGAGAACGGCCGCGATCCGTGCCGGTGGGGCTGTTTGTGGATTCACTCAACGAGGTCATCGATCTACACGAAGAGCGGGTCACCGTGGGGCTGCGCCACCGGATCCCGCCCAGTTTGCTGTGGACGCTGTATCTGGTCGCTTTCTTGTCGATGGGCACGATGGGCATCCACTTCGGGCTGAGCGGCACGCGAAATGGCACGACGACGGTGGCGCTAGTGGTCGCGTTCGCGGCCGTGTTGCTGCTCATCGTCGACCTCGACCAGCCCACCCAGCGGCTCTTTGATGTCTCCCAGGAGCCGTTGGCCGACACGGTGCAGATCATGGACGACGCGCTGGAGTACGAGCCGCCCCGGGGCGGCGGGCCGGCTGAATAATCAGGCCGACGCGGCATGAGGAGACGGTTCGTGATTAGATTGGTGGGGTAGGCACTCAGCGCCGCTGCGCGACCTCTCGAGGAGGCCCGTCATGGACTATCCCGTCATCCCTAAGTCGTCGCCTCCGGGCGGCGTGGAGCCGAACCTGTCCGATTATGAGCGAGCGCGGGAGAGCTTCGATTGGGAGCAGGCGCGCGCTCAGCTCGACGGATTGCCGGATGGGGCGGGGCTTAATATCGCCCACGAGGCGGTCGACCGGCACGCCCGAGGCGCGTTGGCCGAGAAGGTGGCCATTCGCTGGCTGGCCGCCGACGGGCGTATCGAGGATATCACCTACACCGAACTCGCCGAGCGGACGGCGCGCTTTGCCAACGCGCTCGAGGGGCTCGGGGTGGGCAAGGGCGACCGGGTCTTCGTGATGGCCAGCCGCATCCCCGAGCTCTACGTGGCGATGTTGGGCTCGCTGAAGGCGCGGGCGGTGGTGTCGCCGTTGTTTTCGGCCTTCGGCCCCGAGCCCATCTTGCAGCGGGCGGGCTCGGCCGAGCCCCGCGTCTTGGTGACCACCGCGAAGCTATACCGCGAAAAAATCGCCCCCATCCGCGACCAGATTCCCTCGTTGGAGCACGTCATTGTCGCCGGTGAGGCCGACGGACTTGTTGCCGACGAGACCATTGAGGCTGGCGAGGGCGTCGAGGGCTTCGACGCGCTGCTCGAGGCGGCCGCGCCGCATTATGAGATCGGGCCGACCGACCCCGAGGATATGGCGCTGCTGCACTTTACCAGCGGTACGACCGGTATGCCCAAGGGCGCCATTCACGTGCACGAGGCGGTGGTCGCCCACCACGTCACCGGTCAGTTCGCGCTGGATTTTCACCGCGACGACGTCTTCTGGTGCACCGCCGACCCGGGCTGGGTGACCGGGACCTCCTACGGGATCATCTCGCCGCTGACCAATGGGCTGACCATGGTCGTCGACGAGGCGGAGTTTCGGGCCGAGCGCTGGTATCAGACCCTCCAGGACCAAAAGATCACTAATTGGTATACCGCGCCGACGGCCATCCGGATGTTGATGAAGGCCGGCGCCGACCGGGCCGAGGCCTACGACCTGTCCAACCTGCGGTTTATCGCCAGCGTCGGCGAGCCGCTCAACCCCGAGGCGGTGGTCTGGGCCACAAAGGCCTACGGGATGCCCATCCACGACAATTGGTGGCAGACCGAGACCGGCGGGATCATGGTCGCGAACTTCGCGTCGGCCGATATCAAGCCCGGCTCGATGGGCCGGCCGATGCCGGGCATCGACGCCTCGGTGGTGCGCGTCGATGACGGCGGCGATGGGAGCGGCGAGCTCGAGCACCTCGAGGAGCCGGGCGCCGAGGGTGAGCTGGCGCTTCGGGCCGGGTGGCCGTCGATGTTTCGCGGCTACCTTCATATGGAGCAGCGCTACGAGGACAGCTTCGTGGGGGGTTGGTACCTGAGCGGAGATATCGCCCAGCGCGACGAGGACGGCTACTTCTGGTTTGTCGGCCGCGCCGACGACCTGATCAAATCGGCCGGCCACCTCATCGGCCCCTTCGAGGTCGAGAGCGCGCTGCTGGCCCACCCGGCCGTCGCCGAGGCGGGCGTCATCGGAAAGCCTCACGACGTCGCCGGCCAGATCGTCAAGGCGTTCGTCACCCTGCGGGCCGGCTACACCCCCGACGACGAGCTTCGCCGCGAGCTGCGCGGCTTTGCGCGCAAGCGGCTCGGGCCGGCGGTGGCCCCCCGGGAGCTCGACTTCGTCGACGACCTGCCCAAGACCCGCAGCGGCAAGATCATGCGCCGGCTGCTCAAAGCCCGCGAGCTGGGCCTTCCCGAAGGCGATACTTCCACCCTGGAGAGCTCCGATGGTTGATCCCACGGCCGAGCTAACTGACGAAAAGGCGCGAGATTTACTCGAGCAGATGCTGCTCATTCGCCGCTTCGAGGAGAGATGCGCCGAGGTCTATTCGGCGGCCAAGATTCGCGGATTCTTGCACCTCTATATTGGCGAGGAGGCCATCGCCGTGGGCACCATCGACGCGCTCGACGCCGAGGACGCGGTGGTGGCCACCTATCGCGAGCACGGCCACGCGCTGGCCCGCGGCATGGACCCGGGCTGTGTGATGGCCGAGATGTACGGCAAAAAGGAAGGATGCAGCCGCGGCCGCGGCGGCTCGATGCATCTTTTCAGCAAAAAGCACCGCTTGTACGGGGGCAACGCCATCGTCGGCGGCGGCCTGCCGTTGGCGGTGGGGCTGGCGCTGGCCGACAAGATGCAGGGCAACGGCCGCGTCACCGCCTGCTTCTTCGGTGAGGGCGCCGTGGCCGAGGGCGAGTTCCACGAGGCGATGAATCTGGCCGCGCTGTGGAAGGTGCCGGTGCTATTTTGCTGCGAAAATAACCTCTACGCGATGGGCACCGCGCTGGACCGCTCCGAATCGCAGCCCGATATCCACCTCAAGGCGGCCAGCTACGGGATGCCTTCGGTCCAAGTCGACGGCATGGACCTCGAGGCGGTGCGGGAGACTGCCCGGCGCGCAGTCGGGCATATCCACGACGGCGAGGGCCCCCAATTTGTCGAATTTCGCACCTATCGGTTTCGGGCGCACTCGATGTTCGACCCGGAGCTGTACCGGGAGAAGACCGAGGTCGAGGAGTGGAAGCGGCGCGATCCCATCGAGCGATACGTGCGCAAGCTGGAGCGCGGCGGCCGGCTGAGCGACGAACAGCTCGAGGCGATGGAGCGGGCGGTCGGCGAACGGGTCGACGAGGCCGTCGCCTTCGCCGAAGCGGGCACCTGGGAGGCCGTCGAGGAGCTCGAGCGCTTTGTCTATAGCGAGCCATCCGGTCTCGACCCAAAGAGGAGCTAGCGATGCCAGCCGATATGCCAGCCGATAAGCAAGCCGAGACGACCACGATGACCGGCCGACAGGCCATGCACCAGGCGATGTGCGCGGCGATGCGCGCCGATCCTCGGGTATTCTTGATGGGCGAAGACGTGGGCGCCTATGGCGGCTGCTATGCGGTGAGCACCGGCATGCTCGACGAGTTCGGCCCCGAGCGGGTGCGCGATACGCCGCTGTCGGAGTCGGGCTTTACCGGCGCCGGCATCGGCGCAGCCCTGGGCGGCATGCGCCCGATCGTCGAGTTGATGACCGTCAACTTCAGCTTGCTCGCCCTCGACCAGATCTTGAACACCGCCGCGACTTATCTGCATATGTCCGGCGGGCAGTTCAACGTGCCGGTGGTCATTCGGATGGCCACCGGGGCGGGCAAGCAGCTCGCCGCCCAACACTCCCACAATCTGGAGGGGTGGTTCGCGCATATCCCGGGCATCAAGGTGGTCACGCCGAGCACCGTGGCCGACTTTCGCTGGATGCTTCCCACGGCGCTGGAGGACCCCGACCCGGTGCTGATCTTCGAGCATACCGGCCTATACGATATCGAAGACGAGGTCGACCCGGAGGCCGGCCCGGTCGATATCGACACCGCCCGAGTGCGCCGCGAGGGCGACGACCTGAGCCTGATCACCTACGGCGGCGCATTGCCACGCGTGCTGCGGGCCGCCGGCCAGCTCGCCGACGCCGGCGTCGACGCCGAGGTCGTCGACCTGCGCACGCTTCGCCCGCTCGACGACGAGGCCATCATGGCCACGGCCACCAAGACCCGGCGGGTGGTCATCGTCGAGGATGCCTGGCGGGCCGGCAGCATCTCCGCGGAGATCTGCGCGCGGGTCATCGAGCACGCCTTTTACGAGTTGGACGCGCCTATCCAGCGGGTCTGTGGCGCCGAGGTCCCGACCCCGTACGCCAAGCACCTCGAGCAAGCCGCGTTCCCCCAGGTCGACGACATTGTCCAGGCAGCCCGCACACTATTCACCGACTAACTGCAAAAATTCACCACCCGACACCATGTACCAATTCGCCATGCCATCCCTGGGAGCCTCGATGGAGTTCGGCACCGTCGTCGAGTGGATGGTCGAGCCCGGCGACCGCGTCGAGCGGGGGGATATCATCTGTGAGGTGGAGACCCAGAAGGGCAATATCGAAGTCGAGATCTGGAAGTCGGGCCGCATCGAGGAGATTCTTGTCCAGCCCGGCCAGAAGGTGCCCGTCGGGGAGCCTCTCGCCGTGGTGGACATCGGGGAGGCTGAAGAGATCGAGGAGGCTGCTGAGTCTGTTGTAGCGGCCGAGCCGGTCGAGGAGCCGGAGCCGGTCGAGGAGCCGGAGCCGGTCGAGGAGCCGGCCAGTGCCGTTGAGCCAACAAGTGCCGCTGGGCCAACAAGTGCCGCTGGGCCAACAAGTGCCGCTAGGCCAACAAGCGCGGGGCGTATCAAGGCATCACCGGCGGCCAGAAAGCGCGCCGAGGAGCTGGGCATCGACCTCGCCAAGGTGCCGGCCACCGGCGGCGCGGTGACACTCGAGGACGTCGAGAACTTTCGTGAGGAGCCCGCGCCCATTTCCGCGCCCGAACAAGAGACCGAACAAGCCCCCGAGCACCACGTTCGGATAAGCCCGATGGCCCGGAAACTCGCCGGCGAGCTGCACGTCGATCTCGACCGAGTCCATGGAACCGGCGAGCACGATGCGGTCACCAAATCCGACGTCGAGCGTGCTGCCCTAGTGGCGGCTCCCAAGGAGGCGGCCCCCAGGGAGGCCGCCGAAAAGCCCGCCGAGGATAAGTATGGCGAGCTTCGCCGGGCCATCGCCAAGGCCATGGAGCGCTCCAAGCGCGAGATCCCGCATTATTACCTCGAGGAGGCCGTCGATATGGGCGCAGCGCAGCGGTGGCTGGCCGAGCGAAACGCCCAGCGGCCGCCCACCGAGCGCGTCATCATGCCGGTGCTCGTGGCCCGGGCAGTGGCGCGCGCGGCGGCGCAAATACCGGGCATGAACGGCGTCTATGAGGACGACGCGTTCCGGTCGAGCCAGGCCGTCCACCTGGGCTTTGCGGTGGCGATGCGCGGCGGCGGAGTGGTCGCTCCGGCGGTCCACGACTTCGCCGACCGAGAGCTGGACCTGTTGATGGCCGACGTGCGCGACCTGGTGCGGCGGGTGCGCGGCGGCAAACTGCGCGCCTCCGAGCTG
>JBKGZI010000315.1:0-7428 GCA_046545675.1 Persicimonas sp.
AGAATTTGGAGCAATCGACCGGCGAGCACATCGACCAGTTGGTCAACCGAAGCCTCAACGAGACGCTCAGCCGTACGTTCATCACCAGTTTGACCACGCTCATCGCGGTGACCGCCATCGCGGTCATCGGCGGCGGACTCATCCAGGACTTCTCGGTCGCGCTCATCGTCGGCGTCATCGTCGGTACGTATAGCTCGATCTTTATCGCCTCGCCCATCATGCTGCGCATGGACGCCTTTTTGAAAGCGCGTCGCGAGGCCGGCGAGATTCTCGAGACACAAAAGTCCAAGAGCAGCATGGTCAGCTAATTGCCAGCCGTGCGGATCTCCGTGAACGGATACTCTCACTGAACGTGCTCGAAGCGGCCTCCCTCATCCGGAGGCCGCTTTTTGTTTGAGGCTCGCCCAATTTTGGGAAGGACGCTCGCTGGTGACTCCATCGGGGCGTTGTGCTAATCTTCTTTATTGCATTTCGGCAATGGAAGATGACTTCAACTCAATTGGCGGCTTATTTTGAGCTTCGAAGCGACCAAAAATTCGCGCGAGTGGGTGCTCACGCGGAGCCGGTCTGCACAATGGGAAGATCTGCGTGACGAATTCGAGCTCCACCCGCTGACCGCCCGGCTGTTGTATCAGCGCGGCCTGGGCGACCTGGAGGCGGCCCACGACTTTTTGAACCCCTCGCTCGGTCAGATGATCGATCCCTTCAAGATGAAGGGCATGAAGCGCGCGGTGCGCGAGATACTCGTCGCGCTCGACGGCGGCGAGCATATCGTCATCCACGGCGACTACGACGTCGACGGGGTCTGCAGCGTCTCGGTGCTCTATAGTTTTTTGCGCGCGCTGGGCGCCAACGTCGATTATTATATCCCCAATCGCGACCAGGACGGCTACGGCGTCAACGCCGCGACGGTGCGCCGGCTCGCTGAGAGCGGCTGCGACCTGCTGGTCACCACCGACTGCGGCGTCTCCAACGTCGAGGAAATCACGCTCGCCAGGAAGCTGGGCATGCGCGTGGTCGTGGTCGACCATCACAGCGTGCCCGACACGCTGCCGCCGGCTCACGCGATCCTCAATCCCTTGCAAGAAGACTGCGACTACGGCTTCACCGAGATGGCCGCGGTCGGCGTGGCCTTCAACTTCGTGGTCGCGATCCGCAGGGAGCTGCGAACCCGCGGGGTGTTCCGCCACGTCAAAGAGCCCGACGTGCGCAACCTGCTCGACCTGGTCGCCCTGGGCACCATCGCCGACGTCATGCCGCTGGTCGGCCAGAACCGTATCTATGTGCGCCACGGCCTCGAGATCTTGGCCCAGCGCAAGCGCGCCGGCGCAGCGGCGCTCCTGGAGCGTGTCTCACGGCCCGACAGCGGCGTGAACACTCAGACGGTCAGCTTTGGGGTAGCGCCTCGGCTCAACGCCGCCGGCCGGCTCGGCGACGCGTCGATCTGCGTGGAGCTATTGACCACCCGAAGCTATAGCAAGGCGCTCGAGCTCGCCGGCCGCCTGGAGTCGATGAATACCGAGCGACAGGAGGTCGAGCGCGACATCGTCGAGGCGGCGATGCCCCAGGCCCAGCAGCAGATCGACGACGCTCGAAAGATTCTGGTGGTCGCAGGCGTTGATTGGCCAAGGGGCGTGCTCGGCATCGTGGCCAGCCGGCTGATGGATCGCTTCCACCGGCCGACGATCATGGCCGGCATCGAGGACGGCGTGGCCAAGGGAAGCGCGCGCAGCATCGATGGCATCGACATCCTGGGCGTGCTCGACGGCGCCGAGGAGTTGCTCAATACCTACGGAGGCCACACCTCCGCGGCGGGCCTGTCGTTTGACGCCGAGCACCTCGACGCGCTGCGCGACCGGCTCGATCAAGCCGCCACCGCGCAGCTCAGGCAAAAGCCGCTTCCCAGCCCGTCGGTCGCCATCGACGGCAGCATCGAGTTGGGCACGCTCGACGACCGGTTCGTGCGCGATCTAAAGCGACTCGAACCCTTCGGCATGGGCAACGACGAGCCGATCTTCATGGCGCCCCAGAGTCACGCCTCGCGAGTGCGCGTGGTCGGCAAAAACCACCTGCGCGCCCGGTTCCGCGACAGCACCGGGGTGCTCGACGGCATCGGCTTCTCGCTGGCCGAGCTCGAGCCGCTGCTCGAGGATCCGGTTGCGATCACCTTCGCGCCGCGCTATTCGGTCTTCCGAGGCCGCGGCCGCCTGGAGATGCATGTGAAGGATATTCGGCGTTCGTCGAATGATGTATTAGATCGGGTTGTTGAGGTGGACGGGCCCTCTGAGTAGGTTCTTGGTTTTTAGTTCTTGGTTTTTTAGTTCTTGGTTCTTGGTTCTTGGTAAAGACGTTGCAAATCGAGGCAAGAACCAAGAACCAAGAACAGTAACGGTAAGGCGGAAGATTGTCTGCCGACGCGAAATTCCCACAACAGCAGAGCCTCCAGGCACCATGGCACGACGCCGACGCAGAACCCGCCGCAAACGCTCCAACCGATGGCTGACGGCCGTCCAGGTCGTCTTCTTGGCCGGGCTCCTGATCTTCATCATCCTATTCCGCGACTTCATCGCCGACAGCGCCGGGGACATGTTCGGCACCTTCGGCACCGGTGACGTCGAGGTCTCCGACCCCGAACAGCCCGATGAGGCTAATGAGGCTGGTGCGCCTGATGAGACCGAGCAGCCCGACGCAGGCTGATCGACTCACGCCGATCTTTCGGGTTTCTTGGTTTCTTGGTTCGTCACTTACGGGTCGTCGCGGGATTTTGCTGAGACGAAACGCCTACGCCTCACGCGGATCTTAGGGTTTCTTGGTTTCTTGATTCGGCATTCAAGAAACCCAAGAAACCACCCTGCAGCCACTCCAAGCCACCACAACACCCCGCTCGATCCCCCCCCACCAACCCAAAACTCAAGAAACCAAGAAACCACCCTGCAGCCACTCCCAGCCATCGCGACAGCCCGCTCGACCCACCACCCACACCAACCCGGAACTCAAGAAACCACCACCCGCTGAACCTCGCGCGCGCGTGTCGACATTCTCCAGGGGTTACTCTACCCGACGGGAGGCACGGCGATGGATCGATTTATCAAAGTGGGCGCGGTCGCCATCATAGTGGCGGTTTTGGCGTTGGTGGTGGTCGGGGTGGTCAACTTCATGACGATGGGCCACGACCCGGAACACGAGCCCGAGGAGCCGATCGGCGAGCGGGCACCTTCGGAGGGCGAGGACGAGGCGATCGGCGGCGGACCGCCGGAGCCGGACCCGCGCGAGGGGCTGCGCAATGAGCCCGACGAGGACGTGCCCGACCGCGAGCTTCCCGCCGAATACCTACAAGAAATCCAGGCCGAAGAGCCCCTCGGAGACGACCCACTTGGCGCGGGCGAGCCCGGAGATGATGCGTTCGAAGCCGGAGAGCCGGCCGACGACGAGGAGGCCTTCGACGAGGGAGAGCCCGGCGTGGACCCGTTCGAGGCCGGAGAGCCCAGCGACGACCCGTTCGAGGCCGGCGAGCCGGCCGGGGATGAGGATGAGGATGCCTTCGAAGCCGGAGAGCCGGCCGAGGGCGACGAGGCCTTCGACGAGGGAGAGCCGGCCGACGACGAGGAGGCCTTCGACGAGGGAGAGCCGGCCGAGGGCGAGGAAGCCTTCGACGAGACGCTGCCGTTCGACGAAGAGGAGGACACCACAGGCGGCCAGCTCTTCGACACGCCCGTGCCCTACTATCCCTACGGCATCTACCGCGGCGAGGTCTACCGGGACCCCGAGGGCAACCTCAGGCTCCAAGAGCCCATCTTCGAGCGTCCTCGCCCCGAATCCGCCCCACGCCCCGACCGCCCTAGCCTGCGCGACGCCCCGCGGCCTCGCCGACCCGGCCAGGAATTCGTGGATTGAGCACGCTCCAGACGCCGACCAGCCACTCTTGGATCGCCGGAGCGGCCGTAGGGTGCCAACCACCCTACAGACCACAATAAATCTGGGGCGGCCGTAGGGTGCCAACCACCCTACAGACCACAATAAATCTGGGGCGCGAGGCGCTGTCCTCGCCCCGCGGCTTGCGGGCCGTCGGCGGTTGTAGGGTGGCTGGCACTCTTTTCTGCTCGTCTGGCACATCGGAGATCTGTACCTCCGGCCATGACTTCGCGGCGTTGACCGGTTGGTCAAATGCGTATATATAGCTAGGTACGCAGAGCATTACGGACATTTTCTGGAGACGCCATGAGGGTATTATTAATTAATCTATTCGCAATTTCACTCATCTTCGCAGGTTGCTCGAACCTGTCGGGCGTGGCCGATAAAGCGACCGGCAAAGCCGGCGCAGGCGCTGCCAAGAAGGCGGCGAAGAAGGCCACTTCGGACGATGCCGACGATGCCGACGATACCGACGATATCGAGGACGTCGGGCTGAATCCTCAGGACAAGAACATCCTGAACAACGTCGACAAGATCGCCGAGCAGTGTCCCATCGACGGCAGCACGCCTTATGGCGAAGACGATGCGTTTTCGACCAAGAAGGACGCCGTCTACCAGTGCGAGACGGGGCTTCCGCGCGTCAAAAAACAGCTCGAGAGCATCGACCGACCCAAGCGGGCTCACCCGCGCTATGTCGACGCCAAGAAGTACGTCACCGAGTTGTCCGATGTGGTCCCGGAGTGGGCCCGGGCCTTGGACAAGGAATATGCCAAAGGCCGGAAGAACGCCAAGCTCGGCACCGACTACAGCGACGTTTTCGGCAACAGCGACATTCGCATCATCAAGGCCCTCTGGCGGGTCAAAAACGATGAGGAGATGCTCAGTCTCTCCGGCGAGCACAACTTCGACAAGGACGTCGAGGCCGCGCGCGCTCTCGAAGAGCATACCGAGGAGTGCAAGGAGAAGTATGACACCGGCGAGAACTACACGCGCTACGACGACGATGAGGCCATGGCTCCCATGAATGCGTGCGATGTGGTCTACAATTGGCGCGAGTATATGCCCGAGTACCTCAACGACTACCTGGTCGCCTCGGTGGACGTGGAGCGCGAGGACATCCAGACCGACATCGATCGCCTGGAGCGCGAGGGCTATATCTTCGACGGTGACCGCCAGCGCATGGCCAATCTGGAGGAGCACGTCAAAGAACTCGAGACCAGCTACGGCGAGGTGCTGGGGGAACTCGAGAGTGATCTCGAGGCCGACGCACAGGCGTCTCTCCAAGAACTTCTGGAGTTGAGCGAGCCCTTCGAGAAGACCTTCGAGAAGGCCGCCGCCGAGAGTCGTTGGAGCAAAGACGGCCTGCACGCCGAGCCGGAAGCCGAGAAGGCCATCAAAGAGATCTTCGCGTCTGCCAAGTCGATGAAGGTCCTGGACTACGGGGTGGACAAGCCCGACTGGTACATCAAGAAGGGAGCGAATAACATCCCCGTCTCGCGGCACCATCGCGGCTTTGCGCTCGTCAAGGTCGACGGCGAGTCCTTTTGCCGAATCTATGACTTTAGTGCTTCGGGCCAGTACGACGGCACCGGCTACACCCGCGCCAGCGTCACTGACGTCAACCCGGAGCGGGACGTCTACAAGGTCACCACCTGCCGCTAAAGCACTCCTATTTCGGAAAACGGAGTAGGAGTCGTTTAAAGCCCGCTGACGAACACAGCGCGTTCACACCATAAAACGGCCGCCTCCCAGATGTTGGGAGGCGGCCGTTTTTGTGAGCCGAAGGGTGCCGGCCATTCGGCCATTCGGGCAGTCTGGCCGCGGGCGACGTATACGTGCTTTGCAATTCTCAGTCTGAAGACATCGCCGGCTGTGACGATGAGTACGGCGGAGTCGCCGCCGATTATTATGAGGAGTTCGCGATAGACACCTTCGACGGACCGGGCGACCCGCCCAGCGAGACGTGCGCGCCGTGATGCGGTTTCGGGGGCCGCAACCGCCTCCGAGCAGCGTGGCTGCCCCAGTCAACCTCGCTCGGTGGACTCGATGAACGGCAGTTGACGCACGGGCAGCCCTGCCCCACTCTTTCGCCGATCGAGGTCCGTTATTTCCGACAACTACCAGGACGCATCCGATGAATCCGCAGCGCATTGCGCAACTTGAGGAAGAGGTCGACCAAGCCCTCGAAGACGGCGATTTGAACGAGGAGGCGCAGCGCGCGCTCATCGAGGTGCTCACCCCGGACGCCCACGAGCAGACTTGGCCGGACATCGAGGTCGTGCTGCACGTCGCCGAGCATCCGGTCGTGCGAGCCGCCATGGAGGCGGACCGCCTGGCCGAGCCGCTCGAGAAGGCCATCATCGAGGCATTCTCGGCGGTGCTGCCGCTATTGGGCATCCGCGCGTTCGGGCCGCTGGCGCAGTCGACCCCGCGCATCCGCAAGCAACTCGAGGCCGAGCGAAACAAATATGAGTTGGTGCGTGAGCGCCTGGGCGAGCAAGACAGCGACGAAGACGCCATCGGGCTGCTGCGACGGTACTTATCGACTGAACCGGCGCCGTTATTCGTCGCCCGCTTTCGCCAGGCCCATACCAAATGGATCGACGAGGCGGAGCGTCAAAACGACGCCGGCGCCGACCTGGTCGTGCTCGAGCAAAACGCCGAACTCGTCAACGCGCTGCTCGATCCGACCCAGCTCGATCCGGCCCAAGTCGACCTCGACGCCGACGCGGCCGGGCTTCGCGAGGCCCTCGAGGCGTTGCGCGACAACCCCGACATCTCCCAGGTCACGCTACGCCGCGGCATCGAGCGCGGCTCGACCGCCCAGCGCCTGGTCGCCGCGGCCGTCGCCCTGGTCGACTTCCAGCGAGAACTCGCCCCCAACATCCTCGCGATGGTCGTCGCCGGCGTCGACAGCGCCGCACAACTCGCCGTCATCGCCGCGCGGCTGGCACCGCTGATGGCCCGAAACGCCTTCTCGCAATTCTTGGCCGAGGCCGCCTGGCAAAACCCCGAAGAACCCGAGGCCCAGATCACCGCCGAACGCACCCACGCCATTCTGGCTGCCCGCTGCGTTCTCCCCAAGATCGGCAGCCCACTGGATCCGGTCACCGCCGACGACGTACCCGACTCCGCCGACGCCCATCTGCACGAGCTGCCCGGGCTGGTCGACGCCAGTTGGGCATTGTGGGATGCGCTGGGCTGAGCGTCGATCGCCGGCGTCAGCGCCCATTCGGAGCCCCCGTTCACGGACTTCACTCCCCCTCAAAAGGCAGCCATCCTGCAAACTCGCCCCCCGCTACGGGCTACGCGCGTCGGACAACGACGCGCTCACCCGCAGCTACCAGTTCCTCTACCACCCCTTCGGGGTTTGCCGGCCGGGGTCACAGCCCAACACGTCGGTTTCAGGTGGCTGTGGCAGTCGGCCACAAATGGCTCATGGCGCACGTTCGAGCCGTATCGACGGGCTGCGAGCCCCTTGGGGGCGTGAGAGAACTTGTAGCTATGGGTGAGCAG
>JBKGZI010000316.1:0-7423 GCA_046545675.1 Persicimonas sp.
CTTGAACAGGTCGTAGTCGTCGTCGAGGCGCTGTCGGATCAACCACAACGCGCCGGCCATCATCGCGTCGATCGCAGGTGAGTGGCCCCACAACGCGCCGCGCATGACCTGGTCCATGAGCCAGGCCGCTTCGCTGGGCGGCTGCTCTCGGATCGCCTCGTCGATCGCAGCGACCCGCATATCGATCTCGGGGAGTCGCTCCACACGCGCCAACATACGCTCGTAGGCATCGTGCAGCGCGTCAAAGCCGTCGCCCTGGGGGGGCTGGTATATTTGGGGACTCTGGTCGTTGTCGTCGCTCATCGTCTCCCTCGCCTCAGTCGCCGGTTGCGGCTTCGGGGGGCTGATCTGCCGGTGGGTTACTCTCGGCAATCTCGACTTTGTAGAGCAAATCGGGGTTGTCGAGGACTTTTTGGGGCACGTCGTTGAAGACCAGGCTAAACGGCTGAGTCGAGCCCTGCGACAACCCGGCGGCGTCAGTAGGGAGCAAGGTGGCGGCTTCGTCAGCGGAGGCCGCTGCAGCCAGCTCGGATTGGAGCAGCCGGCCGCCCAGCGGTGCTTTGGTCTGGGCGACGACGCGCTCGTTCTTGTCGTAGAGGATGCCGCGGACTACCACGTCGCTGAAGTCGATCTCGGCGATATTTTCGGCTTTGCCGCGCACCAAGAAGACCGCCTCGTCGGAGTCGTCGAGCGCGACCCGTGTGGCGAAGACGCTGTTAATGCGCACGGGGTTCTCGGGGGCGACGGCCACCTCCGGGGCTTCCGCGCCGGTCCACTCCTCGCGCGGCTCGAATTCAGCGCCCTCGAAGGCGACCTCGAGCATGTGCGGGAAGCGTTTGAAGTCGAGCATCCCGCCGCTCAACGCGGCGAGCAGTCCGAAGAAGCCCACGACCACGATGAGGGCGATCAGCACGAAGTTGGCGGTCTTCTGCAGGCCCGAGCCCCCCACCGTATGTGGCTCGATGGAGCCGAGCGAATCGTCGACGGGATCGACGTCCCAGCCGGCCTCGGCCTTGGCGGAGGCTGGCTGTGCAGCGGCGGAGCTCGCCGGTTGTCGGCGATTTGCTCGAGCGGCCGCGGCCGGTGAGTTTTGGGGCTGACTGGCCGCCGGCTGACTGGCTGCCGGCTGATTGGCCGCGGGTTTATTCGGGGTGACGACTCCCTGGTCGGGATCGAAGCTCGGCCCGTCTTCGCCAAAGGAGGGGTCGACCATATCTTCGGGGCGATAGGCGTTGTCGGTCTGCCACGGGCTGCTTTTGCCTTCGGCAGGCTTGTCTTGGGCGGGCTCACCGGCCTCCGCAGCCGCGGTGGCGGTGGCCGCCGCAGCTTCGGCGGCCGCTACCGGCGCGGCTGCGTCGGTGGGCGGCGCTTGCTTTGTCGCTTGTTGGGGCGGCTTCGTTGCCGTCGCGGCCTGGGCAGGCTTGGCCGACGCGGGCGGTCCTGCGGTCGCTGGTCCCGTGGTTGCTGGTCCCGTCGTTGCTGGCCCGGAGCCGGGAGCCTTCGCTGTGGTCGTGCCGGGCTGGGGGGCCTCGTGGTCGTCATCAAAGGCGCCGCCGAAGGCGTCGGCCTCGTGGTCGTCATCAAAGGCGCCGCCGAAGGCGTCGGCCTCGTCGTCGAAGGGATCGCTTTGATCGATGCGCGTGGCTTCGCCCTCGTCCCAGTCGAGGTCGTTGCCGGCTGCGCCTGCGGCCTGAGACGGATCGGCGTCTTGATCTCGGTCGTCTTCGGAGGACGGCGCGCTCGACGCACTCTCTTTTATGGGGCTGAGGTCGAGGTTTGCGTGGGGGAAGGGGTTATAATCCGAGGAGGCGCTCTTGGAGCGCTTCTTCGCTTTTTTCTTGGCCTTCGCTTTCGCCTTTTTCTTGGCCTTTTCCTGCGCCGTTGGCATCCCGAAGGCCGTCTTATTGCCGTTCATTGCAGCAGCCTGCTCTTCTTCGTCTTCGGAGACCTCCTTGGAGACGGCCCGTCCGGGGGTGCCGATCTGGGTTCGCGGGGACTCCTCCCACTCCTCATCGTCGGGGTTATCGTCTGCGGGCTTGCCGGCCTGATCCTGGTCTTTTTCGAGCCGGTCTTTTTCGAGCTGGGCGTTCCGCTCGCGGTCGCTGTCGTTATAGAAGATCTCGGTCTCACCGTCGTCGTCGATGCGGAAGCGAAAGACGTGGCTACACTTCGAGCAACGCAGCTTGACTCCCTCATCGGAGACTTGGTCTCTGGGGAGCTTAAAACCGGTCGAGCATTCCGGACACCGGACAATCATGGGGCGACCTCACGAGGCTACAATCGGGCGACTTGCGGGATGTGATCGATGTACTCGGCCAACTGTACTACCGGCGTGGCGATTTTTCCAAGCCATTTCGGGAGGCTTCACCAGGGCCCGCCGGTGATCAGGGAAGATTCTGGTGGGGATCGGTGGTGGTGACGTGCCTGGGAGTCTGGGTGGCGTGAACGTCCTTCTCCATACGCTCCAGGCGCGCCTCGAGCTCGATGACGCGCCGCTCGAGCTTGTGCATGTCGCGCTTCATCTCGGGGATGTGGGTGAGCTGGTCGACCGCGTCGCGCAACCTGTCGTCGATGCGACGCTGCATCTCGTCGATGGAGCGCTGGGTCGAGTCGACGAAGTCACGCACGGCCTTTCCCCCTTCTTCGATGGCCTCGGCCTTGCGGCGAAACTCATCGCGAAATTGCGTTACCGGTGATTGCAGGCGGTTGATGAAATCCTCGCCCGACTGAATGATCCCGCGCAGCGCCGACACCGGCAGCATGCGCTGCTGGGAGCGCTCCTGCTCGAAGATGATATGGGCGAGGGTGACATTGGTGATGTCCTCGCCGGTGGAGTTGTCGACGATTTTGACGTCTTTGCCCTCTTTGACCATCTCTTCGATCTGGTCGAGGGTGACGTAGCTGCTGCGCTCGGTGTCGTAGAGCTTTCGGTTGGGATAGCGCTTGATGATGGTGGTCATGTGTCGACTTCGAGGAGGCACGGAGCAACGTGAATGGATGCGTCAGAATGAATCACGCGGGCGAGGCCGGGCGGCTTGTGACGAGTCACAAAAGTCGCCGCGACCCATGTCGGCCCGATGCTCGCGCCTAATAGTACAACGTCACTTTCGGCGTGAGTAGCTCTCGGCGAGGCCAGATGGTCAGTGGCAAGGCGGCGGCTCGCATACGGTTAAACCGCATAAAGGCGATGTGAGTAGCATCGTCGAGAGACGGCAACGTAGCCAATGGCCATCTGGACCGACGAAGCGCCACGTGGGAAGTGACGTTGTACTACAAGGACTTAGAAATCAACCCCTGCGCTGAGGGTCGCTTGAGTGACGTCGTCGGCGTAGGTGCCCTCGAGGGTAAAGGCCAACATCCACACATTGAGGCGCGCGCCGGCGAAGAAGCGGTTGATCGTCTCGTGCTCTTGGCTGAACACGAACTCCGGAGAGAAGTCTTGGTCGGAGTCTGCGCGATCGTCGGCGAATTGCGGCGGCCGCGGATCCTGCGGATAGGCGTTGAGCAGTCGGCTCGAGGCGATCACATGCAGTTGCTGATAGCCGGCATAAGGGGCCAGCGACAACACACCCGAGATATTAAATGCCTTGGACATCGAGATATCCCAGCCGGCGTTGATTAGGTTGAGCTCCTCGGCGCCCATGATCGTGTTGACCGAGCCGCGAACGGCGATGTCCGGGAAATAATAAAAGCCCTCGTTGAGCGCCCACTTCAGGTGACTGCCCAGCGCGAACATCTCACTGGCGTATAGATAAGCCATATCGCCGGAGATCTCGAACGAGAAGGGCAAGCCCTTTCGGACCTGAAGATGTGCGGTGAACATTGCGTCGCCGGGCGCTTCGTCCTCGATGGCGGTCTGCCAATAATCTTCGTCGTTGGGGATGAACGACAGGCTGGTCATCAGGTTGACCGCAAAGCCGGCCTCACCGAGGGTCTCGGCGGGGTTGAGAAACCGGGGGGCGAAGATCTGTCCGACGTCGCGGGCGAGGCTGCGAAACCCTTCGGTGTCCTTGTCGACACTCTGGCAGGGGCTCTCGTCAGGAACTTCGGTTACACACTGACCAAAGCGCGATAAGACGAGATCGTTGTCAGCGGCCTCAGCCGGGACAGCGCTCAACGTCACGACAAACAGCAGGCTAACCGCCAATATGCGTTGCATCTTGGGCATCATACATATACCTCCGGCCGCAGATGATGCCGCACCGGACATCAAGCTATCAATAACAACAAATAGACGCGTCCTTTTGAGACTTGCAAGGTCTAACAAGGGGCCTATGGCCCGTCAAGTTTGTGCGGAGCGCCCTCATTGGTGCAGCATTTAGGCCGATGATAGAGCATTGAGGCCGTCGGGTCCAATTTGAAGATGATTCAATCGTGGCGCGAGCCGGACTATCTGCTTTTTCTTTACAAAACCATCTTGAAAGTTCACTCTTCGACTTGTTAAATCATAAGGCGTCACGCGCCGACTGCGCCTGAACCGGCCAGTCGCTGCGGTCAGCCCCTGTCTCGAGCGCGGATGCAGTAACCCGTGTTTCTTACCTACTCATCAGCACCCCGACCATTTCCGATCCGATCGGTGTATCGGACCTCCCCGTTTTTTAAGGAGTCCTTTCACTGGCTGGAGGCGGGCTGGAAAAATGACGAGACGCTGGTGCTTCTGCACGGGCTGATGGCCCATTCGATGGCCTATCGAAAGATCGTGCCCAGGCTGGCGTCGCGCTATCGGCTGGTCATCCCCGATCTGCCCGCTCACGGCCGAGACCTCACATTCCGCTCGGATTCGCTCGCCCCCCGGGTCGACGGACTCGTCGACTGGCTTGCGGCTCTGCTGGAGTTGGTCGACGCCGACCGCCTCCACCTGGTCGGCCATTCACTGGGAGCGCTGGTCGGCTATATGGCCGGGCGCAGAGCCCGGGCATTCGAGCGGCTCGATTCGCTGACGCTGGTCAGCCCGGGGATCCGCATCGGGGTGCCCTCCTGGCTGCATCACGTGGTCGGTCGCCTGCCGCTGCGATTGGCCCGGCTGGGCGCCAGTTCGCTGGGGGTGCGCGCCTATGAGCCGATCCAATGGCGAAAGAGCCGCATGACGAGCATGGAGATCGATGCCTACGTCAAGCCTTTCCGCCAGCTCGACCGCCTGCGCTTTATGATGGATATAGGGATCGATCTGGTCCGAGATCCCGACCGGCTCGTCGGCGCCCACCAGATCGAGTGGCCGACGTTGATCGTCTGGGGAGACAAAGATCATCTGCTCAGGCTCGAGTCCGGCCATATTCTTCATTCGATGATCGACGACGCCCAGCTCGAGGTGATCGAGGGGGTGGGCCACTGCCCGATGGAGGATTCACCAGATGAATTCGTGCGCATCCTGCAGGGCTTTTTGAATCGTTGAGCACGCTCGCGCCGCGCGTGTGCTCACACTTCCCGCAACAACAACTCGCCGGGGTTACGACCGCCGATCTTCTCGCGCAGTTCTCTGCGTCCGTCGTCGAGCTCGTCGACGAAGATGCTGCCATCTCCGTTGGCCAAGCTGCCGTCATCGAGGACGTGATGCCATAGGAAATTGAGCTCGTGACTCTGGACCGAGCCGACCAGGTGGCCGCGTCTGACCGGCGTGCCGCGGTAGCTGGCCTCGAGGGTCGAGCCGGCCTGACGGAAGAGAAATACACTCCCCGCCGGCAACGTCGCGTCGGTGGTGGTGTTGTGGATCAGCCGAAACGCGCATTGATCGAGGCCACGCTTATTGGGCTTGTAGCGGCGCACCATCGGCTGAGAGTCGGCGCCCGCCTGGGCGAAGATCGGGTGCTCGGCGACAGGTTCGGGCAGCTCGGGGGCAGCGAGTTTTTCGAAGGAGAAGCTGGCGAAGAAATGAGTCGCCACGCGCGTGGTCAGGTAGGCCTCGCGCACCGGATCGGAGTCCATGATCTCGCCGAGTACGGTGGCCAGTATCGAGGCGCCGACACCGCTGCCTCGAGAGGGCGGGGCGACCGCCAGAGAATGCAGCAGCACATACTCATCGTGGCGCGTCCAACCGGCGCACGCGGCGGTCCCGCCGGCGGTGGTGGCGGCGACCAGGTAGGTCGACGCCTCCCATGGACCGGTGTCGTCGGCTTCATCGATGGCCGTCAGGCCGCTGGCGCGCAGCAAGGGCCGCACGCGCGCGACGTCGCCGGTATTCTCCAGGCGAAAGCCCAGGCTGGTGATATGCTGATTGCGTGGCACGTTGTGGCCTCTTTGCTGCAGTTTACTCGCCTTCGGCGACCTTGTCGGCCGAGTCGGAACAGTCGACCGACCCTTTGGCCGTTTCTATCTGTGTCTTGATCGCGTCGTCTGAGACTCCGTCCAGCGAGAGCTCGTCGAGCTGCTCGCATAGCTGCGCCACCGTCTGCTCGCGGCGCTCGGTGAAGAGTTCTTGGGTCTCGTCGCGCTTTTTGCGCGTCTCTTCGAGCTCGTCGCGGTACTCTTCGGCGCCCTCTTTGTCGCCTTCCTTCTCGGCGGCCTCGGCGGCCTTGATGAGCCACTCGTCGCTGGAGCCGTCGGCGCTCAGGATGCGATCGATCTTGTCGACATAGGTGCGCACGTGGTCGACGGCCAGGTATTGAGCTTGGGCTTTGGCGTCGGGGTTGTCGTTGTCCTCGGCCCAGGCCACCGTCTCTTCGAGCTGCTTTTCGGCCTTGTCGCCGATATGCGGCGGGTTTTTATCGTCTTTCTTTCGGGTGTCGGTACGAAGGTCGAGCAGGTTCTCGAGGCGCCGCAGACGAATCCAGGCGTTGTCGGGCATCTGCTCCTGGGCCTGTGCGAAGTGACTCTCGGCGTAGCGGCGCGAGTCGACGTCGACCTCGTCGCCCTCGATGGCGTTGAGGGCGCGCTCCAGGGCGGGCCACTCGGCGACAAAGAGCGTCCACACATCGGTCTCTTTGCTGATGCGGGTGCCCCATCGGACCGGCCCGGTATAGGCCTGCGCGCTGACGTCACTGCTCAACTCGAACTTCTCGATCTCCATGTCGCAGGCGGGCTTGAAGACCCGCTCGGTGTCGTCGCTGCCGCGCAACTCGAAGGTATAAAACATCCCTTCGGGCTCGGATTGGCGACATTCTTCGACCTTCTTGGTGATATTTTCGAGCGCCTTCTCCTCGGGGTTCGAGCAGCCGGCCGTCGCGGCCAGCGCCACGACGGCGGCGAGCAACAGGGTCAATCGGCGCGAAAACGAGCTGGGCTTCGAGGTGGTATAATCCATGATCAGCGTCTCCTTATGAGTATCATCGCGCCCCAAACGAGGCGACGGTGTACGAGGCAATTTTGCCACAGAATTATCATACACCGCTGCGATGATACAGAGCCGGGCGTTCATCCGACGCGAAAGTGCCTGCGGGGTGTGTTCATCGCCTGTAGGTTGGCAGAAGATGCCCTCCCCGCTTTTGCA
>JBKGZI010000317.1:0-7357 GCA_046545675.1 Persicimonas sp.
GCCTCGGCCTCGATGCCGCCCACACCCCAGCCGGTCACGCCCAGGCCGTTGATCATGGTGGTGTGCGAGTCGGTGCCCACCAACGAGTCGGGATAAGCCACCTGCTCGCCGTCGCGCTCTTCGGTGAGCACGCCGCTGGCCAGGTACTCCAGGTTGACCTGGTGGACGATGCCTGTCTCGGGCGGGACGACCGAGAAGTTCGAGAACGCCTGCTTGCCCCACTTCAAGAATTCATAGCGCTCCTGATTGCGCTCGAACTCCTTCTCGCTGTTGACCGCGATGGCGTTGGCGTTGCCGAATTCGTCGACCTGCACCGAGTGGTCGATGACCAGGTCGACGCGGCTCCAGGGGTTGACCGTGGAGACGTCCTTGCCCCAACGATCCATCGCACTTCGGCAGGCGGCCAGGTCGACCACCGCCGGCACGCCGGTGAAGTCCTGCAGGACCACCCGGCCGGGATTAAACGGCACTTCCTGCTCGCCGACGTCCTCGGCGTTATAGGCAGCCAGCGCCTCGACGTGCTCCTCGGTGACCAGCTCGCCGTCGAAGTTGCGAAGGCATGACTCCAGCAGCACCTTGATCGAATACGGAAGCCCGTCGATCTTGCCCAGGCCGGCCCTCTCGAGCGCCTTTAGGTCATAGGCGGTGAAGTCACCCTTGTCGGATTCGACGGTGGTCTTTGCGTCCCACGGATTCTTCTGGTCAGTCATGATGTCCTCGGTTGTCAGGGGTCATTATGTCGTAGCGTGTGGAACTATAGGGACGCAGCAGGCATAATGTAAATTGATTGATGTTATTTCGATGATAAGCTGCGCTTATCATCGAAGGTGGCAGGGGTCCGGGGGTCCAGGGGTCCAGGTGGTACTGCAGGGGTTCAGGGGTCCGGGGGTCCAGGGGTCCAGGGAAAGCGGAGGTTGTTATGGATCTGAGTCAGTTGGAGACATTCTTGGCGATTGCGCGTGAGGGGCATATGACGCGGGCGGCCAAACAGTTGCATCTGACGCAGCCGGCGGTCAGTGCGCAGTTGGCGCGGCTCGAGGACGAGCTCGGCCAGAAGCTCTTCGACCGCACGCCCACCGGCATGGTGCTGACCGAGGCGGGCGAGACCTTTCGGGGCTATGTGGAGGAGGCCCTGTCGCGGCTCGAGGATGGCCGCATCGCGCTCGACCAGCTCATCGGCCTGCAGCGCGGGGCGCTGGCCGTCGGCGGGGGCGCGACGGCGACGACCTATCTGCTGCCGCAGATCTTGGGGCCCTTCCACGCCCAAAAGCCGGGCATTCGATTCTTCGTGCGCGAGCAGTCCAGCCAGCAGTCGATCGAGGACGTGCTCAGCGGCGAGTTGGATCTGGGGATCGTGACGCTGCCGGTCAAGCCGGCTGCGGAGAATAGCGCGGCGGTCTCCAAGCTCGAGGTCGAGCCGTGGGTCGAGGACGAGCTGCGGCTGATCGTACCGCCCGACCACCCCTTAAACGCCCAGAAGAGCTTCGAGTGGACCGAGCTCGACGGCCTGCCTCTGGTGCTCTTCGAGGCCGGCTCCGCGGTGCGCGGCATCATCGACCGACGCATCGACGAGGCCCAGATCGGCGTCGACATCGTCATGGAGCTTCGCGCCATCGAGTCCATCAAGCAGATGGTCGCCCAGGGCATCGGCGCCGGCTTCGTCAGCCAATTCGCGCTCTCCGGCCCCACCGAGGGGCTTCGCTGCGTCGAACAACCCATCCGCCGCCGGCTGGCGGCCATCTACCGCAAAGACCGCACCCAGAGCCCGGCGACCCGGGCGTTTTTGGAGATGATGCGAGAATGATTGGGTTGGAGCCCTTGCGGAGCGGGGGATGCCCTCGGCTCCCAGCGCTAGAAGCGCAGGCACCTATTCCTCGTCATCCTGCTCGAGGATATTGAACTCCACACGCCGGTTCTGACTGCGCGACTCGTCGCTATCACCCTCGGCGATCGGCTCACTCGAGCCGTAGCCCTTGGCGACCAGGCGCGCCTCGTCGATGTCCGACTCTTTGACCAAGAAGGCTTTGACCGCGCGGGCGCGAGCCTCCGAGAGGCGCTCGTTATACTCGCCGCCGCCCTGGTTGTCGGTGTGGCCGCCGATCTCGACGGTGTCGATATCCGGGTTGGTGCGCAGCACCAGGCCGACCTGCTCGAGCAGCTCGTGTGACTCGGGCTTGATGACCGCCTTGTCGCTCTCGAAGAAGACGCGCTCGGTGATCTCGATGCGCTCGTCGGTGCGGGTGGCCTTCTCCTCTTCGGGCGGGCAGCCGTCGTCTTCCTCCAGGCCCGGCTTGTCGGGACACTCGTCTTCGACGTCGGGGATGCCGTCGCGGTCATTGTCGGTGTCGGGGCAGCCGTCGTCGTCCTCGAAGCCGTCGAGATCTTCGGGCGTCTCGGGGCATAGGTCGTCGGAATTGGGGATGCCGTCGCCGTCGGTGTCGGCGCCGTCTGCGACCGGCTCATCCTCACCTGTCTCCTCCTCACCTGTCTCCTCCTCACTTGTCTCCTCGTCGACGGGCTCTCCCTCACCGGGCTCGGCCGGCTCCGATGGCTCGTCGGTGGGGCAGCCGTCATTGTCGGGATCACCGGGCTCCATCGGACAGCGGTCCTCCTCGTCGGGGACGCCGTCTCCATCGTTGTCCGGATCGGGGCAGCCGTCCATGTCCTGGAAGCCGTCGAGATCTTCGGGCTCGTTGGGACATTCGTCCTGGTAATCGACGATGCCGTCGTCGTCGGCGTCGAGATCCATCATGGCGTAGCGAAGGCCGATGAAAGCGCGGAATTCGGGCGCGCCCACACCGCCGACCAGGCCGCCGCCGGCGCCGGCAGACACCGAAAAGCCGGTATCCGAGACGACCTTGGCGCCCAAGATGCCTTCGACCGGAGTCTGGTCGCCGTCGAAGGGGTCGTCGAACTCGGAGCGGCCGTAGAGCTCGCCGCCGAGGCGCAACAGCCCGTTCAAGAAATCCGCTTCGGCGCCCAGGCCCCACTCCACACGCTCGCCGAGGTCGACGTTTCGAACGGCGACGTCTTCGCGGATGCGCATGCCCAGGTTGGCCGCCAGCGTCACGTTTTCGATACGGTAGTCGGCGATGACGCCCGGCGCGACCTGCACCCCGGGGTTGCCGACCAACGCCTCGGAACGCCCGGTGGGCAAGGCGAGCTCCAAGCCACCAGCCAGCCCCACTCCGAAGCGGTCGCGCGGCAAGATCTCCAATTTGGAGTCGACCACCAGGTCGCCGATGACGCCGTTTTCGACGTCGCTGGCCTCGTCGCCGTCGTTGACGAAGTATACCGGCATGCCCACGTCGACCTGCAGGATGTCGAGCACGCCGAGTCCCAACATGACGTGCATCGCCAATTGCTGGTCGACGATGGCGACCGTCTCCGAGCCGTCATCGGGCTCGAAGACCAGCGGCTCGCTGGCGTAATTGAGCACGAAGCCGCCGGTGGGCTCGAGGTGTCCGAGGACGCCGGAGGTCTCGACCGTAAAGATCGAATATGGCCCGGCCGCCGGACGGAAGGTCTGGGTGTCGAACTCCAGTGGTTCTTGCGCCACGGCGTTCGTGGCGAGAAGAAGCCCCATGATGATTACCGCGATCGGAGCGACAAACGTACTGACACCCCGCCGACCTACCCATTCATTCGACATCATCCTGCTCCCATTTAATGCATCTTAATGCATCCGGTGGCGCGACCCACGCCGCTCGACTCCGTCGCCCTCTACCATCGAGCAAGCGCACCTAAAACGCAAATTCTCCGGGTGGAATTATCCCACGCGTCTTTGGTTTGTGTATCTTGACAGGCTCACACGCCTTGCCTATAAACCGCTTCCCGATTCAGGGAATGCCAACGTAGCTCAGCCCGGTAGAGCAGCTCACTCGTAATGAGCAGGTCGATGGTTCGAATCCATTCGTTGGCTTATGTGTACAACGTCACTTTGCGGCTGACCTAGTCCTGCTCGCACTCGTTGTCTCGCGAGGGCTCACGAGTGCATTCGGACTCTTGGGGCTCCGGGCCGTGCTCGCGCAGGCACCCATCCTCGCAGCTACTATCCATGCCGCAATTGTCCAGACAAGACATCAACTGCATGGGCTCGCCAATACAAATCTTCGCGTCAACCGCGCTGGGGCAGCTATAGTAGGCGCCGTTGATACAGCAGCGGGCTGAGGTTTCGGCGCCGCCGCTCGATGAGCCCCCGGAGTCGGAAGCCCCGTTCGTCTGAGTTGAACCAGCGCTGGCTTGGCCCGGATCCGAGCAGCTAATATCGCCGCCTGCGGACATACTGCAGCTTCCCTCCGGGGTGGACGCACAGTTGAAAGTACCGTTCGATCCCATCATACAATGATACCCACAGGTTTGCGTGCCGTCGGAGTTGAGCTTGCACTCTCGTTGCGGGCTCGCCTCCGCCGTGCTGCCAGATGAGGTCGTCTCCTGGGCAGGTTCCGATGCTGTCTCCTCGGCCGGTTCATCACCGGACATGGACTTCAGGGCGGCATTGGTCAGCGGAATCACGCAGGCCTGCAGGCCCAACGAGATGAACGCGAGGACCAAAAAGAGGCAGATACGGCGGTAGGACTCACTATCGAAAAACCGTGGCATGGATGGATTCCGGGTGCAGAGAAATCACGGGGCAGAAATGACCCCAGGTCAAATAATCACATTTATATGCCGGACGAGTTGGCGCTACAATTTCAGAGCGTGCTCGGTCCGTATGCGGGGCAGACGTTGACTAGGTGGCATATATTCAACCGCTACTTGCGATGGACTCCGAGTATGGCGAGGAGCATCGCATCCTGTCCGACCACTAGCAATGCAGCCGCCGGGAGATCCGCTCGATGAGCCGCGACATTATTGATTGCGACAGCGCAAATTTCACCGCCACGATCGTCGACGCCATCAACGAAGGTGTGGCCGTCTATGATCGGCAGCTGCGATATGCGTTCGTCAGCCCGTTCTTCGAGCGCGCCTCGGGGTTTTCATCGGATGAGCTCGTCGGCCGCAAAGTCACCGAGGTGTTTCCGCATTTGCTTCGCGAGCGATGGCAAGAAGCGGTCCGACGGGCCCTCGACGGAGAGACCGTCGAGTCGACGGATCGCAAGTGGAAGTTCTCCCGCCGAGACGAGCCGATTTGGATACGCACCACCTACGGCCCGTTCAAAAATGCCGACGGCGAAATCATCGGCGTGCTGGCCGTGGTGCGCGACGTCACCGAGCGCAAACGTGCCGAAGAAGCCCAGCTCCAACTCGCCCGGGAAGAGGCCCAACACGCTCAGGCGAAGATCGCCCGCCAGCAAACCCTCCGGCTGCTCGACAGCATCGGAGACCCGTTTCTGGCCGTCGACGCCGATTGGAAGGTCACCTACATCAATGAGAAAGCCGCCTCCTATTGGTCGATCTCTCGCGACGACTTGATCGACAAATGCCTGTGGGATGTCTTCCCCGCCGACGAGGCCGCCGATCTCCGCGACGCCCTCGACAGGGCCCTGCGTCACCGCGAGCGCACCACATTCGAGACCGTCTCGGTCGTCACCGATCGATGGCTGGAGGTCAGCGCCTTTCCCTTCGAGGACGGTCTGTCCATTTATTTTCGGGATATCCAACCACGAAAAGACGCCGAGAAAGCCCGGGAGCGCTACGAACGAAGCCTCGTCGTCGCCAAGCGCAAGGCCGAGGAAATGGAGCAGCTCAAATCGAGCATGCTCGCCAATATGAGCCACGAGATCCGCACGCCGCTGACCAGCATCATCCTCCAGGCCGAGTTACTCCGCCGACAACTCGACGATATCCATCACGAAGATATCGCCCGACTGGTTCGCTCGAGCCAACGCCTCGGCGAGACCATCGATTCGGTGCTGACACTGGCCAAAATCGAGAGCAAAACGCTGGCCCTCGAGCCTCGGCCTATCGACTTGGCTGCCGAGGTCTCCCACGTCGTCGATGAGTTGGAACCACTCGCCGCACAAAAGAATGTGCCCGTTCACTTCAACGCGGCCGAGACCACCCACGAACACATCTGTCTCGACGCCACGGCCATTCGCCGTATCGTCACCAATTTGGTCGACAACGCCATCAAGTTTACCGACGACGGTGAAGTCAGCGTGAGCGTTCGACAAGATGAACAGCGCGCCCGCATCGAAGTACGGGACACCGGAATTGGCATATCCGAGTCGATGCTCGCCAATCTCTTCGAGCCTTTCAAACAGGCATCCATGGGATTGTCGCGCAAATACGAGGGCAGCGGCCTCGGCCTCGCGGTGGTCAAAGAGCTCGTCGAGATATTGGGCGGCGATATCGAGGTGAGCAGTGAACGAGGCGTTGGAAGCTGCTTCCGGGTGTCTCTACCTGTCATCTACAACGACGGCGAGGACGGAGACGGTGGTGAGTTGGACGCGCCTCCCCCATCGACCCCCTCCGGGGTTGAGGTCGAGCTTCCCGTCCTGATCGTCGACGATAACACGACGATATGTGACCTGATCGCGTCTTTCTTATCTCCTCGCACCGCGCATATCGCGCATACGGCCGAAGACGCCCTGGAGCTTGTCGAAAAAAACCGCTACGCGGCGATCCTGATGGATATCAGCCTCCCGAAGCTCGATGGCGTTCAGGCCCTCAAAGAGCTGCGGTCGATGAAAGGTGATGCCTCTCCGCCGGTCATCGCGATGACCGGACATGCGCTGCCGGGCGATCAGCAACGATTTTTGTCCGAAGGCTTCGACGCATATATGGCCAAGCCGTTCTCACCCGACGCGCTGACGAAGAAGCTCGACGCACTTCTCCAACACACCTCCTGAACTCGATTACTGTCACGAAGGCGCCTCGCTCACCGGCGCCTACGCTTCCTTCCGCTTGCTCTTGTAGACCTCGTACATCAAGTCGTAGACCACCTCGTCGGAGGGCGTGGCGCTGAGCTGCGAGGACGCCTGCCGGCGAAAGCCGTCGATCATATCTCGAAGCGGCTTTCGGTAATTCTCGTCGATGGTCCAGAACATCGCCGTCAGCCTGGAGACGTCGCCGTGGGGCTCGATGGTGTAGCTGACCACCCGGTCGAGGTCGCTGCCTCGGCCCTGGCGGTCGAGCTGGTCGAGCATCTCGGCGACGCGCTCCTGGAATCGGTGGGTCACCGGATGGTCGGTATGCTCCCACTCGGTCTCTTCGGTTTTGGGCAGGGCTTTGGCCGAGAATTTAGCCCCCTCGAGCCCCTCGCCGAGCCGGTAGCGGACGTGGATACGCACCGGCTGGCCGGCCTGGACGTCGACGTCTTCTCTGAGCGGGATCAGGATCGGCTGCATGCCGGCTTCGCCGGCCACCCCGATGACCCCCTCGCCGAGCTCGCACCACGTGGTCAGGCGCAGCG
>JBKGZI010000318.1:0-7340 GCA_046545675.1 Persicimonas sp.
CTGTTCGGCCGTTTCCTCTTCGGCCTTTTCTTCTTCGGCCTCTTCGGCCTCTTCGGCCTCTTCGGCCTCTTCGGCCTCTTCGGCCTTTTCTTCCTCTTCGGCCTCTTCGGCCGCTTCGGCCGTTTCTTCTTCGACCTCTTCGGCCTTTTCTTCCTCTTCGGCCTCTTCGGCCTCTTCTTCCTCTTCGGCCGCTTCTTCCTCTTCGGCCGCGGCTTCTTCTTCTCTTTCTTTGCGGTTCGTATCGCGGGGAGTGGGTTTTCGAGCCGGCTGAGCATCCGATGGAGCGTTGTCACCGCGACGGAGCACAACGGCTGCAACTAACACCAGAGCGACGACTCCAGCAGCAATGGCGATCACTTCCATATTCGTCCCGTCTCAACTCGATCTTGGCGAGTCACGGCCAACAGAGTTGACCTTACGCCTCATTCGCTATGCATTCGTTCTGATACAAGCATACACCTGTAGGCGCCCAAACCCCAAGTGTCCGCCCAACATCGACTCAATCCCTTCGCTGGTCCCCTGCGGGCGTATCGAGAGTCGCGGCCTACTCCGAGCGATCGTCGGCCTCGAGGCGCGCCTTGAACGCCTCGAGCTCCTGCTCCTGCTCCAATTCGAGCAGTGGGTCGGGCTGCTCGCTCTCGCCGGTCAGCAACTTGGGCTCCTCAGCCTCTTCGGTGGACGAGCCGCTCAGCAGCTTCCGGCCGGCCACAAATAAGACGTAGAGCGCGAGCAAAATAAGCGCCCACTTGAAGATAAATCCGGACAGATAAACCAGCACGGTCACCGCGGCGACCACCGCGGCCGCACCGAGCCCCCACTTGAGCCAGTTCGGCCAACCGGTCCCGTCTGCGCCCTTCGATCCGTTATCGTCACTCATAGTTGGTCCCTCTCTTATTTCTTCTCGTAGTCTATGTCCAAAGGCATCGAAATCCCAGCAGCGTACGCCGTACGCTCAACGGCGACGAGTGAGACTCGGCCCAAACATGTGTGATCCAGTTCGGTGGCCGGCCAACCGGAGCGAAGGCCTCCGTGCCTTCGAGGCCAGCGTCGCATGACGCCCCCGACGCCAGGGACGGCGTCGCTCCAGTGGTGCCACCGAATATGACGCCCCCGACGCCACGGACGGCGCTCCAGTGGTGCCACCGAAACCGAGCACGCTCGGCCAAAGCCGTCGGCTTGCCGTCGGTGCGCCGAGCCCTTATTCTGTAGAGGTCGGCATACCGACATTGCAAAAATATCAAATGACCCCCGGCGTCATGGCTTCGCAGGCACGGGTCGTATTTGGCGACGGTAAGCCAATACGGCAAACGTCCCTTTGGCGTGAGCGGTGCTCGGCGAGACCATGACCTTATCAGGTGGTGTATATGGCTGACGGTGATGATCGGAAGCTGCGCGAATTCAAGTGCGAATTGGCCGGGCTCATCGGCCGACACGCAGCGGGACTCGAAGAGAGCAGCATCTCGGAGGTGCTCGACGAATATTCCAATACCCTGCGAGGTGAGCCTCCCGTCGACTCCGATGAGCCGGACCAGCATACCGGCAGCCTGAGTGATAACTCCACGGTTCTGCTCCAGCCGAATACCGACATCCTGGCCGACGAGACACCTACCAGCGAAGCGCGTCGAGATCCGCCGACCATTCAGGTCGACCTGGATGAAGACGAAATAGCAAAACGCAAACTTCCCGATGCCGCCCTGCTGAAGAGGCGCTCGACCCGAAAGCATTCTCCGTCCTCAGCGACATCGAGCCGAGCGCCGGCCGCGACCCGGAAACCCACGCGAAGCAAGAGCAAGGCGCGGCGCACTGAACCCGAGCAGGATAAACAGACGGACCGACCGGCTTCACAAAACGCCTCAGACGCGCCGATCCTCACCCTGTTGAATCAGCTACGCCCGGCGGATGCTGGCCCCGCGCATAGCTGGAAGGTCGACGATACACCGATCCCCCAGATATGGAGTCAGGTGGCCCGGCTCAGCGGCCCCTCGCTGCTCGAGGTGCGCGCGGGCAAGCGCGAGGCGAAGCTGGTGCTGCAAAACGGCCGAATTCACCACGTACAGCTTTTGCCCTATTCTGAGAAACGAAGCCTCTTGGCTTTTCTGCACCGCAAAGGCTGCCTAAATACCGACCAGGCCATCCGGATTCGCCGGCACGCACGCAGCGAGGGCATCATTCAAGCTCGAGCGCTGTTGAAGACACCGGAGATCGTCTCCAAACGCGACGTGCTCGCGGGGGTGCGCACCGTCAATGCCCGCCTGATGAGCAAGGTATTGGACGCCAAGCTCGAGACGGCCGACTATTATCAGCTAGACGCATTGCCGACGGAGCTTCAAATCACCTCGGTGCCTCTGGCGGGGGTGATATTCCGCCACGTACGCGCTGCCCACAGCGGCACGTATCAAGCGCCGCGCGATCACCTGATCGAGCGGCTGCAGGACATGCATTTGTCGCGCAACTCCAGCCTGACCGTCGGGATCAACGATCTCGGCCTCGAGCTGCACGAGCGCCCGTTGGTTGAACGTGTGCTCGAAAAGCCTCGCGCCCTCGACATCGTGATGCGGGACTCGCCGCTGCCACGAAACGACACTCTCGCTATTCTTGCCGGGCTCGAGGCGGTGGGGCTCTTGGAGGTCAGAACGCCGGGACTCGGGGTGGTTGGTTCGTCGAGCTACACCGTGTCGAGCAGTTCGTCGTCGAGCAGTTCGTCGTCGAGCAGTTCACCGTCGGGCAAGTCCAACGACCTACAAGCCGCGATCGCTCGCATCGATGCCATGGCGGCGCGCCTCGATCGTGACAATCACTTCGACGTCTTCGGCCTCCATTGGACAGCCTACGACGCCGAGATCGACCGACGCTACAAGGAGCTCGACAAGCAATTCAATCTGCTCAGCCAGCCGCTGGGCATGGAGCCCGCAGATCGCAAGCGCCTGAAGAAGATCCGCGCCCGCCTCAAAAAGATCTACGCGATATTGTGCGAGCCCGAGCGTCGCAGCAACTATAGGCGCACGGTGGTGGTGCCCACCGCCCGTCGACAAACGGCCGCGAAACTCGAGGCGCTCGGCGATGCCGCTTTGCGGCGCAAATCCTACGAAAGTGCGCTGGACTACTACCAGCGCCTCCTCGAGATCAGCCCCGACCACTCCAAAGCAGCCCGTCTGTTGCCCATGCTGCTCATGCGCACCAGTGGAGGCTAAGTAGTCTCGAGCCGACGAGCTCACCGCTCGCCCGCAGCTCATTTGGGCTCACTTTCGGGCTGACGATACCGCCGCAGCCGTGTTAGCGTGTAGACATTGGAAGAATTTCATTCGAACTACGCTGCGCCGACGCATCGGACGCCGGCCCGCGTTCATTGTGTACTCGCTCCCATGGAGAGCCCCATGTCTGCACCCGTGACCGAACAACCCCCCGTCGAAGAAGCCTCGAATCAGTCCACCGCGATGACCCGCTTTTCGGGCGACCAATTCTTGGCCCGCAAGAAGGTGTTCTCGTTTCTGGGCCAGAAATTCCACATCTACGGGCCCGGCGGCGAGCTGCGCTTTTTCATCAAGCAAAAAGCCTTCAAGCTCAAAGAGGCGATCACCGTCTACGCCGACGAGACGATGAGCACGCCGATGCTCAAGATCCAGGCGCGCAGCATCATGGACTTCTCGGGCACCTACGACATCCACACCCCCGAAGGCGAGCACCTGGGCTCCTTCAAGCGCGAGGGCCTCAAGAGCATTTTGCGCGACAAGTGGCTCATTTTCGACACCGACGACAATCAAATCGGCATCATCGAGGAGGACTCGATGATGGCGGCCATGCTGCGCCGGTTCCTGAACAACCTGATCCCGCAGACCTTCAACGTCACCATCGGCGGGCAGCAAGTCGCCGTCTTCAAGCAGCACTTTAACCCGTTTGTCGCCAAATACGACATCGATTTCTCGCTGGACGACACCGGAGCCTTCGACCGCCGCATGGGCATCGCCGCGGTCATCCTGCTGCTGGCCATCGAGGGGCGCCAGAGTTGACGATGTGCGCCAATGTCGTCGGGAGGCTACGTCTGTGGCGTTGGCGCTGACGGGCGGTCTTGGAGTATAAAGAGGGCTAGACAAACCTCGATATACCCTGGAGACCACCATGGTCGGTTGCCGCTCTCTGCTCGTCGGCGTATTAGCCTTTTGTGTCCTCCTGCTCGCCCCTGCCTGGGGCGCCGCGGCCGATTGGGATCGCTTCCCGACGCTCGAGCCGAGGGAGCGCGTAGCGATCAAGAAGCGTTTCGACGGCCCGCGCTACAACGATCTGCGCACCTGTTACCGCCGAATGGACTCGCGGGTGGGCGCGAAGTATTTCGCCGCGATGGTCGACGTGACCTCCGAGACCGGCAGCCGCTCACGCAAAGAAAACGACGCCCAGCCCTTCGCCGCCGCGCTCGCCGAAGCGTGGCTCGAGGACGGCACGCTCGACGCCGATCGCCATATCCTGATCGCTCTCGGGGTGCGCAACCGGTCGGTGGGCATCCACCCCGGCGAGGAGTGGGAGCGGTTGGGCTTCCGAGGTGAGGTCATCGAGGAGACCATCGAGGCCTCGCACTTCAACAAACACCTGCGCCGGCGCAATTATAGCGACGCGCTATGCTCGCTGGCGACGGCGGTCGACCACCGGCTGGCCAGCCTCGAGCAGGAAAACGCCAAGCAAGTCGCCCTGCTCCAACAGCGGCTGCCGTCGCTCGAGGAGAGGCTCGGCGGGCTGCAAGAGCGCGTCGAAGAGCGCTTCGACGACGAGCACCCGTTCGGCAAAGAACTACGCGCGAGCCTGGCGGCGGCGCAGACCAAGCTCGAGGACGCCAACGCCGGCCTCGAGGACTCGCCCACCGAGTCGGTGCGTCTGGCCGACGAGGTCGACGAGATCCTCGAAGAGGTGCCCTCCGAGCTGGACATATTCGATGCGGATATGGCGCGGCTCGACGAGGTCACCGAAGATCTGGCCGCGCTCGAGGCCACCATCGAGGGGCGACCGGACGCCGACTGGGAGCAGCCTCAGGCTGCTCTGAGCAAGCTGTCGGAGTGCCGCGAGAAGGCCTCCCAGATCCGTCAGGACTACGAGGGCAAACCGTGGCAGGTGCGCGATTGCCAGCGCGACGCCGAGATGCATCTCGGCCGAGCTGACGTCCACTACTTCTATTTGAGGACCGTGCTCCCCACGCTGGCAGCCGTCCTTGCTGGCGCGCTGCTCATCTGGTTTGTCGCCGCGCGCCGATCGCGGCGACGCCGCGCCCTGGGCTTGCTCGAAGCCGACCTCGACGAGTGGCAGCGACGCCTCGACGAGGCCGCCGGACGGCTGCACGGGCTCGAAGTCCGATATCCCACCTTTTTTGCTGGCCACCGCACGCCCGCAGACGACCAACTCTCCGAGCTCGACGGTCGCGTGGCGGATGCCGCCAACCGCATATCCCTGCTCCATGCCCGGGGGTGCGAGCTGCTCGAGGAGGCGACGAGGCTGCGCAAAAAATCCCACCCGCTCGACGTCCGGCGGGTCGAGACGGCGCTGCGCCTGTTGCGTCAGACCGAGGTGGACTTCGCGGCCGGTCAGATCGATCCGAACCAGCGCCTCGCGGTGCCGCTGGGCGAATCCTATGCCGGCACGGCCAACCAGTTGCTGGGCGACCTGGAGGTCTTCTGCCAGCAGGCGAGGGCCGCCCTGGAGGAGGCTTCCGAGGTGGCCGACCGTCTCGACGAGCAGTCCGGCCGAGCAGGAGCGGCCGCCACTTTGGCGACCGGCGCCGTGGCGATACGCCGCGAGCTCGGACTGCCCCCCGACCACCTCGATGAGCCGCTCCAAGAGGCAATGAGTCGCTTCGAACAGGCCCGCAGGCTGGCCTCATCGAGTCCGGCGGCGGCCGCAGATCTCTTCGAAGAAGTCGCGGATAAGCTCCAGGAGATCGGTGAACGCGCCGAGACCGGGAATCGGGTCATCCAGCGCATCCAGGGGCCGCTCACGGAGCTCAGGGAGACCGTCGATCATAAGGTGCGACAGCTTCGCTTTGCCGGCGTCGCCGTCGACAAGCTCTCCATCGACCCGCAGCACGAATTGGACGCCGGGGAGCACGAGGAAAAGCGCATCCTCGGGCTCGTCGCCCAGGCTCGCGAAGACGAAGCCGACCAGGCCCTCGAGGACCTGCAGGCGATCTTCGAGCGGCTCGAGCATCAGCTCGACGTCGCCAAGGAGGCTCGCGACGAGGTCCCCGAGATGATCGAGGAGCTCGGGGCACGCGGCAAAGCCGTCAAAGACCGGTTAATGGAGGTGCGTTACGGCCTCAAGCGGCTGGCGCCCGACCATAACCCCGAGGCCTTCGAGGCCGTGTCCAAGCGATTGGGCAAATTCCACTCCCGTCTCCACCGACTCTCCAAGCAGCTCGGCGAGGTCAAAAAAGACCACGCCAAAAAACATTATCTACTGGCCAGCGAGCGACTCGACGGCCTCAGTCGACTCGTCGAGCGCGCCGAGCAGGTGCTCGGTGAATTTGCGGATATCGAGCAGCAGGTCGAGCGCGCGCACGGCCAGGCCGAGCAGTTGCTCCCCGAGTGCGAGCGCCTCGTCCACAACCTCCAAGCCCGGGCCGACGGCGCCGGCGTCTCGGCGACGTTGCGCGAGTTCAGCGCCGACCAATATGTCTCGCTCCAGATGGCCCGCGACCAGATCGACGCCGAGCAAGCGAGCTGGCTGGAGGTGCGCGACCGGCTGGTCTCGATGCACAAGGCCATGACGTTTTTGGACGAGGAGGTCCGGGCCGATCTGGGCGCCTACGAGCAGGCAAGGCAGCTATCGTCTCGACTCGAGGCCGAGCTCACGGAGCTCCAACGAGCCGGCCAGATCCCGGCCGAGGCCCAACGAGCGCTGGCCCAGATCAGGAAGTTGGTCGCCGGATGGCGAGCTCAGGTCGAGGAAGGCAGCTCCGGCGGGCGAGCGCTCTTGCGCACCGGCCGGGAGGTCGCCAAGGCAGTCGGGCGCGCAGACCAGGTCGCCGACGGCCGCACGCCGTCCCAATCGGCAAGCGCCCTCATCGCCTATGCGCGAGCCCGCCTCAAAGAGGTCCACGACAAGTCCTACGGCTTCGGCGTCCAGACCGATTGCAGCGGCTTCGCCCCGGAACTCGAGCAGGCCGTCGCGGCGTCCGAAGCGGGCGACTTCGGCCAGGCGCTCGAATTGGTCGAGGGCGCCATCGAGCAGATCGACCTCGAGGACGCCCGCGCCGACGCCGACTCCGAGCGCGAATACCGCAAGGCCTCGATTCGCCACTTCGACTTCGCGGCCAGCGCGCCCGATTTGCGATTGCCCGGCCAATTGGGCAATAAGTCTTCCTG
>JBKGZI010000319.1:0-7337 GCA_046545675.1 Persicimonas sp.
GCCACCAGCAGGGCGGTCTCGGTGGGATCGCCGCTGGTCTCGCCATGCTCTTCGCCGCCGGCATCGCTGCGATAAAATTCGCCCTCATTGGCCAGCACGCCGGTAAAGAGCGTGCGTCGCAGCGATTCGTTGTCGACGACATCCTCGACAACCGAAGAGATCGCGTCGGCCTCCAGATAGACGTCGTCGTCGGGCGTCCAGATACGCTCGACGGTCATGCGGTTTTCGGTGAGCGTGCCGGTCTTGTCCGAGCCGATCACCGTGGTGCTGCCCAGCGTCTCGACGGCGGGCAGATTGCGGATGATCGCGTTTCGCGCCGCCATGCGGCGAACGCCGACCGCCAGGGTGATCGTCAGCGCCACCGGCAGGCCCTCGGGCACCGCCGAGACCGCCAGGGCCACGGCCACCATGAACATCTCGGTGGCGCCTTGGCCCATCAGCACGCCGATGCCGAAGCTGGCCACGGCGGCGATCGCCGCGACGATGCTGACGATGGTGGCGAAGCGGTTCATGCGCTTCTGCAAGGGAGTCTCGGCGGCCTCCTCGCCGCGCAGGCGCTCGGCGATCGAGCCGAGCTCGGTGTCCTCGCCGATGGCGACCACATAGCCGCGTCCGCGTCCGCGGCTGACCACCGTGCCCGTATGCGCCATATTGCTGCGATCGGCGACCGGGCTGGCCTCGGCGACCGGCGCGGTCTGTTTGTCGACGGGCACCGACTCGCCGGTGAGCAGGGACTCGTCGATGGACAGTGTCGTCGTCGAACTCAGCCGAACATCGGCGGGCACGCGGGCGCCCGACTCGAGCAGGACCACGTCACCCGGGACGAGCACGCGGCTGTCGACCTCGTGCTCGTGGCCGTCGCGGATGACCTTGGCCCGAGGAGAGACCAACTCGCTGAGCTCACGCACGGCGGTCTCGGCGCGGCGTTCCTGGGTAAAGCCGATCACCGCGTTGAGGAACAGCACCGCGCCGATGACCCCGGCGTCGACGTACTCGCCGATCACGAGGGTGACCACTCCGGCGACCAGCAGGATGTAGATCAGCGGGCTCTTGAATTGATGCGCCAAGAGCGCCAGCGGGCTGGTCGGCGGCTCGGGCTCGATTTCGTTGGCACCAAAGCGTCTGTGGCGCTCGGCCGCCTCGCTGCGCGACAGCCCCTCGTTGCTCGATTCTACGCTCGCTCGAACGTCGGCGACGCTCTCTGAATGCCACGACATATTCGATTCGGTCATCAGCTAATCCCGGGATCCATCCATCTACGATAAATTTCGCTGCGGTGCCGCGGCGGGCGCGACGGTGCGCATCATAGGTGTCTTACAAGTTACGAGCCAATCCCGCCGGATCTAGCAAAAGACGCCCGAGTCTAAATCGATTGCGGATCGGCGCCCGGCGGCAGCGTCGCTATGCCAAGGTCGGGGGATGCAGAAAATGCGCTCGTGTACGACGGGTGCATTTATTGCGCACTGAGAGGCGATCGATGCCCCTTTGGCCCGGAATCCCGGCTTCATCTGCGTGATCATCGGACCGAGCCCCCATCACAAAAAGCTGCAAAATTTGCGCGTATAGGCCCCGTTTTGGTTGAAACGCCATATCTTCGGTAGTACTCTGTTATGGAAAGAGTCCTCGAACAGTCCATTGTTCGCACTGGGTCGTCTGCCCTGTCGAGTTTGTCGACGGAGGAGGCCGGGTCGGATGTATCCCTCGGGAGCGTGATGGGAACTATCACCCAGACGACCACGGATGGAGGCAATGCTTCCGATGAACCGGAGCGGTCAGACGCCCAGCAGGACCACGACCAAGATCTGCCGGAAGTGGTCTTCCACGCCGGCTCGCGGGGGGCTCATAACCACTTTTGCGCTACCTGTCAGGCGATCAGGAGGGCGAATGACTCCCAGTGTTCGGACTGCCTCGGTGCGCCGCCTGCTCAGGGGTGGCCCTCGCTAGACGAATGTCCGGATTCTTGGCTCGGGCGCAGCGTCGGTCAGGGCTATGTGATCGATCAGCGTATCGGCGAGGGCGCGGCCGGCGTGGTCTATCGCGCTGTCTCTCAGAAGGTCTCGCGAGAATTTGCCCTCAAGATCGTCGACCCGACCAGCGACAAGGTCCTCGATGTCGCGCCCTCCCAGTTGCTGCGCAATCTCAGCCGCGAGATCGACGCGCAGTCCCAATTCAAAAATCCCCATGTCGTCCATCTCTTTGACGTCATCGAGCTCGAAGGCAATTGCCTCGGCATCTTGATGGATCTGGTCGACGGAGTGACCGTCCAGCATCTCGTCGAGCGCGAGGGGCCGATGGCCGTCGAGCGGGCGTGCCACATCCTTCGTCAGGCCTCCATCGGCGTGCATGAAGCACATGAGGTCGGACTCGTCCACCGGGATCTCAAGCCCCAGAACCTGATGGTTACGACGCTTCCGAGCGGGGAAGACTTCGTCCGGGTGCTCGACTTCGGAATTATCTGCCTGCAGAACGACTCCGACGCGGTCAACGGATTTGTGGGAACGCCGGCTTATGCCAGCCCCGAACAGGCCGCCTGCGAGAGGCTCGACCGCCGAAGCGATATCTATTCATTGGGCGTGGTCTTCTTCTTTATGCTCACCGGGCAGACCCCGTTTCCAGGCGCGTCTGTCGCCGATGTGCTCAGCGCGCATATGCGCGACAGATCGCCGCTGCTCGCCGAGGCCGTCCCGGCCAGCCATTTTCCAGACGCGCTCGAGGATTTGGTGGCGAGGCTACTGTCCAAGAATGCAGCCGAGCGGCCGGACACCCTGGCACAACTGATCAGCGAGATCGACGGTCTATTGAGCGTGCTGCCCAACGGGTCGGCCCACCGGAGCGCATCGGGGAGCAGCCGGACGGAGCGCTCGAATGTAGAGACGGTCCCGGGCGACGACGAGCCCGACCCGCTGGGACTGACGCCGCAGCGCCATCCCGAGGGGATCGAGGAGCTCGTCGGGGTGAGCGAGCCGAGCAGCCCCAGTGATTTGGTTGCTGACGGGGGGGCACCGACCTTGGCCGGCATGCCGGTGCGGGAGGTTGTCGTTCCCGGCTCGTTGATCGACCAGGCTTGGACGCTCACCCCCGACGAACGCATCATTTATCTGCACCCCCAGGGCGAACTGAAATTGGTCGACTCGGCGCTGGACACCGAATGGGCGATCGACCTCGGGCTGGATGCGCATCCCACCGCGATCACCTTGGCCCCGGACGCCGCCTTTATCGCCACCGTCGATGGCCAACTCCACGAGTTCTCGCCCAGCTTCGAGCACCGAAGACATCTCTGGACCACTCCCGACGGGGCAACGCCGGGGTCGCTCAGCTGCGACGTCGCAGGCGAGTGGGTCGCGCTGGTCACGGAGCAGGGCGACGCTTTTGTGGGGCGCTTGGCCGCCGACGGCACCGGCGAGTGGCGCCGCCTCGGCCTGAGCGCGAACACCGTCGAGATCGACGTGGCGAAATCAGGTCACCGACTGGCCGTGCGCACGGACGCGGCCTTTGTGCAGGTTTGGACCCTCGCTCTCCCCTGCGAGAAGGTGCGTACGGCGAGCGTGCCCGCGGGGCTGGAGTCCATGGCGTTGACCCAAGACGCCAGCCACTTGCTCTGCCTGACCAGCCACGGCGACTGCGGTCTGCTTCCGCTGCCCGATGGCGGATGGGAAGCGATCACCAGCGACTTCGAAGGGATCGTCAGTGTCGCCGTCGATCACCACGGCGTGCTCATCCTCTTCCGCGACGACGCCTGAAGGCCAATGTCTGAGGCCAATAATGTCTGAGGCCAATAATGTCTGAGGCCAACAAGCCTCATCGGTAATTCAACGATATGTTTACGCCCAGCTTCGCCTTGTCGAAGAGGAATTTACAATCCTCGAAGTCCGGCGGCGGCAGCCGCGAGGTGACCGGCTTGTAGATCCCCGCGCCTTCCTTGGGCATCCCCACCCAATTCTTGTCCAGCGAGCCGTCGGCGTCCTCGTCGTGGTAGACGACCACCAGCGTTCCTCCCCCCACGGTGTCTGGCAAAAGACGGCCGGATCCAAACTGGGGTTGGAGCGGGGCCCGGCTGCGGCCCTTCCTTTGCGGCCCTTCCTTTGGGTTGTGCTCGATAGAGTGCCAGGACTGCCAGGTGCCGTGGAGGTCGCCGTCCGTCACTCACCGGGTTGTTGTCGACGCACCGGTTGGTCGGGAGAGAGCAAGTAGCCGCCATCCTCGTTGAGTAAGACGCCGCGAAGGCCCAGATCGCGCAGCGTCGAGACGGCCACGTACAGCCGGTTTTTCGCCGAGCCGGGATCGAGCGTCTGGTCCGGCCAACCAGCGACGACCAGCTCATCGATGTCCAGCGGGTCCCCGGGGGCATCGAGGCGCCGGGTGACCAGGCGCTCGAGGATGCGTCGCAGCGCGCCGCGCCGCGAGATGTCCACGCGTTCTTCTTGGGGTAGTTCGAACCAGCGCCCGCTGGCATCCACAACTAGCCCGACTTGCTCCTCCTCCTCGGCGCGGACGCGGCAATCGTAGGACTCCAGAACGCGCTCGACGAAGCGCAGCGCCCGATCCACGGCGAGTTCGTCGTGGCCCTGTCGGATCTGTTGGAGTTGCTCGCGCGCAGCGTCGACCGCCTCGCACATCTTCTCGGAGGACGTGTCGGCGGGGATGGTGAGCATCGCCCGGTAGGCACGCAGCACCGCGTGCCAGGAGCCTTGTGGGTAGGTCTCGAGGAAGGCTTCCGCCTGAGCCAGAAGCGCTGTGGCCTCGGCATGTTGGCCCAGCACCCATTGAACTGCGCCGAGGCGCATCGTCAGCACAATCTCGAGTAAGTGGACGTCGTCGGCCTCGATGGTGGCCAATCCCTCGCGAAGATAACGCCGCGCCTTCTCGGCGTCACCGCCGAGCATATAGGTCTCGCCCAGGGCCATATATGCCCCGGTGGTGATGCTGGCAATGGCGTGTCGTCGCCCGATGCGCAGGGCGCGCTGCAACAGGGTGATGGCCCTGGAGAACTCTCCTTGCTCGACCGCCAGATCCCCGACATCGAGCAACGTCAACCCCTCGGACCGGCGCATGCCGAGCTGCTCGAAGAGTTCGAGCGACTTTTGGCTGAAGTGTCGCGCGTCGTCGAATTGCTTGCCGTATAGCGCGGCGAGGCCCCGCACCGAGTAGAGCATGGCTGGGATGCGCGGGTTTTCGGACTCCCCGACCAGCTCGAGGCCCCGCGAAGCGGTGTTGATGGCCTCGGCCCAATCTCCCTGATCGACCAGCCGCCCACTCATCTCGTAAAGCACCAGCGCCTGCGCGCCGGCGCCGCCGGCTCCGGAGGCGGCCTCGAGAGCCTCGTCGAGCGCCTTGTCAGCCTGAGATGAGTCGCCGGAGGTGATGCAGGCGCGGGCGAGCATACGCAGGGCTTCGGCGGTGTCCTCATCGTCGATCCCCGCCTCGGCCAGGACATCTCGGGCGAGGCGAGCGTCACGGCCGGCGGCGCCCACCATGGCTTCCGTATTGTACAGGTAGCTCCTCGCTATCAGCAGCCGCGCGTAAGGGCGAGGCTGCTGCTCGATATCGTCGAGTGCGAGGACTTCCTCGAGCAGCTCGAGCGCCGGTCGCGCCGCGCCGCGTACCGAGTACAGCTCACACAGAGCCAAGCCGAGATGGGCGGCGCGCGGGTCGGCCGCCGCGGCCGCGCGGGCCAGGGCGGCGCGGAGCTCGTGGAATTCGAAGCCGATCCGCTCGAGCGCCGCGCGCATGCCGGGCCCGCGCGCGGCGCCGTACCAGCGCGAGGCGCAGTCGGCGTAGACGCTAAGGTGGCGGCGCTCGGCCGCTCGCAGGGTCGCCTCATCGGCGTGCTCGCGCACAAACTCGACGACCGGTAGATAGAGCCGAAGCGCTACCTCCCCGCCGCTTCTGGGGGCTTCGAGCGTCTCCAAAAGCGAGTGCTCGGCCAGCGCAGTCAAAACCTCTTCGAGCTGATCGTCGGGGCAGGCGTCAACGACACCTCTGGCCGCCTGGAGGGTGAACACGCCGGCAAATACCGTGCACTGGGCCAGGACATCGCGTTCGCGCTGGCTCAGAAGCCGCCACGACCAGGCGACTACGTCCGCCAGGGACGCATCGCGGCGCGCCTCAGCCCCCGGGACGACTCGCCGCGCGTCGAGCAATTGTGTGCCCAACTCGTCGAGTGGGCTCAGGCGTGCTCTCGAAGCGGCAATTTCGATCGCAAGCGGCAAGCGTTCGAGCCGATCGACCAGCTCGACGATGGTCTCCAGGTGGGCCTCGGTCAGTGCAAAGTCGGGCCGTACACACTGGAGACGGCGCACGAATAGGCCGACGGCGCAGGCCTCGTCGAGCGGCGCGAGCTCCACGAGCTGTTCGGCGTCGAGGCCGAGTCGACGCCGTGAGGTCACCAGCCAGCGCACCTGAGGCGCCGTCGGCAACCACTGCTGGAGACAATCGGCCAGCTCCGGGATGATTTGCTCGGCGTTGTCCAGGATGATCAACGCTTGGCCGCGGGCCTTTAGAGCGTCGCCGAGCGCGCTCAGAACTTTATCTCGAGGCGTCGAGGCGCTCAGACGCACCTCGAAGGTCGCGCTGATCGTGGCGCTCAGCTCCGAGAACGACTCGACCTGAGCGAGGTCGACAAACCAAACATCTGCGCGCGGATGACGCTGCCGAAAACGCCCGCCAAACTCGAGCGCCAGCCGCGTCTTGCCGGCCCCGCCCATGCCGAGCACCGTGACGAGCTTATTCGGCCGGCACAGCGACTCGAGCTCGAGCAGCTCGGCCCGGCGCCCAACGAAGCCGCCGCGAGGACGCGCCAGGTTGGTCGCCCCGAGCGACAGCTGTGGAGTATCGACGCGCTGGCCGAACTCGAGCGCCAGCACGCGCACCGGTTCGGCGGCAAGTCGCAACTGACGCCGGCCGAGATCGAAGAAGTCCACACCGATGGTGTCCTCGAGGCGTACCCATTCTCCGAACGCGCCGGTGGCCAGGGCCTGGCCTGCTTCGCCGAGCGCCCCGAGAGCCTGTACCACTTCCCAGGCGGGGCCCCAGGGCTCATCGTCGGCCTCGCGTGCCCCTCCCAGAAGGAGTCGCCCAAAATGTAAAACGAGCTTAGCAGCCGGATCGAATTCGAGCAGGCTTCGCGCCGCGCCCACCGCGCCGAAGGGATCGTCGAAGGCCATCAAGAAGCGATTGCCGGCATGCCAGACGGGGTCGCCGTCGAACTCGTCAGCCCATCCGGGGCCGCTGGCGAGCTGGGCAGATGCGGGGACGCGCGCCCACAAGAGGCCACATCTTCGAGTGCTCATCGTGTACTTCTCTTGGCTTTCGGGCCGGCCAGTTGATGCTCCTGAGGA
>JBKGZI010000320.1:0-7302 GCA_046545675.1 Persicimonas sp.
TCGTGCAGCACGTTCATGATCGCCAAGCAGGTGTCCAGGCCGATGAAGTCGGCCAGGGTCAGCGGGCCCATCGGCTGGTTGGTGCCCAGCTTCATCGCCGTGTCGATATCCTCGACCTCGCCCACGCCCTCCATGAGCGCGAAGCAGGCCTCGTTGATCATCGGCATCAGGATGCGGTTGACGATAAATCCGGGGTAATCCTCGGCCTCGACGGTCGTCTTGCCCATCTTCTCGGCGGCCTCGGCGACGGTGTCGTAGGTCTCGTCGGTGGTGGCCAGGCCGCGGATGACCTCCACGAGCTTCATGATCGGCACCGGGTTCATGAAGTGCATGCCGATGACCTTCTCGGGGCGCGAGGTCTCGGCGGCGATGCGCGTGATCGAGATGCTCGAGGTATTGGTCGCCAGCAGCGTGTGCTCGGGGGCGAACTCGTCGAGCTTGCGGAAAATCTCGAATTTGATCTCTTCGTTTTCGGTCGCCGCCTCCACGACCAGGTCGGTCTGAGCGGCCTCTTCGAGCTCGGTGGTCGTCGAGATACGTCCGAGCGCATCGTCGCGCTCGTCGGCGCTCATCTTCTCTTTGGCCACGAATTTGTTCAGGCTCTTCTCGATGCTCGCCTCGGCGCTGGCCAGCGCGTCCTCGGAGATATCGCTTAGCACGACCTCATAGCCGCTGACCGCGGCCACCTGGGCGATGCCGTGGCCCATCTGACCGGCTCCAATGACGCCAATTCGCTTGATTTCGCTCATTTTTTTGCTCCTCGCAGAGTTGGGGTGGTCTGACACGGTGACTGGTAGCACGGTGGTCGAAAAAGCGTCAACGCGACGACTTTCGAAAACGCGCCCGTTGTTAGATAGGCCAACGGTGTGCGATACTTTATCAAAGAGATTCTTGTCGTTTTTTGTTGAACGGTTCCACACGCCGATGCCCATTTGTCCCCATTGTGAGAGCACCAGCGAGCAACTGCTCGCGCCGTGTCCCAACGACGACGGTTTTTATTGCGTCGACGAGACGGAATATGCCGCCTACGGCGACGATGTGCTGCTGGGCCAGCGCATCGCCGAGCGGTTTATCGTCAGCTCGGTGCTCGGGCGCGGGTCGATGGGCAAGGTCTATAAGGCGCGCCAGGCCCAGGTCGACCGCGACGTGGCGCTGAAGGTGTTTCGCTCCGAGACGCTCGTCAAGCGCTCGCTGGGCCGCGCCGGCACCGAAAAGGAGCGCGAGGCGGCGCGGGCGCGTTTTGTGCTCGAGGCGCGCGTACTCGGCCAACTCTCCCACCCGAATTGCGTGACGGTCTACGACTTTGGCATGGGGAAGGATGAAGACTTCCTCTATATGGCGATGGAGTTCGTCGGCGGCGTGTCGCTGCGCGAGGCGATCAACCGCGGGCTCAAATTCGAGGCCATCGTCGAGATCAGCCGCCAGATTCTGCTGGGCCTGCGCGAGGCCCACACCCTGGGCATCGTCCACCGGGACCTGAAGCCCGAAAATATCGTGCTCTCCTACCGGTTCAACACCGGCGACCATGTGGTCAAGGTGCTCGACTTCGGCATCGCCAAGCTGCTGCAGCCCGACGCCGAGAGCCACACCCGCGCCGGGGCGCTATTCGGTACTCCTGCTTATATGAGCCCGGAGCAATGCCGCGGCGAGATCGACACCATCGGCGCGCAGGTCGACATCTACGCGCTCGGCTGCATTCTGTACGAGATGATCTGCGGCCAACTTCCCTACCTGGCGCAACTCCCCCAGCAGATGGTTCGCCTGCATCAAGAGGCCGACATCCCCGATCTGGTGCCAAGAAAGGGGATGGAGCTGCCCGAGGGCATGCAGGCTTTCATTCAGTGCTGCTTGGCCAAGGATCGCAACGATCGCTTCGCGGACGCCGATGCGGCCTTGGCCGCCTTCGAGGAGATTCTGGCAAGCAGCGGGCAGTCTGGCACGGGGCTGGACTCCCAGGGACTCGGCGGTATGGCGAGCACCATTCAGAAGCGCTCCGGGACCACCCGCGGCGCGCGCAGCGTGATCGTCCCCAAGGACAACGTCAGCGGCGATGTGCTCGATCCCATCGGGCGCGGGGTCAAGCCGCCGCCGATCGAACCCAGCGCATCTGACGCCGACGAAGACCTCATCACCGACTTCGACCCCTCGATTCAGGCGACGCCGCCGCGCAATCAAATCCCCGCCGATGGCGGCTCGAATCAGTCCAGCGGGGCGAGCGGCGTGATGGTTCCAGGCTCGTCATCGCGGCGCTCCAGCCAGACCCATAGCGGCGATGAAATTGGCAAGTCCAAATCATCCGATCGGCCGAACCGCCAGACGCTCATCGTCGCGGCCGCGTTGCTCGCGGTGCTGGGTGCCTGCGTGCTCGTCTTCTTCCTTATCTACTCATCGATCATGCAGGGATGAAGCAAAGAGAGTCAGACAGTAAGAGCGCCGTTGCTGTATCTTACTCTCTTACTTTCTCACTCTCTCACTTTCTTGCCTATAGCTACACACATCACCGATCAGTTGTTTCGTACTCGCAGCACGACCTTTCCAATATTCTCATTATTATAAAGAATCTCGTGCGCCTCATTGGCCGCCGTAATCGGCAGCATTCGGTAAATGATGGGTGAGAGGTCGCCGCTCTCGAACCACGGCCAGACCTCTTCGCGAAAACGGGCGGTGATCTCGGCTTTCTCGGCGTGTGAGCGGCTCCTGAGCACCGAGCCGATGATGCGAAGACGGTGTCGCAAGAGCTTGGCGAGCGGCAGCTCGGCCGAAGTGCCCGACAGCAGGCCGATGATGACGAGCCTGCCGCAGGTCTTGAGGATGCTCAGGTTTCGCTCCAGGTAGTCGGCGGCGACCGGGTCGAGGATGATGTCGACCCCCTCGCCGTCGGTCAGATCGTCGATGCGCTCAGCGAAGTCCTCGGAGCGGCGGTCGATGGCCGCCTCGACACCCAGCTCCTCGAGAAAGTCGAGCTTCGAGCCGCTGGCTGTGGCATAAACCGGCGAGTCGAAGACCTTACATAGCTGGATGGCGGCGGTGCCCACGCCCGAGGCTCCGGCGTGGACGAGCACGCGCTCGCCCTGGGTTTGATTCGCCTCCAGGAAGATATTGAGATAGGCGGTGTAGAAAACCTCTGGGATGGCCGCCGCCTCGACCAGGTCGAGCGAGGAGGGCACCGGCAGCAGCATCTCGACGGGCACGACGGCGTATTCGGCGTAGCCTCCACCGCTGAGCAGCGCGCAGACGCGGTCACCGATCTCCCAGCCCTCGACGCCCTCGCCGAGTTGGCTGATGGTGCCGGAGATCTCCAGGCCGAGGATCGGGCTGGCACCCTCGGGCACCGGATACAGGCCGCGGCGCTGCAGCAGGTCGGCGCGGTTGACCGCGGTGGCCGCTACACGCACGAGCACTTCGCCTTTAGCGGGTGAAGGGCTATCGACTTCGCCCCACGCGAGTGTATGGTTGTCGTCGTCTGCGACTTGAATGGCTTTCATCGCGCTTACTCTGTGTGGGTCGTGGTGAAATGAAACTGGCATGTTGGGATCATGGGATCGAATCAATCCACAAACACCGTTGTTACGATGGTATTACTGGTAGCGACGGTGGCGTGCGGCTGCAAGCGTGAATCAGCGCCCCATCCGGCCCAGGAGCCCGCCGAGGCGTTTTTAGACGCTCTCAAATACGGCGACCTGGATCGCGCCGCCGACCGCCATATCGACGCCACATCGGAAGGCTTTTATTGTGGGTCGGAGAAGTTCGAGCGGGCGCTCCAGAAGGCCAAGGAGGCGCGCTCGCAGGCCGAATGCGAACGCGTCGAGAAGCTCGGCGAGGCGCAACTCGGCGAGCTCGAGCCGGAGGCTCGCTTCATCGTTCAATTGGTGCGGTTTGCCTGCGAGGAGCCCGAGTCAGGCTGCGCCGACTACGGCCGACGCGTCGTCGAGAGCCGCCTGAACCAACTCGCCCGGTCGGATAGTGCGTCGCGTTGGGCCGTCGCCGATTATCGCATCCAGCGGGTGCTCGGCGGCGATGGTGAGGCGGTCGTCTACGTTGACCTTTTCAGCAAGGCCGACGCCGCCCGCGCCACCCACGCCACGATCGGTATGCGAGAGATCGGTGGAGAATGGGTTGTGACCGAGCCGCTTCGCGACGAGAAAACTGTAGATATGGGTGGTCCTCGCCCGGACTGATTTACTTTGGGAGAATGCATGCGCGTCATCATCAGCCACGCCAACGCCGATCTCGACGCCCTGGCGAGCCTCATCGCCGCCCGGAAGCTATACGGCGAGGCGGTGTGTCTGCGAAATCGCAATATCAGCATGGCCGTCAGGCGGTTTCTGGCGTTGCATAAGGACGCGCTCGACCTGCAGCGCCTCGACGACATCGATCCCGAGGAGGTCGACGAACTCGTGGTCGTCGACGTGCGAAATCGACGCCGTATCCGCGAGTTTAACTCGATCATCGAGCGCGCCCCGCGCGTGGTCGTCTGGGACCACCACCCGGCCTCAGACGACGATATCGAGGCCGACGAGGAGCATATCGAGCCGGTCGGGGCGTGCGCGACGCTGCTATGTGAGCGTCTCCAAGACGAGGGCATCGAGCTCGACGAGGCCGAGGCGACCGTCCTGATGCTCGGCATCTACGCCGACACCGGCAGTCTGTCCTTTGATAGCACGACTGCACGCGATATCGACGCGGCGGCATACCTGCTGCGCTGTGGGGCGCGCCTATCGGTGGTCAACCGCTATATGCAGCAACGGTTTACCCCCGAGCAGCGCGAGTTGCTCGTCCATATGATGCCCAATACGCGCACCATCGCGGTCGACGCCGTCGACATCGCCATCAGCACCGGACAGGCCCACAGCTACGTGCGATCGGCGGCGGGCGTCGTCGACGACATCATGCGCCTGGGCGGCCACGACGCCATCTTCGGGCTCATCGCCTTCGATAAGGGAAACCGAGTGCAGGTCATCGGCCGAAGCCGGGTGCCCTACGTCGACGTGGGCACGATATTGACGGCGTTGGGCGGGGGAGGCCACGCCGGCGCGGCGGCAGCGACGTTCAAGAACGAGACGGTCGAGGAGGTCGTCGCTCAACTCGAAGATAGGCTCGACGAGGTCGAGATGCGACCGGCCCGGGTCGCCGACCTGATGAGCTCGCCGGTCGAGACGATCGATCGCGACATCAGCCTCGGCGAGGCCCGAGACCTGCTGCACCGCTGGAACGTCACCGGCGCCCCGGTGCTCAGAGATTGCGAACTCGAGGGGATCGTCTCGCTGCGCGACATCGAGCGCGCCGCCCAGGCCGGCAAGCTCGACCTGCCGGTGGCCAGTCATATGAGCCATGAGCCGGTGATCATCTCCAGCGACGAGCCCATCGAGGACGCCCTCGACCTGATGACCGACAAAGATATCGGGCGCATGCCCGTGTGTGACGGGGTACGCATGGTCGGGATTATCAGCCGCAGCGACATTCTTCGCCGGCTATACGCCAACGGTGATACCTAGCTAACCCGCTGGGTGAGTATTCTTGCCATTAATCTGGTTCACGGAGCCGCGCTCGTCTCATCGACGGCGAAATGCCCCCAAACGGCTGCCTCGTTGCCATCCTCGTCGGTCCCGGAAATGCTCACGTAGATCGACTCCCGAAGCGATATCGTATCGAGCGCGACCCATCCGCTTAGGTTTTCGTACCGGGTCTCGCCAGTCGTGGCCGCTTCTGCGTATTCGCTCAGCGACGCGTCGTAGAGCTCGTCGACGGTATAGGCCGGAAACTCTCCGTTGTCGGCGGATTGGTCGTGGCCAGGCACGGAGAGGCTCAGGCGCAACTCGCTACATCCGGCAGTTCCGGCACATACAAGTATCGCCAAGGCGAAGACGGTGGTCAGGCGAGCGATTTCGACAGATTTTTGAGCCATCATCATAAATCCTGAGACTTTTGAGGTGCGGCAGTGCCTAATACGCGCCTTAACAAGCGGTGGCTATCAGTTGCCCACAACAAGGAGCAAGCTTTGTGCCGTGACTGAATCGGGAGTTTCCACGAGCACTATCTGCCGTTATCCTCCCCGATCGCATACCGACCGCAAGGCGTGACATGATCTCCTTCGACATCGACGATATCCGCTTCAACTACCGCTGCGCCGCCATTTGCCGCAGCGAGGGCCGGATCCTTCTGCACCGCGCCCACCAAGACGACTTTTGGGCGCTTCCAGGCGGTCGCTGCGAACCCGGCGAGACGGCACGGCAGGCGGTCGTGCGCGAGATGCGCGAGGAGCTGGACATATCGGTGTCGGCAGGACGGCTGGTGTTCGTCGTCGAGAACTTCTTTACCTACGACGACTGGAACGGGCATGAACTCGGCATCTACTTCGAGGTCGAGCTTCCCGACGCCTCGCCCATCACCGAAAAGCGCGAGGCGTGGACTCCGGTCGTCGAACCTGGGGCTGTGTTCCAGTGGTTTCGGAGGGACGAGCTCGGCGAGGTTGATATAAAGCCGAGATTCCTGGCCGACAAGCTCTTTGATCTGCCTGGCGAAACCGAGCACCTTGTGGTGCGAGACTAGACCTCAACGCGAGCGTGTGCGGAGGTCTCCGGTGAGACCAACCTTTGAACAACGATGGCTCGACCACTTTCGAGCATGTGGATATCCCGACGCGACCGGGATCGCCACGGGCATGGAAGGGGCCGTCTACATGCTCGTTCCCGGCGAGTTGGTGGCGAAGGTGTGGTCGCGCCGGGGCATCGACAGCCTTCGGCGCCTCGAGGCATTTTACGAGCGGCTCGCGTCCACGAACGGGCGAGTTCTCACGCCCCGGATCCTCGACGTCGACATCGTTGACGGCGTCGCCGTCTCCAAGGAGATGTTTCTCCCTGGCGTTCCACTCGAAAGACACCTGACACAGACCGCCCAAAGCGCGGATCTGCGGGCCGTCGACGCGACCGTTGAGGTGCTCGAGTTCCTTCGAGGCGTCGGTGAGGCCGACGAGTTTCGCGACGTCCTCGTACTCAACGAGACGCAATCGACCTGGAAGAGCGCAACGTGCTGGAGCGACGCCATCGGCCAACTTCTGCATCGACGGCTCACATGCTTCGGCGATCAACTCGAGCCCGTGGTGCCCCACCTCGACGAGGTGCTCGAGGCGACCCTCGCCTTTTTGCGAACTCGCGATGACGTCGAGATGAGTGTCATTCACGGCGACCTGTGCCCTGCCAATATCATGGTCGACAACAATCTCGATCCTGTGGCGGTGCTCGACTTCGGTTTCTTGTCCACCGTTGGAGATCCCGCCTTCGATGCGAGCATCGCCAGCGCCAT
>JBKGZI010000321.1:0-7266 GCA_046545675.1 Persicimonas sp.
CGCTGGGCCTGACCGAGTCGGAGCTGGCCCGGCAGGTCAGAAACGCCTTTTATGGCGCCGAGGCCCAGCGCGACCAACGCGGCCGCGACGAGGTGCGCGTCTACGTGCGACGCCCGCTCGAGGAGCGCCGATCGATGTATTATCTGGAGCAACTGTTGATCCGCACGCCCACCGGCGGTGAGATTCCGCTGGGCGAGGCCGCCTTCATCGAGCGCGGCCGCGCCTATACCGAGATCGAGCGCGAGAACGGCGGCCGCGCGGTGGACATCTCCGCCGACGTCGACATCGAGGTCAGCGAGCCCAACAACATCATGAGGGACGTCTATGACACGCTCCTCCCCCACTTGATGGACAAGTACCCGGGCCTGGACTACGAGCGCAGCGGCCAGCAGCAGGCCCAGAAAGAGGCCTTCGACGCCCTGTTCACCGGCCTGGCGCTGGCGCTGATGATCATGTTCGCGCTGATGGCGATGATCTTTCGCAGCTATATCCAGCCGCTGGCGATCATGTTCGCCATCCCCTTCGGGGTGGTCGGCGCCCTCTTCGGCCATCTGCTGATGGGCTATAATCTGAGCCTGGTCTCGGTGCTCGGGATCGTGGCGCTCAGCGGGGTGGTGGTCAACGATTCGCTGGTGCTGGTCGCCGCGGCCAACGACTACCGGCGGGCGGGCGCGAGCGCCACACAGGCCGTCATTGACGCCGGAGTGCGCCGATTCCGGCCGATCTTGCTGACCTCGCTGACGACCTTCTTCGGGCTCGCCCCGATGATCTTGGAGACCTCGGTGCAGGCTCGCTTTTTGATCCCGATGGCGCTTAGCCTGGGCTTCGGCGTGCTCTTTGTAACCGTCATCGCGCTGATCATCATCCCGGCGACCTATTTGGTGCTCGAGGATATGAAGATATTCTTGACCGGCTCGTCGACCGAGCATTGACCCGGCGGCCGTCATTGGTGACGCAGCCCGCCGAGATGCATCCAAGGAAAAACGATAGCCTGGCTATCCTGTCAACACGCAGCTCCTATGAAACGCGTTCATATCCGCATCATCGCACTCCTCGCCCTGGCCTCGGCCGTGGGTTGGGTCATCGTTGTGAAGACCTCGTCGTCACAGGCCAACCAGAAGAAGAAGCAAGAGAAAGGCGGCAGTGACGCCGTTTTGGTCACCACCTATGAGGTCGCGCCGACCACGCTTCGCGATGTCCTGGCAACGGTCGGCACGATCAAGGCCGAGGAGACGATCACGGTCAGAAACGAGGTCCCCGGCAAGGTCGTCGCCCTGGGCTTCGAGGAGGGGGAGCGGGTCGAGCGCGGCCAGATCCTGGTGCGTATGCGAAGCGACGTGTTGAAGGCGAGCTTGCAGGTCCTCGAGAAGCGCGCCTCCTTGCTCGAGACGCAGCTCGAGCGCCAGCAGCAGGTGCTCGCCCGGGGCGGCGTCAGCCAGCAGGAGGTCGACCAGACCGCCAACGAGTTGGCCGTCGCCCGCGCCGAGCAACAGCGCGTGCGCGCCCAGATCGACCAAACCGTGGTGCGCGCGCCGTTCGACGGGGTCGTGGGTATCCGCTCGGTCAGCCCGGGGGCGGTGTTGAGCGCGTCGAGCCCCATCGCCACGCTCAGAAAGGTCGACAACCTCGAGGTCGAGTTCACCGTCCCCGAGCGTGACGCTCGGGCGGTACGCCTCGGCCAGGAGGTTCGCTTCCAGGTTCACGGCTCATCGAAGACACACCGCGCAAGCGTCCAGGTCATCGAGCCCGGCCTCGAGCCGAGCGATCGCAGCCTGCGGGTCCAGGCGCGCATCGAGGACCCCGACGCCGCGATGCGCCCGGGCGGATTCGCCAAGGTGGGCGTGTTGCTCGAGAGCATCGAGGGCGCATTGACCGTGCCGGCCTCGGCGCTGACCGTCTCCGATACGCAGACACATGTGTGGCTCAACGACGGCGGAGAGGCCAAAAAGCAGACCGTCGAGACCGGCTATCGCGGCGAGAAGGCCGTCGAGATCCTCGACGGTTTGTCCGCCGGCGACGAGGTCGTGGGAACCGGCCACGAATCACTCGAGCCGGGTAAGGCCCTCGAGATCGACACCTCCGAGGACGCCATGAACCTCGACGAGATCGCCCCCGACCCGACCCGCAGCGGCATGCGACAGCGCTGGTTTTCGGGAAGATCAGACGGCGACCAGACCGTCGAGCGCGTCGGCGAAGAATCCGAGGCGGGCGAAGAAGATGACCAAGACAGCACCGGCCACACCGAGGAGGACAAGTGAACGATCTGGCCTCCATCAGTGTTCGCCGGCCCGCGCTGGCAATTGTCCTCGCGCTGGTCATCATCCTCTTCGGCGTGCTCGGCTATATGCAGCTGGGCGTGCGTGAGTTTCCGGCGGTGACCCCCGCGGTGGTCACCGTGACGACCCAATATCCGGGCGCCGGCGCCGAGGTCATGGAAAACCAGGTCACCGAGCCCCTCGAATCCGAGATCAACTCCATCGAGGGGATTAGCTCGCTGAATTCGGTCAGCCGGCAGGGGCAGTCGACGGTCACCGTGGAGTTCAACCGCGACGTCGACCTCGACCGCGCCGCCAACGACGTGCGCGACCGGGTCTCGCGGGCTCGCGGCAACCTGCCGCCGGACGCCGATCCGCCGACGATCCAGAAGGCCGACGCCGGGGGCCGGCCGGTCGCCTATATCCGGGTGACCAGCGATTCGCTGGACGTGCTCCGACTCACCGAGATCGCCGACAACCGCATGAAAGAGCGCCTGGCGACCATCCCGGGCGTCTCGTCGGTGTCGCTGTGGGGCTCGAAGACCTACTCGATGCGCCTGTGGATGAACCCCGACTTGATGGCCGCCCACGAGGTCACCGCTCACGATGTCGAGCGGGCCCTTCAACGCCAGAACCTCGAGCTGCCCGCCGGGCGCATCGACGGAGATAGCGTCGAGCTCAATATCAAGGCGCCGGCGCGCATGTATACGCCGGCGGACTTCGAAGATCTGGTCGTCAAACAAAACCGCGACACCCTGGTGCGCTTTGAGGACGTCGGCTACGCGGAGTTCGGGAGCATCGAGCGCCGCGAGATCTTACGCGGCGACGGCGAGCCGATGATGATGGTCGTGCTCAACCCGCAGCCCGGCTCCAACCAGATCGCCATCGCCGACGAGGCCCGCGCGCGACTCGATGTCATCAAGGCCGATCTTCCCGAGGCAGCGACCGCCGAGTTTGCCTTCGACAGCACCGAATATATCAGACAATCGATCGACGAGGTCCAGCAGACCATCTTGGTGGCGCTTGCGATCGTGATCCTGGTCATCTTCTTCTTCCTGGGAGACTGGCGCACCACGCTGGTGCCGGTGCTGGTCATCCCCGTGGCGATCATCGGCGCGTTCGCGATCATCTGGGCGGCCGGGTTCTCGATCAACGTACTGACGCTGCTGGCGCTGGTGCTGAGCCTGGGGATCGTCGTCGATGACGCGATCGTGGTGCTGGAGAATGTCTACACCAAGATCGAGGAGGGGATGTCCCCCAGACTGGCGGCGATCGTGGGCACCAGAGAGGTGTTCTTCGCGATCATAGCCACGACTCTGTCTTTGGTGGTGGTATTCGTCCCGATCCTATTCATGGGCGGGCTGACCGGCGAGCTCTTCAAGGAGTTCGGCGTGGTCATGGCCGGCGCGGTGCTCATCTCGTCATTCGCAGCCCTGACCGTCGCGCCGATGCTATGCTCCAAACTGCTCCAAAAGCGCGACCAAAAGCCGCTCTTCCAGCGCATCACCGACCCGTTTTTCAATGGGCTTCGCTCGCTTTATTCGGGCGAGTTGGCCGCGTTTATGAAGGTGCGTTGGGTGGCCTTTTTGCTCATCGCTGCGGCCGGCGGCGGCGCGTGGTGGCTGGTCGGCGAGCTGCCCTCGGAGCTGGCCCCCAAGGAAGACCGCGGTGAGCTGCGCATCTTCGCCACCGCCCCGCAGGGCTCGAACTTCGAGTATATGGACGCGTATATGACGCGCACCATCGACATCATTCAAGACGAGGTCGTCGAGCGCGACCTGATGATGTCGATCACCTCCCCGGCGTTTGGCGCGACGGGGTCGGTCAACTCCGGATTTCACTTTTTGTCGCTCGTCGATCGCAGCGAGCGCGACCGCTCCCAAAATGAAATCGCCAAGGCCCTGACCCCGCGGATCAACTCGGTGACCGGGGCCAAGGCCTTCGTGTCACAGCCGGCTACGCTGGCCGACGATTTTCGGGGGATGCCGGTGCAATTCGCCATCCAGAACCTCGAGAATAGTCGCATCCGCGAGGTCCTGCCCGAATTCATGGAGCGTGTGCGCGAGCACGAGGCGTTTCCGGTCGCCGAGGTCGACCTCAAATTCAACCAACCCGAGATGCACGTCTCCATCGACCGCGAGCGCGCCGCGGCGCTGGATGTGCCCATCGATCGCATCGCCAGCACAATGTCGCTGTCCCTGGCGCCGATTCGATTCGGCTATTTCCTCAAGAATAGCAAGCAATACGACGTCATCGGCCAATTGCCGCGCGAAGCACGGGACACGCCCCAGGACTTTCGAAACCTGTACGTCAGGAGCAACGGCGGCTCGCTGATCCCGCTGTCGGACGTCGTCGAGATCTCCCAAAAGGCCGGCCCTCCCCTGCGGTTTCGCTATGACCGCTACAGCGCGGCGACCGTCTCCGCCCAACTCGCCGACGGCTATACGGTCGGCGACGGCGTCGAGATCATGCGCGGCATCGCCGACGATCTGCTCGACGAGAGCTTCGTGACCTCGCTGAAGGGCCAGACCAAAGAATACGACGAGAGTTCGGCACAACTGTACTTCGCCTTCGGCCTGGCGCTGCTGCTTGTATACCTGGTGCTGTCGGCCCAATTCGAGAGCTTCCGCGACGCGCTGACCATCCTCCTGACGGTGCCGCTGGCGCTTTTCGGGGCGCTCGCCGGGCTGTGGATCTTCGACCAGACGCTCAACGTCTTCAGCCAAATCGGCATGATTATGCTCATCGGCCTGGTGAGCAAAAACGGTATCTTGATCGTCGAATTCGCCAACCAACGCCGCGCCGCCGGCGCCACGATTCGCGAGGCCGCCAGAGAGGCCGCCGCGACCCGTTTTCGCCCGGTTCTGATGACCAGCCTGTCGACCATCTTGGGGATCATGCCCATCGCGCTGGCGCTGGGCGCCGGCGCCGAGAGCCGAGTGCCGATGGGCATCGCCTTTGTCGGGGGCATGACGGTGGGCAGCTTATTTACGCTCTTCGTGGTCCCCGCGGTCTACACGTTTATCGCCGCCGATGAGATGGGCGCCGCCCAGCGCGAGGCCGTCAGAGTCGAGGCCGAGATTCCCGAGGGATTCGAAGACGAAGCCCACCTCGAAGAGAGTGATGAGCGAAGTGATGAGGAAAAAGATGTTCAATAGGCTGTACGTACTCGTCACGCTCGTATTGTCGAGCCTGATTTTGTCGAGCATCTTTGCCGCTCCCGCGGTCGCCCAACAGACCTCCGATGAACGGGCCGACGCCGCTTCGGGGCGGGCCGTGCTGACGCGAGCCGACGCCATCTCGCGGGTGCTGGAGAAAAATTACGGCCTGCAGATCTCGCGCACACGCCTGGACATCGCCCGTCGCGACGTGACCTACGGCAACGCCGGATTCTTACCGGTCCTGTCGGCCAGCGCCTCCCAGAGCCACGTCTTTGGAGGCACGGGACTCTTCGGCTCCGACGAGCTGCGCACCCAGACTCAATTCGGCCTGCAGCTCGACTGGCTGGTCTTCGGGGGCCTGGGGCGATTTTCGACCTACGATCGCCTCGAGGGGCTTCGCGAGGCGCAGACCTTGCAGACCGAGAGCGACGTCGAGACGACCCTGGTCGAAGTATCGACGGTGTATTGGGATGCGGTGCGCCAGCGCCAGATTTTGGAGGCGCTCGAGGAAACCCGCGAAATCTCCGAGGAGCGCGTCGAGATCGCCCGAGCGCGGCTGGACGCCGGCGCCGGCAGCGAGGTCGACGTCAACTTCGCCCGCGTCGAGCTCAACCAGGACCGCTCGACGCTAGCCGAGCAACGCGTCGCGCTGGTTCGCGCCCGCGCCCAGCTCAACCAGGCCCTGGCGGACCCTGCCGACCGTGAGGTGCGCGTGGATTCGACCCTCGAGCCGCTGCGCGAGCTGGACTACGAGCAACTGCGCGAAGACGCGCTGGCCAAGAATAGACGGGTTCAAGTCGCCCGCACCCAAGAGAGCATCGCCGCCGAGGAGGTCGACGAGGCGCGCTCGCAACTTTGGCCGTCGTTGAGCGTGAGCCTGGGCTATAATTATGCCGAGTTTCACCGCGACATCGTGCCCGAGTTCGACGCCGAGCCGGGCCTGGAGTACGGCATCGCCCTGAGCGTGCCGCTATTTGACGGCTTCAACCGGTACCGACGCATCGACAACGCCGAATCGCGCGAGCTCATCGCCTCGACGGCCATCGACGAGCAATCCTCGGTCGTGGTCGCCGAGTTGCGCACGCAATGGGAGGCCTATCAGCGCCAGGCCGAGCGCATCGCGCTGGCCGAGGACTCGGTCGAGCTGGCCCGCAACAATATCGAGGTGTCCCTGGTGTCGCTCGAGGCCGGCACGATCAGCCAATTCGACCTGCGCCAGGTCCAGCTCAATCTACTCGATGCTCAGATCCGGTTGATCGACGCCCAAATCGCGGCCCGGCAGGCCGAGGTGCGCCTGCTCGAACTCGCCGGGCGTCTGTATGCCGAGTGGATTCGGTGAGCGGCAGCCGTCCGAGGAACGTGGCGCGAATTGGCGCGAATCAGCGCGAATCAGCGCTGATTTGACGATGACGCGTGGATTCGCGCCCATCCGCGCCCATCCGCGCCCATCATTCCATCGCCGTCGCCGGACCTAAATCTCGGCGACCGTGCGCACCGTCCAGATCTCGCGGCCGGTCTTGAGCAACTTTTTGTCGATGACGATCTCGGCACCCTCTTGCATGGCTTGCCTGCGAATCTCCTCCTCGTCGGCTTTTTCACCGTCGCAAAACCCGATCGGGTTGCTCTCCTTGGGCGACTTGAGCATGACCTGGAAGTCGCCGTGCTCCCACTTGGTGTGGGTCTCGTTATTGTGGGAGTGGATGGTCATGGTGCTCCCCTTTGAGTCGTTGAGGGTTGGTTGGGCTGGACAATTCGCGGGCGCAGCGGGTATCCCACCATCGCTGTATTTCCCACATTTAAGTACAAGCGCGTAAGTCTTGTGGATAACGAGAAGCTCGAGACACTCGATG
>JBKGZI010000322.1:0-7195 GCA_046545675.1 Persicimonas sp.
GACGAAGAAGCGGGGACGGACGAAGAAGCGAGGACGGACCAAGAGAACGAGGGGGCGGTCGAGGAGGGGGCACCGCCCGAGTTGCCGTGATCTGATTTAGCTTTTCGAGGAGGCGTCATGACCGTTCGACTCCGATTGACCTGTGCAGATGCAGTGCGTGAAGTGGCCTTTGATCGCCGCTCCATCTCCATCGGCCGCGGGCCGTTTAACGACGTGGTCTTCGCCGACGCCGATCTGGCCAGAGTGCACGGCGAACTCGAGGTCGGAGACGACGCGAGCCTGACCTTCCACGCTCGGGCGAGCGGCCGGCCGACTCGGGTCCTGCGCGATGGTGAATGCACGATGGTCGTCGCGGGCGACGAAGAGCAGAGGCTCCATCTGCACCCTGACGACGTCGTGCGGATGGGCGAAGAGCCGGGCGTGGACATGGAGATCGTCAACGTCGAGATCGGCCAGGGCGCTAGCTGGTCGACCTTGGCGCTGCCGGAGAACCCCGACCAGCAGTTATCGGCGCAGTCTGCCCGACTCCTGTACATCCTCAGCCAACAATTGGCCAACCAGCCCGACTCGGAGACCTTTTTGCGCTGTACCGCGCTCTTTGTCGGCGCTGTGGTACGGCGCGCCCCCTGTGAGGTAGAGCTCGCCATTCCCATTGAAACCCAGCCGTGGCGCAGCGACGACCACATGCTCCAGGAGGTCACGGTCGATCTGTCCGAGGCCTGCGGCGAACTGGGCATCGGGGCGGTCGAGGCGCGCTTTATGCGCACGCGAGATCCGCTGCCTCCGTTCGGCTCGGCGGCCACGGCGATCCTTCGCGAGCTCGAATCCCTCGACCGTTGCGTGATCACCCCCGCAGAAGACGGGGTCGTCAGTCTCTTGGTGCCGATCTCGCTCGAGGGCGAGCTCGCCGCGGTGCTCGATTTGAGCTTTCGAGCCGCCCTCGATGACCCGCTGCTCGAGCAGGCCGCCGGCGCCGCCGCGCTGATGCAGCCGTTGGCTTTGGTGGTGCTCGGCCGTGATCGCCAAGAGCGTCACTGCGAAAGCTTGCGCGAAGAAAACCGCTATTGGCGCCAGCGTGAGCGTCGCCACTACCTCTTCAAAGATCTCATCGCCGAAAGCGAGCCGATGCGCGCGGTCTACGAAGAGCTCAACGTATGCGTCCCCGACAAAAAGCCGGTGCTCATCGCCGGCGAAGCCGGCTGCGGCAAGGCCCTGCTCGCCCGCGCCCTTCACCACCTGGGCCCGCGCAAAGACGGCATGCTGATCAGCATCAACTGTCGAGATTTGTTCGGTGAGCAGCTTGACTTCGAGCTGTTCGGCAGCGTGGCCAATGATTTGTCGGGAGACGTCGAGCCGCGAAAGGGAATCTTCGAGCTGGCCGACGGCGGCACTGTTTTTTTGGAGGAGATCGACCGGCTCTCGGCGATGCTGCAGGGCAAGCTGCTCCGCATGCTCCGGGAAGGGGAGGTGCGCCGCATCGGTGACGCGATCTCCCGGCGGGTCGACGTTCGATTGGTGGCCAGCACGCACCAAGATCTCTCCAGCCACGTCGGCCGGGGGCGCTTTCGGCGCGATCTGTACCTGGCGCTTCGCGACCAAGTGTTGGAGGTGCCACCGCTTCGAGACCGGCGCGCCGATATCATGCCGCTGGCGCGCACCTTCCTGGCGACCTTCGCCGAGCGCTACGGCCAACCCTGCCGGCGTCTCGCACCCGAGGTGCGCGACAAATTAGTCGGCCATCGCTGGCAGGGCAACGTGCGCGAGCTCAAAGCCGTGGTCGAGGCGGCGGTGTTGAATTGCGACGATGAGGTGGTCGAGGTGGACGATTTGGGGTTGTGAACAGAACCTGAGTAACGGCACGTAGATCTTGCGGCAAATCGCTCGTCTGTACGGGTTCGGGCTCGAGGCTTGGGGCTTGGGGAAAGGCAACCTCGAGCCCCACGCCACAAGCCCATTGACAACCATTGTCCGCTTGGTCGCAAACGAGACCAAAGCAGAAGTCTTTGGTGTCCTTACTTAGTTAATCACCCGTGCCGCTGATCTGGTCGAGCATATCGGCGACGGCTTGGTCGTGCTCGTCGGTGCGTTGGACGCAGCTCTGCAGCGCGGCGGTCAGTTGTAGCGAGGTCTCGATGTCGCGGTCGACGCAGCGGTACAGCGCTGCTTTGGCGATCTTGACGGCTTTGGGCGGGAGTTTGGCGATCGCTGCGGCGGTCTGGCGCGCTCGATCGAGCACATCCTCGCGCGCGACGACCTCGCTGATCAGGCCGACCTCGAGCGCCTCGTCGGCGTCGATGATGCGCGCGGTCAAGATCAGCTCGACGGCCGTCGAAAAACCGACCACCCGGGTGAGCAGGTAGGCGCCGCCGTCGCCGGGGATCAGCCCGACCTTTGCGAAGGTCGAGCCGAACTTCGCCTCGTCGCTGCCGATGCGGATATCGCACATCAGCGATAGGTCCAGGCCTGCGCCGATGGCGTGGCCGTTGATGGCGGCGATCACCGGCTTTTCGAAGCGCTCGAAGCGCCGCGGAATGCTCTGCAGGCCGCGCAGATAATTGTCGCGAAGCTCGACCGGATCGCCGGCGAACATCCCTGATTTGTCGCGCATCGCTTTGAGATCACCGCCGGCGCAAAAGGCCGGCCCGGCGCCGGTGACGATGACCGCGCGCACCTGCTCGTCGAGCTCGGCGCGGTCGAGCGCCCCGACCAATTCCTCGGCCATCTGACTCGAATAGGCGTTGCGGGCCTCGGGGCGGTTCAAGGTGATCGTGGCGATCGCGTCATCAACGTCGTATAGAATATCGGCCATGGTCTGAGCTTCCGGGAGCAATGGGGGCGAACAGCGATGCTGCAGAACCTAAAGCCGGTCGCCGGCCGAATCAACCCCGGTTGTTTCAGCCCCATCGATGTTTATCTTATCTAGCGCACCGTGGATCCGCTCAGGATGTCTGGCCGTCACAAAACCGGCGCTGTGGTAGGCGGGCGCCGTTGGACAGCGAAGTATGAGCACGTGGGTCATCATAAATCCAGAGGCAGGCTCGGCCGCCAAAAATCAGCATCTCCTCGCCCGTGTCCGCAGCCTGCTCGAGGTCGAGGCTCGCGTGACCTCGGCACCCGGCGACGCGACCCGGCTGGCCAGACAGGCGTGCGTTCAGGGAGCGCAGCGCGTTGTCGCCGCCGGTGGTGACGGCACCGTCAATGAGGTGCTCAATGGCATCGCCGGCCACCTCTCCGCGGTGACCCTCGGCGTACTTCCGTTGGGAACCGGAAATGACGTGGCTCGGGCGCTGGGGATGCCCGACGACCCAGATCTGGCGCTGAGCTACCTGCTCGAGTCCAACGACGTCCGTCAGATCGACCTGATGCGCGTGTCCAACCCCTCCGGCTCCCGGCTGGCCCTCAACCACGTCAACGCCGGCTACAGCAATCTGGTCAACGAGCAGATCACCGCCGAGATGAAGCAGCGATGGGGCCCCTTCGCCTATCTCAAGGCCGCGGCGAGCCGATTGGGCGAGCGCCGCGAATATCACACCAGGATTATCTGGGAGGACGGCGCCGTCGAGGTCATCGACGCCGTCAATGTCTTCGTCGCCAACGGTCCCACGGTCGCCGGCGGCCTGCGCATCGCCCCACAGGCGAGTCTCGAAGACGGCATGCTGCACACCTTCGTGTTCAAGTCGGGCTCATTGGTGGAGCTGGCCGGGATGGCCGCGCGCGCGCTGGTCGGCGACCTCACCCACAGCGAGCATGTCATCAGCCGGCCCACCGGTCGACTCCACGTCGAGTCGACCCCCCCGATGATCTTCAACGTCGACGGTGAGGCTTTCTGCGAGCAGATCGTCGAGGTGCGGGTCATCCCCGGGGCGCTGCGCGCGATCGTCGGGCCCAAATACGTCGTCGCGCCCACCGCGGCTGTCGAAGCCGACCGCGACGCCAGCTCTGGCTCAGTGGGCTGAAATCGATCCCTCGTCCCCAAGCCCCAAGCCTCAATCCCGCCGTTCCAACAGTTCCCGGTACGCCGGCGCGAGTTCGCTCCAGGCGTAGGCGCCGACATCGACCGGCGCGGTCTCGCGAAACTGCTTGGGCTGCGCGCAGGCTTCGGCCAGCCGCTCGGTGAGCGCGTCGATCTCGCAGGCCGGCTCGTCGGGGAAGGAGGCATAGCGCCACATCTCGGGCACATATTCGCGGTAGGCGAGCCGGTCGGGGGCCAGCGGCCTGCAGCCCGAGGCGATCGCCTCGAGCATGGCCAGGCCCTGAAATTCGTGCAGCGCGGTCGACACGACCACATCCGCCTCGCGAAGGATCTTTTGGTAGGCGCCGCGGTCCTCGACGAAGCCCCAGGTGGCAATATAGCCGGATAGGCGGCTCGAAGCCTCGTCGAAGATCTCGGGATGACTCCGAAATTGCTGCCCGAGGACGTGCAACTCGAAGCCGAGGCCGCGCTCGCTGAGCCCGAAGAGCGCCTCGAAGAAGCGATCGGGCGCCTTGTCGTACTCCCAGCGATGGTTCCACACCAGCGATAGCGGGCGAGCGCCGCTCTTCACTGGCTCTTTGGCGAATAGCTCATCGGCGAGCGGCACCGGAATGACCGACGCGCGCTCCCGGATCTGGGCGACGGCTTCGAGCGGCGCGTGGTCGGGCATCAGCTCGAGGAAGTCGGTGGCGCCGGCCAAAAAAGACTCCAGATTGTAGCGCGAGTTGAACACGACCCGGTCGGCGGACAGGGCCGCATAGAGGTTGACCACCGACGGCCCGGCGTTGCCGGATTGGGCGTTGCTGGCCGGATAGGCGAATTGGTTTTCGTGAAAATAGATGATGTTGCGGGCGCGGGCCAGCCGGGGCACGAGGCCTCTGAGGGCCGACAGATCGACCATCGACGTCGCCAGCACGATGTCATAGTCGCGCTCGAGAGTCTCGCGCTGCTCGAAAGCCCAGCTAAGTGCATTGCCACGGATTCGCCAGCGGAAGTGGCGGGGGGGGAGGGTCAGGACGGTCCAATCGTGTCCACCGAGGCCGGCGCGCAGTTGCTGATGCCAGCGTCGGTGGCTCCCGGCGTCGTAGGCCGATAGGACAAGAATACGCATCGGCCTCAATCCTGGGCCGGATCTCCGGCGGGTTCGCTGCTCTGGTCGTCGTCGGCGGGTTCGCTGCTCTGGTCGTCGTCGTCGGCAGCTTCGTCGACGTCGTCGTCTTCGTCCGGCGCGTCATCGGCAGGCTGCTCATCGGTAGGCTGCTCATCGGCAGGCTCGCCGTCCGTCTCATCATCCGGTGCCGTCTCGGGCTCGGCATCGACGGGCTCATCGTCGACGGGCTCATCGTCGACGGACTCATCGCCAGCCTCTTCCTCGTCGTCGATGCTGGTCGAGTAGAGCACCAGCTCGTCGCGGTCGGCGGCGTCGGTGGCCTCTCCGGCTTCTTCGGCGACCTCGCGTCCGGTGGGACGCTTCTCACCGCGCTCAGATTGAAAGGAGGTACAGGCGGATACAGACAGCATGCAAAAGCCCAGAGATACAACATATACAAGGTGTTGAAATCTCATATCCGCTACCGTGCCCAAAAGGGAAGGGGTGCCAAAAAACCGGCCGCTGTTAGACAGCGGCCGGTCGATTTAGCGCGTGTCGCTCAATTAGAGGCGCGGCGAGTAATACTCGACCACGAGCGACTCGTCGACCTGCAGGGGGACGTCTTCGCGCTTGGGAAGCTGGTCCATCGTCGCAGCTTTGGCGTTCTCGTCTACCGTCAGGTAGCTCGGGAGCCGAAGCGACGGGTTGGCCAGCGATTCCTCGACGGCGACCAGGTTGCGGCTCTTCTCACGAAGCGCGATCTGCGAGCCGACCTTGGGGCGGTAGCTGGGCCGGTCGACCTTTTTGCCGTCGACGACGATGTGGCCGTGGACGATAAGCTGGCGGGCAGCCGGGATCGTCGCGGCGAAGCCGGCGCGGAAGACGACGTTGTCGAGGCGCTGCTCGAGAAGGCTCAGCAGCATCAGACCAGCCGGCTCGCGCGAGCGCTGCGCCTCGACGAAGAGGTTGCGAAGCTGCTGCTCGCCGATGCCGTAGTTGTACCGAAGCTTCTGCTTGGCGTAGAGCTGCTTTTTGAATTCGCTGAAGCGCTGGCGGCCCTGCCCGTGTTGTCCGGGCGGATACGGACGGCGGTCAGCGATTTTTCTGGTCAGCCCGGGAAGATCAGTTCCCAGCCGACGGACGATTCTGAGTCGAGGACCCGTATAACGTGCCATAGGTGTAACTCTGCGTGTCTGATGCGATGATCATAAGTCTGGCGCACCCGCGTGCCGGTCAAATTGGCCAACGCTGGTCTGTTCGCGCCAGATTATAGAACGAAATAAGTCTTGATTTCTTCCAACGAAGCGCAGCGGCCGAGCCGAGAAAGTTCTGACTGCGCGGCCGCAGCTATCGTCGGAGGGGCCATATCTTCCATCTTTGAGGGGAGAATGCAAGTGTAGTTTGATGGACTCACTGTATGAACATCGCATCGCCCAGGTGGTCGATGTCGTCGGACTCGAAGACGCCGCGGGTGTCGGGTTCGAGCGCGGCGCGCAGCGTGGCCATGGCGAGCGTCTCTCGGCGAACGCCGGGGTGCGAGCGGCTCCACTGCTCGAAATCGGCAGACGCCACGCCGGCGGATTCCAGCGAGCCTCCGCCCCGCACGCGCACCGGACGTAAGATGGCGATGTCGAGGTCGTGCTCGCCGAGCGCCTCTTCGGCGCGTTGCTTTGTCCGAAGGTAGGCTGGGTCGACCGCCGGCGGTTGCTCGCCGGCAGACAGGAAGACGAATTTGGGCACGCCGCGCTGTTCGGCTTCGCGTGCAGCCAGCTCGACCGACTGGTGGTGGAGCCGCTCGAAGGTCTGTTCGGTCCGGGGGTCTTCTGCGGCGATGCCCACACAGTGAACCACCGCCTCGCACCTGTCGAGGTGCTCACGCCACTTCGCCGGCTCGCACACGTCGGCGTCGACCCACTCGACGCCTTCGACCCAGGGCTCGTCGACGGCCGGCCGGCCGCCACGCGAGACGCTGACGACTCGGTGTCCCATGGCCACGGCCAACCGGCACACCTCGCGGCCGACGAATCCGCTGCCACCGAGCACACATATTTTTAAGCGTTCCATCGTTGTTCTCCCCTCTTCGGGCTACCGGAATCGGTGTAAAGCGATCGAATGAAGCGGCGCTGCGCGAA
>JBKGZI010000323.1:0-7194 GCA_046545675.1 Persicimonas sp.
GACCAGTCCTTTGACTTTTCGGTGGGTTTTCCGTCGGCCTCGCGCTCGCCAATCTTGGGGTGCGCCGAGAAGGCCTCGAGCCAGTCGTCCTTTCCGAGTTCGCTCCAGACCTCGTCGGCCGTCTGGCGCACCTCGTCCAGGGAGACGTAGGGGCGCCGCTTTGCCATCGATTTGGCAAACTCCGTCGATCCGCAACATGTCAGGAAAGCGTCGAGTGCTGCGGGTCTCGGCAGAGTGTTGAGCCATTCGAGCTTGCGTTTTTGCCATCCCGTGTCACTGGGCTGGCCGTACAGGCGCAGCCGGCTGACGCCGCCGTCCGGATAGATGCGAAAGCGCACATGGGTGATCGGCCCGCCGTCGGCGTCGAGCTCGAATTGGTGGCGCGTATGCGCCTGGAGCTTGGTCTCGCCGATGAGCTCGTGCCACTCGACGTCGTCGAGCGGGCGGTCGGGCTTGCCGGTGCTTCGACCGGCGGGTTTGGCAGATTCAGCGCGCGCGCCCTCCATCGAAAAGCGGTCCGGATAATTGCCCTTGAAGTGGTTGGTGTCGACCTCCATATGGGCCACCCTGCCCTCGGTGGCCAACTTCAAGATGACCCAGTCGTGGCCCGGGCCGCGCCGGCGCTTGGTCTCCCACCCATCGCCCATATTCTTGCCGCGGCCCGGCATGAGCAGGTTATTGGCCGATCCGAAGAACATGTCGCTGGCCTCGATGACCCGGCCGCCGTTTTCGATGGCCGCCAGGTCGATCTCGCCACGTCGCGCCCAGCGATCGAGATCCGGCAGCGGCTGGCCGTGGACGCGAAGCCGCGCGACGCCGCCGTCGGGAAAGATATTGAAGCGGAGGTGCGTAAACCGGCGGCCGGTGGAGATCTCGAAGAGGTTCTCGCTGTCACCGTCGAGGTCGGCCCTCGACAAGATCTCGACCCATTCGACCTCGCCGCCGGCGAGCTCCTCGGGTTCGGGTTGGCCCTCGACGGCGCAGGCCTCGATGGAGCATGCCTCCGGGTAGTTGCCCTTGAAGTAGGCCGTATCGACGACCACGCCGCGGATCAGCCCGGCTAGCCCCAGCCGGACGATGCACCAATCGTGGCCGGGCGTGCGGCGCCGACGCGACTCCCAGCCGTCCATCCACTTGCCGCGGTCGGTGTATTTGCCCTCCTTCCAGACCGGCTCGCTCGGCTTGAGCAAGTTCTCCTTGGGGGCGAAGAATTCGTCGTTGGCGATGAGCACGGCGCCGCCGAGGCGCTCAGACGCGAGGTCGATGTATTTCGTAAAGCTAGTCATTCAAAAATCCAATCGTCAGATGGCAAAAATCAGTCAGACGGTAGCGAGAAACGCCCTCCCCGCTCGTAGCGTAGCGGAGAGAAGGGGAGGATCAAGGAGGGGAAAACGCAACGGCTTCCAGTCCCCAACAACGGATACCCCACCTTGATCCTCCTTTATGCGGGTTGACCGTGCCACTTTTAAACTGCAAAAGCGGAGAGGGGGTTTATCGCCCAAATCATCTCAACACAACATCCCCCACCGGCTCTCGAAACTCGCCGCGAAAAAAGAAGCCCCACCTTGATCCTCCTTTATGCGGGTTGACCGTGCCACTTTTGAACAGCAAAAGCGGGGAGGGGCCCATTGCTACTTCACTCCTCTCTCAACACCACATCGCCCACCGGCTCTCCAAACTCGCCGCGGGCGTAGACTTTTTTGCCGCGGACGTAGGTGGCCTCGACCTCGCCTTGGAGGCGGCGGCCGTCGTAGGGGGTGAGCTTGTGGCGGTGTTGGAGCGTGTCGGCGTCGACGACGAACTCGGCGTCGGGGTTCCAGATCGTGATGTCGGCGTCGAAGCCGGCGGCGAGCTGGCCTTTGCGGGCCTCGAGGCCGGCGAGCGCCGCGGGGGCGCGGCTGAGCCATTGAGTTAAGTTGTGAAAGTCGAAGCCACGGGCTCGTGCGGCGGTCCACATCACCGGCAGTTGGAGCTGGAGCGAGGCGATGCCGCCCCATGCCTCGTCGAAGCGGCCGGAGTCCAGGCGTTTGAGCTCGGGCGGGCTCGGCGAGTGGTCGGTGGCGACCATGTCGATGTGGCCGCGGCCCAGCGCCTTCCACAGCTCGTCGGCGTTTCCCCTGGGGCGGATGGGCGGCGCGCATTTGAATTGCGTGGCGCCGTTTTGGACGTCGTCCGACCCGAAGTATAGGTAGTGCGGGCAGGTCTCGACGCTGACGTCGACGCCGCGGCTGCGTGCCCGGCGCAAAAACGGCAGCGCGGTGGCCGACGATAGGTGCACGATATGCAGCCTGGCGTCGAAGCGGTCGGCGAATTCGCAGAGCATGGCGATCGCCTGGTCCTCGGCCGATCGCGGCCGCGAGGCCAGGTAGAGGCCATAATGGCGAGCGTCTCCGTGGGCCCAGACCTGCGAGGCGTCCTCGATGATCTCGGGGAGTTCGGAGTGGCAGAGCAACACCGCGCCCATCTCGGCGAGCTTGGGCATGGCTTGCTCGATCTGACGAGTCGTGACGTTCTCGAATTCCGCGACGCCCGAGGGGCATAAGAAGCATTTGAAGCCCAGCACGCCCGCCTCCCACAGCGCGGCGAGTTCGTCTCGATTGCCGGGCACCAGCCCGCCCCAGAAGCCGACGTCGACGTGGCATTTGCCGCGCGCGGCGTCCAGCTTTGTATGCAGGCCGGCCACCGATGTCGTCGCCGGGATGCAGTTGAGCGGCATGTCGATCAGCGTGGTCACCCCGCCGGCCGCCGCGGCGCGGGTGGCCGTCTCGAAGCCCTCCCACTCGGTCCGGCCCGGCTCGTTGATGTGGACGTGGGCGTCGACGAGGCCGGCCATGACCACCGAATCATCGGCCTCGACGATATTTGGCTGTCCAGCGTCGGTGTCGACATCGTCAAAGTCGGCGATACGCGTGATCGCGCCGCCCTCGATATGAATCGCCGCTGCGCGCACGCCATCGGGCATAACGACGCGCTGACTGCGTATGATGAGAGCTTCTGAAGACAAGATCACTCCATGTAGATCAATCGGTTGTACAAATCCGTGGATCTGACGTATCTCGGGGGCACGATGAGACCGGATGCACCGGTGAACTGTCAAGAAGCAGTCAAGTAGTAGTCAATGACAGAAGCATGGACAATCGGAATCCTGATGGCGGTCGGTTCAGCGTTTTGCTGGACGGTGGTCGACATCGCTCGCAAACATATCGGCGCCAAGATGAGCGCCTCGGTGGCGGTCACCGGTCTGATGCTGGCACAACTGCCGTTTATGTTGCCGTTTATGGGCGCGGCGTCGGCCGGCGTGAGCCCGGATTCTGATCTGCGCGTGGTCGAATTGCTCTTCGTCGAGTTTCCGGCGATCGACGCCGGCTACTTGACCTTTGCGGTCGCCTCGGTGCTGCTCAATATCTTCGCCAATTGGCTCTTCTTGCGCGCCGTGCAGGTCTCCCCGCTGAGCCTGACGACGCCGTATCTATCGTTTACCCCGGTATTCTCTGCGCTGGTCGCCTTCCTGTGGCTGGGCGAAGAGGTGACGACCTGGGGCATCGCCGGGATTCTGACGGTATGCGTGGGCGCGTTCTTTCTGAATCCGGGCGCCAAGGGCGAGGGCCTGCTCGCCCCGTTCAAGGCGCTTTGGAGCGAGCGGGGCAGCTTCTATATGCTCATCGTCGCCATCGTCTGGAGCGTCACCCCGATTTTGGACAAGAGCGCCAGCGTTCAGACCTCGGCGATCTTCCACACATTCTTTTTGGCCGCCGGGGTCGGCGTGACGTTTGCGGTTTGGCAGATCGCCGCCGGCCGCGCCTCCGAGATCCTGGGCCAGCTCAAGCTGATGCCCGCGCTGATCATGCTGGGCGGCGCGATGCTCGTCGGGGCGATGGTCCTGCAGTTGAGCTCGTACGCCTACGTCGAGATCGCCTACGTCGAGACGATCAAGCGTGCCCTGGGCGTGGTCGGGGCGATGGTCGCCGGCTATCTGATCTTCGGCGAGAAGGACATCGCGCGCCGCTTTTTGGGCGCGACCGTGATGGTCGTGGGTGTGGCGATGGTCTTATTTGGCGGGAATTAGAACTTTTTGGGCTTTTGTGGATTCGCCCGGGGCTCCCTTCGCTTCGCTTCGGTCGGCCCGGGTTACCCATGCAAAGCTAGACTACGCTTTGCTTCGCTCCCGTTGGTAGCTTTGGGGGCTTAGATCCGGGCGGAAGCGCTCGAGGATCTGGGTGTAGTCGTCGGGGACGAGGCCTTCGAGGAGTTCTTGGCTCTTGGCGAGGTCGATGGGCTCGGTGCGGGCGTCCTCGGGTTGGGTGGCGCGGTAGTCGGCGATGCGCCGGTGGGCTTCGGTGACCGCGTCGACGAGCTCGTCCATGTGCAGGACCTCGGCGGTGTCGAGCTCGATCTGGGAGATCGGGTTTTCGCGCACCCAGGCCGGGCCAAAGAGCTTCTCGAGGATCATCGGGGACAGCTCGGGCATATCCCAATAGACGCCGTGCTCGCCCAAGACCTTGCGCGAGATCATGCCGAATAATCCGGAGCCGGGGATGGCCATCAGGGCGGCCGACAGGAACGCGGGCAGCCTGACGATGGCGTGCGCGCCGTGCTCGAGGCCGTGGGCCAGCCGGAAGGCGGCGACGTCGCGCTCGGCGATGATCTTGGCGTCGCCCAGCGCGCCGCGGCCGTAGACTCCCTCTAGGGCGTCGACGTTTTGCGAGCCGCCCGCCCAGGTGAAGAAGGCGGTCAACGCTGCCGGCCCCAGCCAGCCGAAGTCGACCATCGCCTCGAGCAGGCGGCCGTGGTTGCGGCCCATGGTGTCGAGGGTTTCCTCGTAGCCGCGCGCGTGGAAGCCCTTGGTGCGGGTGTGGACGATGCGGCCGTCGAAGTCGATGCTCGGCGCCTCGATCGGGTCGTTGCCCTCACGCGGGCAGATCCACTTTCCGAAGGCGACCGAGTCGATGAAGACGGCGTCTTTTCTGGGGGCGCGGGCTCGCACTTGCTCGAAGAGCTCGCGGACCTCCTCGGGGAACGGCGGCGGCTCTTCTTTGATATCGCCTTTGAGGCCGCGCCGGGGCGCCATCATGATGTCGGCGAAGCGCACCTCGAAGTCGACGCCGCGATCGCGGGCGTATTTTTTGAGGGCGAGCGCGTTTTGATAACGCGCGAAGTGCACCGGGGAGATCGGCTGGCCGTCGTCGTCGAGCTTGATGAGCGCCGGCGGCTCGTAATAGATGCCCACGCCGTAGCGCAGCACGCCGGCGTCGATGGCCGCCAAGGTGGTGTGCAGGCCCATGCCGTCGGAGATCCCGGCGATCAACCAGGGCTGCTCTTTGACGCGGCCCGAATGGGGCAGATCGGCGATCTTGCCGATCGTCTCCGGCTCGAGGCTGGAGGAGATGGCTTCGAGGCGGGCCATGCCGGTCGCCAGATTTTGTTGTTTATTCTCGAGATCCATAGCGCATCGCGGGGTGCAGGTTCGGCGATTCTCATCGGTTACCCGTAGGTGTATTCATCGCCAGTCGGTTGGCAGAAGACGCCCTCCCCGCTTTTGCAGTCCAAAGTGGGGAGGATCAAGGTGGGGCCCCTCCTTGATCCTCCCCTTCTCTGCGCTGCGCTCCGATTGGGGAGGGAGTGCAGTGCTGACCGACTGACGATGAGCACATCCTACCCCCGTACAGTTAGAGCATGCTGCGCGTCGGCGCAACAGACCGGGGGTAGGTTTTTGTTGAGATGTGCGCCGCGATGCGGTGAACGAAGATTCAGTCAGATCCCGTTCTCGTTGGGCTGAGTGGGCTGATCGGGCTGGTCGGGTTGCATACGCCGGTCGGGCTCGGAGGGGCCGCCGCCGGTCTCGAGCATGCGGCAGCTCTCGTCGAGGCCGGCCTCGCAGCCGCGCTCGAACCACCGGCGGGCCTGCTGCTCATCGGCCTCGGCACCCGAGCCGTTGGCGTGGAGCACGCCGGCGGCGTGGCAGGCCTCGGCGCGGCCGAGCTCACAGCCCTGGGCGTAGTACTCGAGCGCCTGGCTCAGGTCTCGCTCCACGCCGCGCGCCTCCGAGTACATCACTCCGGCGAGTCCACAGCCGGTAGCATCCTCCTCTTCGCAGGCTTGCTCGAACCACTCGGTCGCCTCGGCGAAGTCCTGCGGGATGCCGGTACCCTCGTAATTCATCAGCCCGGCGGTCACACAGCTATGGACGAAGCCGTTATCACAACTGCGCTCGAAGTAGCTCAGCGCACGTGGCGCGTCCTGGCGCACCTCATTGCCCTGCAAAAAGAACGCTCCCAGGATGCCGCAGCTCTCGCCGTGGCCGCCCTCACAGGCGCGATCAAACCATTCGACGGCCTGGTCGACGTCGCGCTCGATGTCGCCGTGGCCCTCGAAATTCATGACGCCCAGCTTATAGCAGGCCGGCATATGACCCTCCTCACACGACTCCCTGAACAGGGTCGGCGCCTCGTCGGGATTTTGTAGGGCCATATCGTGTTTTTCTTCTGGCGAGGTGCTGCACGCGCCGGCCAGCGAAATCAATAATACAAGCAGCACAGCGATCCGAGCGTTCTTCATTTCGAGCCCCCGATGGCAGAAAATGCAGTCTAGTGGATGTTCTTTCATAAACTTAACCGGATGAAGCTGCTTGAACAGGGATATGCACCGACGAGTCTTGATTGATCGGCCCAGTGGAGCAAGAATCAATAGTAGAGCCATTCGAGGTGAGGAGGCGAGGATGACGATCGAGACATTAGCACATAAGGCCGGAGATTCGACCTGGCGAAAGGTCGGCGAGAAGGCGCTGGTCACCGCGGTGACCACGCTGATCACCGAGGCGATCAAGGCGTCGGTCGAGCTGATGAAGAAGGCCAAGCTACGCGAGCAGAAGGCGGAGTTCGACGACCGCCGCGCCCGTCAGAAGAAGGACGACGAGCCCGCAGGCGGCGAGGCGCCGGACGAGGAGGCCGTCGACGAGGCCGACGATTCCGATGAGGAGAGTGACGACGACGAAGAGACCGACGCGGCTGACTCGGAGGACGGCTCCGACGACGGCCCCGAGGACGAAGATGCACCCGAAAGCGGCGGCCCGGCGGTGGATTTTGCGAGTTATATCGCCAAGCAGCGTTGAGCTGAGCTGATCTCGGCTGATCTCGGTTGAGCTAATCTAATGTCGATCTAATCTAATAAGGCGCAGTATCGCCCAATCTCTTGGCG
>JBKGZI010000324.1:0-7191 GCA_046545675.1 Persicimonas sp.
TCCTCGACGTCTGTGAAGGGCTCGTAGTCGGCCGCGAATGCGGCGGTCGATACGCCCATCATCAATACGGTCGTCACACACGCTGAGATCCACTGCTTCGTTCTCATCATCTACTCCTCGAGGGAACCGTCACAACTTTCTAAAAACCAGCATACACGGAATTGGGCCGTCGGCCAAAACCACCCGGCGGCCGCCGACGGGGTGCTACTTTTTGCGGAACAACCCGCGCACCGCTCGCACTGCTTCGGGAAGCGCCAGCGGCACCGCCGCCGCGCTGGTCACCGCGTTGAACGCGTTAAAGACGTCGAGGCGGCCCTCGTCCAGATCCCTGACGATCTGGCGGCCGGCAGCGACCGCCCGAAACGCCAAGAATCCCGCGCTGGCCACCGACACCCAGGGATTCTCGTCGGCGCGACGCCGCCCGCCTATGCCGGTCAGCGCGATCGCCGCGGCATGCGCCGAGGTCTCGGCGACTCCACCGTCGACGGACTCGGGGTTGGGCTCGAGGGTCGTCTCCCACCGGCGCTCATTTTCCTCGAGCAGGTAGCGCGCCGTGGGCAGCGCCGACAAATACTCGCGGCCGTACAACACGCGGGCGCCCGAGCCGAGCATCCCCAACACCGACAGCCCCTGGATGGTGCGCCTGCGGCGTAGGTCTCCGAGGTGCTCGTGCTCTCTGTCGATCTCGGCCAACTGTCGGCTGACCGCCTCGTGGTCAATCATGACGCTCATAGTCGTTCCTTCTAAACGGCTCTGCTAACATAGATGACTTCAGCGTGACCCACCGGTCGAACGCTCCAGACGCTCATCGAGCTGGTTTTGGCGCTCGTCCGATTGCTCCTGCATCTGCTCTTTCATCTCGCCCAGGTTATCGTTGACCTCCCCGACGCCGCCCCGGGTCACGTTCGGCGCCTGCCCGGCCTCCCCGGCGTCGGCATCAGACTCCTGGGACGCACCGGCCTGATATTGCTGGCCGACCTGCACGCACATCTCACTGCCGAAGACCAACCCGGCCACCAGCAGGCCCAGCGATCCCGCCAGAACCAAGACTTTGACGCGCATCGTCGCCTCCGAGACGCCCTACACAGGCACAAATTCGATCAACGCCACTCAGTATAAGGCATCTGGCGATGATGAACAGAGAATTCACCGAGTGTCTGGAGTGCTTCCCGATGAGCGGAACGAAGTGTAGCCTCATTTGACACGGGCACATAGGAGTGGAGGGAACGTGGGGGTTAGGCAGTTCGGTAAGGCAACCGCCCCGGCGCAGCTTGCCCCCGCTGGGGCGCCAACTCCAAACGGGCCGCGACTCATGGGTCCAGCGGGCCTGACAACGCTCCCACCTTGCCTCTCAAGAAACGAAATCGGGCCATGACAAGGGGACCGTCGAATTGACGGGAGCTTGTCATGGCCCGATTTCAGAAAAAAGTACCGGAGGTGGGAATCGAACCCACACGACCGTGAGGCCATCGGATTTTGAATCCGACGCGTCTACCGTTCCGCCACTCCGGCTTACTCAGATCGGTAACCACTCTGTAACCACAAGATGGGGTATCCGTCTGAAGGCTTGGCCTTGTTAATCTAGATTCGGCGCCCGGTCAAGGCAGCCATTGCGGCTGCAGGTGCCCTTTTTGGAGGTAGGTTGCATTGTCAAGACGGACTTCCAGCATAGTTGACTAACATCATTCTTTCAACCTTCCAATAAAACCTCAGACACAGCGATTTATTCCCACGGTCAAAAAAACCAATCATGTGAGCCCCTATACCAGCATCTCCCACATCCAACGCCCCTCGAGCACACCTGTCTCGGGATCTGGGCTCCCCGTGTCGAGCTCGAAGTGGACGCTCTGAGCCGATCCCTCGATGATCGCAGCGCATAATCCGGTCGCCGGCTCGAACTCGACCTCATCGGCGACATCCGAGGGTGTGTACCGGGGCGTGGGCGGCTCGAGGATGTCGAGCTCCGACTCATAGGCGCGATAGAGATCCCAGACGAGATCGGCGCGATCTCCGCGGGTGATTTGGCTGTCGATGCCAAGCCGCTCGAGTTCGTCGCTGGCCAGGCCGAGCTGTGACCCGAGGCTCTCGGCTCCCAGGCAGCGCGCCACCCTGGCGCCGAGGCCGGCGTCGGTGCCGCCGACGATGCGCTCCATGAGCCGGCGGGCGAGCTTTTGTTGCTGTCCTGGACTGGCGCTCACGGCGGTGATCGGGCACCGATCATAGGCGCCGAGGCTGGCGTAGGGGTGCAAGAGGCAGCGCTCTGCGGTGAGCGCGATCAGCGTGAAGGCCCCGTCGGCGCGATACGGTACGATCGCGTGCGCCTTCAGGCCGCGCCCGCGGAGCACACGCCACACGCCCTCGGCGAATACCGGGAATCCGCCGCGGCCCAGCAAGAACAAGCCGACGTGCTCGGCGTCGCTGTCGGAATCGGCCCGAGCCGCCTCCAACTCGGCCTCGAGCACCGAGACGAACGCCCGCGCGCCCTCCTCTGCCAGGTCGACCGCATTATCTCCGTGCCAACTCGCCGCGACGGTGATAACCGGCATGCCGAGCTCCTCGCTCAGTCGTGCGATCAGTTGCGCGCGCTCCACGGAGTCTCCTGGGTCGTTGTGACGGCTCATCGCTTCGGAGCAAACTCGACCCGCCGATTCTTGGCGTGGTCAGAGGACGTGGTCCCGTAAGCATCCGGCTTTTCCTCGCCGTAGGACAACAGCCCGACGCGATCGGCGTCGATGCCAAATTGGACCAGATACTTTTTGACCCGCATCGCGCGGCTCTCACCCAAGGAGAGGTTATACTCGGGCGTTCCGCGCTCGTCGGTATGCCCCTCGAGGACCATGTCGGCGTCGGGATGGGCCTCCATCCAACGGACGTTCTCCTCGAGCGCAGCACGCGCCTCGCTGCTCAGCTCGGCGCTGTCGTAGCCGAAGTAGACGGTCTGCAGGTCGAGGTCCTCGGCATCATCTGCCCCGTCCTCGGAGCCGGACGCTTCATCGTCGTCTGACTCGGCGTCCGCGTCGGCAACGGTGTCCTTCTTCTGGCAGTCTTCCCAATTCGCCTCGCCCTCGGCTTTGGCCTGCGCGGCGAGCTTCTTCGCGGCGCGCGCCTTGCGCTCGGCGGCGTCGAACTCCTCCCGCTCGATGAGCGCGTCGGCCTCCTCGAGCAGCGCTTGAGCAGCCTTATATTTGTCGCTCGCGCAGTCTTTGACCCCGCGCGCGTCGAGCAGAGCTTGCTCGGCGTCGGTCATCGCCTTATCCGGCGGCTTAGGGCAGCCCGTGAGGATGACCAACGCGGCGAGTGCCCCCAACCATTTGATCCAGCGCACTGTCTTCGAACGAATAGTCAGCATGACGCCCTCCATAGCGTTATAACGTTGCCACTTCGAGCGCCTCGGCGCTCCCATTGCTCAGCGTTCCCAACTCGGGGATTGATAGCCCGAGCCCTCGGTAATCGCGTTCTGAATCTCGCCGTCGGCGGTCATCACCCAGATACGCTTGCCCTTGCCGCCGCGATCGCTCGTAAACGCCACATAGCGGCCGTCGGGGCTGAAGCTCGGATCCGAGTTGTTGCCCTGATCCTGGGTGAGTCGCTCGATATTGCCGTCGAGGTCGACGGTGAAGATATCGAAGGCATTTCGCTCGTCGCGCGCCGAGAATGCAATCACGTCGCCTTTGGGCGACCAGCTCGGCTGGGTGTTGTAGCTTCCCTGATAGGTCAGCCGCTTCTGATCGCTGCCGTCGGCGCCCATCACGTAGATCTGCGGCCCACCCGAGCGTCCCGAGACAAACGCGATGCGCTTACAATCCGGGCTCCACGTGGGGCTGGTATCGATCGAATAATGATCGGTGAGTCGCTGCTCGATCGCCCCGCTCTCCGGGTCGATGAGGTAGATATCGGTGTTCTCGCCGCCCTTCGACAGAGTGACGGCTAATTTGCCGCCGCAATACGCCGCTCCGGTGTTCTGGCCGGGCTGCGAGGACAGCTTGGTGCTCTTGCCGTCCTTATAGATCCACAAATCGGGATTTCCCGCCCGGTAGCTCGTATAAAAAATCGCGCCGTCACCAAACGACGGCACCATGTTGATGGAGCCGTCCTTGCTGACGCGAGCTTTGTTCGAGCCATCCATTTGCATGGTGTGGACCTGCTTGGCGCCGCCGACCTTCTGGATATAAGCCATGCGCGTGCCGAAGATGCCCTCCGTGCCCGTATAATATTTGATCACGGCGTTGGCGAAGGCGTGGACCTCGGCGACGTAGCCGTCCTCGGTGGTAGCACCCGGCTCCCAGTCGAGGTCGATCTGTTGGCCGTCTTCGACGTTGAAGAGGCGCAGGTCGAGGACCACCGAGTCACCGGAGGTGCGCACCGAGCTCTTGATCAGTGCCTGAGCGCTGGTCTCGAACCAGTTCTGGAAGTTGATGGACGAGGCGCCCATGCCCTCTTCGGAGGGGTCGAAAAAGTAGCTGTCGTCGGGCAAGACTTTGAACCAGCCGGACAGCTCCATATCACCTCGGAGCGTCTTCTCGACGGTCTCGGCGATCTCTTTGGTGTCGCCGCCGGGCTCGAGGGTATCGGGGATGGCCATGGGAGTCAGGTCGCGCCCGGCGCTGCCCTTGATGTCGATGTCGATGCCGCGCTGGGATGGCTGCTCCTCGTCGGCGGCGGCCTGATCACCACCGTCTTGGGCGAGAGCCGTCGAGCCGGTGCAACATAACAGCGCAAAAAGGACCGCCACTGATAAATTGAGCGCGCTTCTACCAAATAAAACCTCGACCATCTTCTCGCTCCTAGCTATGACTTACTGCTCGCTGCCTTCGTCAGATCCGCCTAGCTCACGATCAGCCGTCGGGATCCCAATTTCTGAGATTCAGGCCTTGGCGGCGCACCTCCCGGCGCACCTGCGTATCGTCGGGCATGGGCAACGTGCGCCCGCCGCGGCTGACCTGAAAACGCTTCAAGACCCGCTCGATGCTGCCGTTGAACTGTGGATTGGGGCTCTTCTGTCGAAATTTATAGTCGATGATGTGCCCCTCCTCCGACAGCCGCACGTACACGACAACCTTGCCGGTCAACTCTTCTATTTCGCCGTCGCTCAGAGACTTGGGCAGGCGCCAGTACTTGGTGACGCTCTTCATCAGTTGTGCCTGGTAGGTGTTCATCATATTGGCCAGCGCCTTGTCCGAGACCGTCCCTCCGGCCACCCCGTCCGGATCGCCCTCGGGGGTGTCGGTATTGGTCGGCCGGTTCGGATTATTCAGATCGTCGAGGCTATCGAGCATCTTCTTTTTTCGGTCCGGCTGCGGCGGCTTCGGCTCTTCTTTCTTCTCCTCCTTCTCGGGCTCGGGCTCGGGCTCTTCTTCGGGCTCGGCGAGGTTGACGGTGTCCTCCTCGACCGGCGCGGGTGCAGGATTGGCCTTGCGCGGCAGCTGCTGGGGCGGCTTCTCCTCGCCCATCGCCAAGAGCTCGACGTCCTCGAATTCGAGCATCTGCGGGGGCTCTTCTTCGGCCTCACCGCCGTACAGCGCGCTCCAGACCACGAAGCCGACCACCAGCACGTGCAAGGACAACGAGGTCGCTATGCCCGCGACCTTCAAGGCGATACTCGGCTGGCGGGCGCTGCGTAGCCCCCGGTGGCTGGGATCGAGTTGTAGCTCCATCTTGCTCACTGTTGCGGCTCGATCTTACGGTCGTCGAATACGTCTAATCGGTTCAATGGGTTCAACGGGCTCTCTCTCAAAAAGATTCAACATTTTCGGCTCACTCGCCCCGGTCCTGCCCGTCTTCCTCTTGCAGATACTCGGGGTTGGTGACCATGCCCAGCCTATTGATGCCCGCCTGCTTGATGCGCGCCATCGTGCCGACCACGAAGCCGTAGGGGATCTCGGTGTCCGCCAACAGGTACAACTCGCCCTGCTCTTCGAGCTTCTTGTTATTGCCCAGCTTTTGCTCGACCACGTTGAAGCACTCCTCGAAGCGCGCCGGGTCGGTCCCCTCGCGGTGCTCGTGACAGTCGACGAGCACTTCCTCGCCGATGCGCACCTTCAGATCGCGGGTGACCTCCAGGATCATCTTGTCGGTGTCCTCGGGGTTGATCACGTTGGGATTGTCCCGGGTGACCGGCAGGTCGAGGTCGACCTTTCTCTTCTCGTCGTCCTTCTGGTCGATCATCGGCGCGGTCACCATGAAGATGACCAGAAGGACCAGCATCACGTCGACCAGCGGGGTCACGTTGATTTCGGAGAGAACCGTCCCTCCTCCTCCGCTATTCATTGCCATCGTGTCGCTCCATGAGGTGTCGTAAAAGCGCGTGTCGAATCAGCCTGCGCCGGTCCAATACCTGCTCGTCTCAGTCAAAGAAGTGGCGCTTGACGATATTTAGGAAGTCGCTGGAGAAGTTCTCCATCTCGGCGCCCAACACTTTGATCTTATTGACATATAGGTTGTAGAAGACGACCGCGGGGATCGCCGCAAACAGACCGGCGGCGGTGACGATGAGCGCCTCGGCGATGGGCCCGGCGACCACGTCGATGCCGGCGGCCCCCTCGGCCTGGATGTTGACGAAGGCGACCATGATGCCCCAGACGGTGCCAAACAGCCCGATAAACGGCGAAGTCGACCCGACGGTGGCCAAAAACGGCACCATCGATTCGAGCTGAGTCATCTCGGTCGAGGTGGCGCGTCTGAGCGAGCGGTCGACGTTCTCGATGCCGCTCAGATGCACCTTCATGGCCTCGCCGGTCTCCGGGGTCTCGCGGTTTTTGAGCTTGGACAGCTCGATATAACCGGCCTTGAAGACCTGGCTGACCGGCGCGTTGGCGTATTCTTCGGCGGATTGATAGATGGCGTCGAGGCGCTTGGACTGCCAGAAAACGTCCAAGAATCGAAGCGACTCGTTCTGGACTCGGCGCAGGTAGAACCACTTATAGCCGATGATATACCAGGAGACGATGCTCAACACGGCCAGAAGAATCAGCACGCCCAGCACCACGCCGCTGGTATCCATGAGGATCTCGAAAATCCCCTTGGGCTGGTTTGCCGCCTCGGCCTGTGCCGTCACCAGGTTGACCCACATTGCGTCCCACATCAGATGCGTTCCTCGGTCGATTGTTCGCGAATCAGTCTTCGTCGCTACGGTCTTTGCACGTCGCTGCAGTCAGCGTCGGTTGCGCGAGCGAGTGTCGCACACTTTGATGG
>JBKGZI010000325.1:0-7180 GCA_046545675.1 Persicimonas sp.
CTGCGCGAATTAGTAGTTGACGCTCTCCGGCCACATTCGCCACACTCAGCCAATGATTAACCACGCAGGCTCTGCTGATGCGGAGTCCGGTGGCCGCGCAGCGTCGGCTCGAGAAGCTCCGAGGTATAGGACATATGGCTAAATATATCCCCATCGGCGACCCCATAAATAAATCGGAAAAAAAGGGGATGCGCCAGCTTCGAGATCAATTGCCCGACCATTATACCGTCATCGGTAATTTTGATCTCCAGCTTCCTCGGCGCAAGAACACGCTCGAATACGACGCGGTGGTCGTCGGTGAATGGGGCATCTACGCCGTCGAGATGCGCGGCTGGGGCGGGCTGATCGAGGGCGATATTCGCCGCTGGGAGTTGGAGTGGGGCCGGGTGGAGAATCCCTTTATCCGCATCGAGCGCAAGGCCAAGGCGCTGCGCGACTTGCTGGTTCGCTCGGTGGATCGATTCCCCGACGAGCTCTTCTGTGAAGCGGTGGTCTTCTTGACCGGCGAGGATCCGGAGGTGCGCGTCGAAGACGAGCGCAATTGCCGGCTGTTGGTGCCCGGCCAACTCTACGACTTTTTCGTCGACGAAGATCGCCTCTACGAGCGAGGCCCGGGCCCGCTGGTCGATGGGGGCGTGCGCGAGATGATCACCGAGGCGATTATCCCGCTGGCCGGCCCGCGCTCGCCGCTGCCGACGATCCAGAACTTCGAGGTCGAGAGTGAATTGCCCGTCGAGCATGTGCCGTATCGAGAGTATATCGGCCGCCACAAATTGCTGCAGTCTCGCGGCAAAGTGCGTATCAAAGCTTATTCGATGGACCCGCTACTCGAGCCGAAGCGCCAGGAGGTCGAGTTTCGCCGCGCCCTTCGCGATATGGAGGCCCTGGTCAAGCTCGAGGACAATCCCTATGTGGCGCGCCCCTATGAGATGATCCAAGATCGCGAGGATGAGCTGACTTTTTATCTGGTCAGCGAGTGGGTCAATTCGACGACGCTGCGCGAGTATGTCAAGCAGCTCGATTATGAGCAGATGGACGCCGAGCAACACGCCGAGATCATGGGCTTTTGCATGCACCTGCTCAACGCGGTCTCGTTCATGCACAGCCGCAATATCGTCCACCGCAATCTGCATCCCGGGGTGGTCTATATGACCAACTCGCAGAGCTCGGTGCCCCTGAAGATCGCCGACTTCGACTATGCGCGCGTGGCCAACTTGAAGTCGATCGCCGGCCATATCAGCGATCTGGGCACCGAGGGCTATGCGGCCCCCGAATTGTGGAAGGAAGACGACTATGACCACCGCGTCGACCTCTTCTCGGTGGGCGTGATCCTCTTCGAGTTGCTCAGCGGCCGTTTCCTGTACCAAAACCTGCCCGAGATGCTGCGCCACGAGGAAGTCTGGGCGAAGAAACGCACCACCATCGAGGACGCCCAGATCCGCGCGGTCCTGGATCTGTTGGTCTCCACCGATCCCTGTGAGCGCACCATCGGCCTCGACGATGCCCTGCGGGTCTTCGAGCATCGTACTCGGGACGCCTGAGGCGTCGTCGGTGGACGGGGCGAAATTTTCTGGAATAGGGGGGCGGAAAAAGCGTTTGACAAGGAGGTGTTGTGCTCTTATAGAGTAACTCGCCTCGAATCCACCGTTGACTCTGGCGCCAATTTGAGTAGTCGGTCCATTCGGGCAGTGAGAAGAGCTCTTTTCTTTCTATGCCAAATGCATATCTACAGTCTTCACAGCGCGCGCTCATCCCTTACAGGCTGTAACGCGGTGCCCGACGCTTTTTCAGCTCGACCATGGCGCCGGCGGTCCGTTGTGCCGCCAGACCTTTCTGGCAGTCCACTCTGAGGCGCGACCCAGCGAACGAAAATTTGAATATTCGGCACACGCCACCATGCCCAACTGTGGCGTATGCCGCGCTTCTATAACACAGATAGTTCAGCACAATCCCCCAAGGAGAGATGATGGGTCAACCGATCAAAGAGAACTTCCGAGTTCGTAAGGACTACGGGTCCATCAAGCAGGTTGCTGACGTCCCGAACCTTATCGACGTGCAGCGCAGGTCGTATCAGGATTTTCTGCAGACGGACCGCCCGCCCGAGGAGCGCGACGACGATTTCGGCTTGCAAGGCGTGTTCAAGAGCGTCTTCCCCATCAAGGACTTCAACGAGACCTCGACGCTCGAATTCGTCAGCTATGATCTGGGGAAGCCCAAGTATGACATCGAGGAGTGCAGCGCGCGTGGGATGACCTACTCTGCACCGGTCAAAGTGGTCATCCGCCTGGTCGTGTGGGATGTCGACGAAGACACCGAGACGCGCACCATCCGCGACGTCAAAGAAAAAGAGGTGTTCTTCGGCGAGATTCCGCTGATGACCAAGCAGGGCACCTTCATCATCAACGGCACCGAGCGTGTCATCGTCAGCCAGCTGCATCGCTCGCCGGGCTCATTCTTCGACCACGACGGTGGCAAGAAGCACTCGTCGGGCAAGCTGCTGTACTCGGCGCGCGTGATTCCTTATCGCGGCTCGTGGCTCGACCTGGAGTTCGACAGCAAGGACATCATCCAGGTGCGCATCGACCGCAAGCGCAAAATGCCGGGCACGGTATTGTTGCGCGCGCTGGGGTATTCGGCCGAAGAGCTGCTCGATTATTATTACGATACCGAGCGCATCTACCTCAAAGACGGCGAGTACATCAAGGACATCAACCTCGATGTGCTTCGTGGCCAGGTCGCCTCCATCGAGGTCACCGACGACGACGGCAACGTCATCGTCAAAGCGGGCAAGAAATTCACCCGCAGCGCGATCCGCAAGCTCGCCAAGGCCGAGATCACCAGTATCCCGATCTCGTTCATGGAGTTGACCGGAAAGATCGCCGCCGAGGACATCTTCGACGCGTCCACCGGTGAGGTGCTCGTCGAGGTCAACGAAGAGCTGACCGAAGAGTCGATCAAAGAGCTCGAAGAGCGCGGCATCGAGTCGATCGACGTGTTGTTCATCGACAACGTCAACGCCGGGCCGTACCTGCGCGACACCCTCCAGGCGGATTCGATCAGCACCCCCGAAGAGGCGATCCTCGAGATCTACCAGCGCCTTCGTCCGGGCGACCCGCCCACGACCGAGCAGGCGCAGAACCTCTTCGACAACCTGTTTTTCAACCCCGAGCGCTACGATCTCTCGAAGGTCGGCCGCCTGAAGTTGAACTACAAATTCCACCGCGAGACCGTCGAGCCTCTCGAGCAGCGCGAGCGTGAGCTCGAGCAAGCCCTCGAAGACGCCGACAGCGACGCCAAGCGCGAAGAGATCGAAGCCGAGCTCGAGCAGGTCCGAGAGGACCTCGACCCGTGGCGCATTCAGACGCTGCGCGAGGAAGATATCCTCGAGACGATGCGCTATCTCATCGATCTGCGCACCGGCAAGGGCTCGGTCGACGACATCGACCACCTCGGAAACCGGCGCGTACGCACCGTCGGTGAGCTGCTGGAGAACCAGTACCGCATCGGCCTGGTCCGCATGGAGCGAGGCATCAAAGAGCGCATGAGCATGTCTCAGGAGATCGAGACGCTGATGCCCGATGACCTGATCAACGCCAAGCCGGTCAGCGCGGTCATCAAGGAGTACTTCGGCTCGAGCCAGTTGTCGCAGTTCATGGACCAGACCAACCCGCTCAGTGAGGTCGCCCACAAGCGGCGCCTATCAGCACTGGGACCGGGCGGGCTGACCCGCGACCGCGCCGGCTTCGAGGTGCGCGACGTCCACGTGACTCACTACGGGCGTATCTGCCCGATTGAGACGCCGGAGGGGCCGAATATCGGCCTGATCACGGCGCTGTCGACCTACGGACGCATCAACGAGTACGGCTTCATCGAGACGCCCTATCGGCGCGCCGAAGGTGGCAAGGCCACCCTCGACGTGCGCTATTACTCGGCGCTCGAGGAAGAGAATAACGTCATCGCCCAGGCCAACGCCGAGCTCGACGACGACGGCAACTTCACCAGCGAGACGGTCGCCGCGCGCATCAACGGTGAGCCCACGCTGGTCTCGCCCGAAGAGGTCACGCTGATGGACGTCAGTCCCAACCAACTGGTCTCGGTCGGCGCCGGATTGATCCCATTTTTGGAGAACGACGACGCCAACCGCGCGTTGATGGGCTCCAACATGCAGCGCCAGGCGGTGCCTTTGCTGCGCCCCGACGCTCCGTTTGTGGGCACCGGCATCGAGCGCACGGTCGCGCGCGATTCGGGTGTCACGATTGTCGCTGACCACGATGGTGTGGTCGAGACGGTCGACGCCCAGCGTATCGTGATTCGTCCGGAGGGCGGAGAGGACGACCTCTTCGTCAAGCCCGACATCTACACGCTGATGAAGTACACCCGCTCGAACCAGGGCTCGTGCTTCAACCAAAAGCCCATCGTATCGGTCGGCGACAAGGTCGAGGCCGGCGAGATCATCGCCGACGGCCCGTCCACCGAGCGCGGCGACCTGGCTTTGGGCCGCAATATCACCGTGGCCTTCATGCCCTGGGGCGGCTACAACTTCGAGGACTCCATCCTGATCAGCGAGCGGCTGGTCAAAGAGGATATCTACACCTCGATGCACATCGACGAGTTCGAGTGTACCGCTCGCGACACCAAGCTGGGCCAAGAAGAGATCACGCGCGACATCCCCAACGTGGGTGAAGAGGCGCTCAAAGATCTCGACGAGGCCGGCATCGTGCGCGTCGGAGCCGAGCTTGGCTCGGGCGACATCATCGTCGGCAAGATTACGCCCAAAGGCGAGACGCAGCTGTCCCCCGAGGAGAAGCTGTTGCGAGCCATCTTCGGCGAGAAAGCCGGCGATGTTCGCGACACCTCGCTTCGCATGAAGCCGGGCACCTCGGGCACCGTCATCGGTGCCAAGGTCTTCTACCGCCAGGGCGCCGAGAAGGATGCGCGCACCCAGGAAATCGAGGACACCGAGGAAGCGCGTCTGCTCAAGGACCAAAACGACGAGATCCGCATCCTTCGCGACGCCGCCTATCGCAAGATGCGCGACATCTTGAGCGGCCGCAAGCTGTCGTCGGACCTGGTCGACGAGTCCAAGACCGTGCTCATCGAGAAGGGCACCGAGCTCGACGCCGACATCCTCTCGCAGGTGCCGCGTCGTTATTGGACCGACATCGATATCGATGACAAGACCACCGACAAGCTGATGCAAATCCTCGGCGACGTCGAGGACCAGATTCTGGTCATTCGGATGAACTACGGCGAGAAGATCGAGCAGCTCCGAAAGGGCGACGAGCTTCCCCCGGGGGTCATCAAGATGGTCAAGGTCTATGTGGCCGTGAAGCGCAAGATTCAGGTCGGAGACAAGCTCGCCGGCCGTCACGGCAACAAGGGTGTGATCAGCCGCATCCTGCCCGAAGAGGACCTGCCGTTTTTGGCCGACGGAACCCCCGTCGACATGGTCCTCAACCCGCTGGGCGTGCCCAGTCGAATGAATATCGGTCAGGTCCTGGAGACCCACCTCGGGTGGGCGGCCAAGGGCCTGGGCATGCGCCTTCGGGAGATGATCGAGGAGATGCACAAGCCGGAGAACGTGCGCCAGTTCCTCATGGACATCTATCACAACGAGGATATTCAGGAGCGCATTAAAAGCCTCGACGACGACCAGGTCCTGGATATGGCCGACGCGGTCAGCAAGACCGGCGGTGTGCATATCGCCACGCCGGTCTTCGACGGTGCGCCGGAGAAGAGCATCCGCGAGTTGTTGCAGAAAGCCGGATTCCCCGAGTCGGGTCAGATGATCCTATACGACGGGCGCACCGGCGAGGCCTTCGACAACGATGTCACCGTCGGCATCATGTACGTGCTCAAACTCCACCACCTCATCGACGACAAGATGCACGCCCGCTCGATTGGCCCGTATAGCCTGGTGACCCAGCAGCCGCTGGGTGGTAAGGCACAATTCGGTGGCCAGCGACTCGGCGAGATGGAGGTCTGGGCGGTCGAGGCATATGGTGCCGCTCACACGCTCCAGGAATTCTTGACTGTTAAATCCGACGATGTCCAGGGCCGCACGCGCATCTACGAGTCGATCGTCAAAGGCGATTTCCGGCTCGACCCGGGCATGCCCGAGAGCTTCAACGTGCTCATCAAAGAGCTGCACTCGCTGTGCCTCAATGTCGAGCTGCTCGAAGACGTCGCCTAGAGACTCGCGCCAGATTCTGACGGCGGCTCGCCTCAGGGCGGGCCGCCGGTCCCAGCCATTTTTCAGCCGTCACGGAGGCTGTTTTGAAAGATATTTTCAGCTTTTTCGAAAAGCCCAAAGATCCGCTTAGCTTCTCTGCCATTCGCATCGGGATCGCCAGCCCCGAGCGCATCCGCGAGTGGAGCCACGGTGAGGTCAAAAAGCCCGAGACCATCAACTACCGCACGTTCAAGCCCGAGCGTGACGGCCTGTTCTGCGCCAAGATCTTTGGACCGGTCAAGGACTACGAGTGCATCTGCGGCAAGTACAAGCGCATGAAGCACCGCGGCGTGGTCTGCGAGAAATGCGGCGTCGAGGTCATTCAATCGAAGGTGCGCCGCGAGCGTCTGGGTCATATCGACCTGGCCACGCCGGTCGCCCATATCTGGTTCTTGAAGAGCCTGCCCTCGCGTATCGGCAACCTGCTCGACGTGACCCTCAAGGACCTCGAGAAGGTCCTGTATTGCGTGGCCTATATCATCACCGACCCGGGGCTGACCCCGTTGGTCGAGGGCCAGGTGCTCAGCGAGCAGAAGTATATGGAGTACCTGGAGACCTACGGTGATACCTTCGAGGCCCATATGGGCGCCGAAGCCATCCGGGAGCTGCTCGAGCGCATGGACATCCCGCTGCAGTCTCAAGAGCTGCGCGCGGAGATGAAAGAGGCGACCAGCAACGCCAAGCGCAAGCGTATCTCCAAGCGCCTGAAGATCCTCGAGGCGGTCCGCGACTCCGAGAACGACGCCGGATGGCTCGTCCTCGATGTCATTCCGGTGCTGCCTCCGGACCTTCGTCCGCTGGTGCCGCTCGACGGCGGCCGTTTTGCCACCTCCGACTTGAACGACCTGTATCGTCGAGTCATCAACCGCAACAACCGGCTCAAGCGGCTCCTGGAGCTGCACGCCCCCGAGATCATCATCCGCAACGAGAAGCGGATGCTCCAGGAGG
>JBKGZI010000326.1:0-7153 GCA_046545675.1 Persicimonas sp.
ATCTCAGGCGATCTGTTCGGCCCATGAACTACCCTCTTTGCGGATCCATGCCCGTAGAAAGAGGGGCAAATGTCTTTTCGAGCTTGTATGGCGAACAGGTCCCTTCGAGAGACGAAGATTCATGTTCTCGCCGCACCGCTGCTATTGGTCATGTTGATGTGCTGCGGTGAGCCAGATCCTGTGCGCGATGCGGAACGTGTCGGCTCCTTTGAACCCGTCCTCGATTCGATCCGAACAACAGATGGCTTCTTCTCGTTCTCGTTTGTCGCGCCGCCTCCAGAAGGAATCACCGTCGAAGCCGTCGCGATGGGCCACAGCAACCTCTGCGAGGTGATTCCATCGGGGTTCGACACCGATGTCGGTAGCTTCTGGTACTTGAACGTCACTTTGGGTGACGTGAACCACGATCGCTACAACGTCGTTGCTCCGGACCTCGAGGGCGCCGCAAAGAACCTAACGCAGGGCGAGGCGAGCGTGGCCGCGGCACGATTCGAAGACGGACGGAAAACAGAGCGGTTCTTTGCGACCGGTGGAACGGTCACCGTCGAGCAGCTGCCGCAAACGCTCTCCGAGTGGCACGCTGGTGAACACATGAGACTAGTTATAGACGCGGACTTCCCAGTCGATCCGGTTCGCCAAGAGCGATGCGATGGGGCTGTCAGAGTCCATTGGGACGAAGATGGTACGGCGCAGCCGGACGAGCAGGCATGGGAGACATGTCAGTGCCGCACATTCACTGGCGAGGAATTTCAATGCGAGGTTACGTCCACCGGCGGGGGCAGTTGTTGTACGCCTCGCACCCAAGAGACGGTTGCGCTGCAGACCTCTGTGACGATGCATCAGTGTGCGAAGATGTGTGACGCAACGTCTCCGAACCTCTACAGCTACTGCGGAGACCTCTGAATGTGGCAAGCGCTGAGTGTCTTTCCAAGAGGCCTGTTGAACGGTTGGACAATACCTCTCGTCGCCGGCATCCTCTTCATGGGGGTCGCGTGTGGGACATCGCATGACTCTGAGAATGAGCCAACAGGTCAAGCCGGCGATGCCACAAACTGTCGGGATGAATGCGAGATGAGCCTGTGGCCGAATGTCATTGTCGACGTCATCCCGCCGGGAGCCAGTGAGTTGGAGGACACCGACGCCGCCAAAGTGGTGATCTTCGATCCTGAGGGGAACAGCCTGGGCGATCCAGACCGGCCCCGGACCCATAACTGCCCGCAAACACAGCCTCCACACTTTTTCTGCAGCTACGGATTCTACACCAATCCGTCACTCAATTCTGTCGTGGTTCATGTCGAAGATCGGTGGGGACACACCATCGAAGAGCGTGTGCCTCTACAGGCACACAGCTACTGTGCAAGAGACATCACATTTATTCGCGTATTTGTCAGCGCTAGCGAGCAACCTCGGCTGGAACACCCGGGACCCCTAAACCCTTGTAATTCCTTCGAATATTAAAAATGAGCGAGAGTTCAATGAATGTTGTGTCACGACTTCTTATTGCGGTGTTTCTCTCGGTTGGGGTGTGCTCCTGCACTAGTGACGGCCAAGACTCCGGCGCCGACGCCCGGGAAAACGATGCCGAGACAGACGCCAGCCGAAGTGATGCGCCTGACGGCTACAACTCAGACGCGGACCATCAGAATGATGGAGACGGCTCGACACACACCGTCGCGCCGTTTGTAGGCATGTGGGATGGCGATTATCAGATTGAAGTGGAATTTCCCGACAACTCCCGAATTCAAAGCGATTATCGTGAGTCACTTTTGATCGAGCAGGAATCTCGGCAACGGGTCTCCGTGCAGTTACGGCCCGAGGCTGCTGAGACTTGCGTTCTGACAGCGACAGCCAATGCGACCGACGAACTGGCGTTCGACGATCAAGATTGCCAGCTCACCTTCGAAGACAGCCATGTTGTGGAGATCGATTCTACAGATGGGACCGTGCAGCTCGAAGACGATGATCATCTGTTGGTAAACCTCACGGCGACGGGAACGCTCGACGGCCAGAACGTCACGATGTACGTCTCGTTTCAGTAAAACCCTGTCGGAATTCTCTTTGCTTGATCGCCGCCTCCTGCACGGATCCGTCTTTCGCGACTGTTCGAGCAACGAGGAATGTTAAATGATCGTTTCATCCCGAAGACGCTGGTTGTTGATTCTCATCTTGGCGAGCATGTCGCTGCCAGGCTGCAGCGACACAGCCCCCGTTGAGACGACTTCCGGATCGTGGAGTGCTCGAGCGTATTAGCCGATCATTTCGTGACCCTCGCGAACAACGGCTTCGAGCCGGCGCAGCTTACCGTCGTTGAGGGCGAGATCGTGCAGTGGGAGCAGGAGGATTCCGGCACCACGCACACCGTCACAAGCGGCACGCCCGACGACCCCGAGACGTTTTTTAGCTCCGGCTCTCTCTCGCAGGGCGACCGGTATTGCCTCGAGTTCAACCAGGCCGGCGCATTCGAATACTTCTGCGAGCTACACCCGCAGACGATGCGAGGCGCACGGGTCCAGGTAGACGAGCCGCGCTGAGGTGTGGCGGCGCCGCCTGCTTGCCTTCAACGCCGGCAGCCGATCCGCTCGGTGGCGACGACCACGTCGTCGTAGTAGATGGTCTGCTCGTCGGAGACCGTCAGCCCCCGGTCCTCGAGCTCCTCACGCTTGCGGGCGCTCGAGTCGCGCTCGTAGTAGGCGTCGAGGATCACGCTCTTGAATCCGACCTCCTCGGAGGTGCGGAAATCAAAGCCCTCGAACGGCTCGGGCTCGGTGCACGCGCTGAAGTCGCAGCCGTCGGTGTGGAAGGTCGCCCGCAGCCAGGTGCCGTCGGGGTGGCCGGTGCGGTACTCGCCCACCGGCTCCTCGTCGATCCAGAAGGCCAACTCGCCGTCCATCTGGCCGGGCGTATTCGCTTTGGCTCGCATCTCGATGCAAAACCACTCGTCTTCGGGATACGGCTCTTGGCTCGGGGGCCGAAATATATTGCCGTAATAATAGGTCGTGCCCTGGTCGCCCTCGCAGCCGGGCTCGGCGCTGCCGTCGTTGCATCGCCCGGAGCGCATCTCGTGCCAATAGACGTAGAAGTTGAAGACGTCGTCGTTATTGATGTCGAAGTCGAACCAGAAGCCCTCGTCGCCGGCAGGCACCGTGTTGGCCAGCCCGCTGGAGTTCCAATCCTCGTTACCGGCGGCGACGCGCACCCAATGGTGGGGGTTGGGCGCGACGTGGGGAAAGCGCGCATAAAAGCGCCAGAAGATCTCGTCGACGCGCTCGAAGGACACCCTGGAGGCCGACGAAATATATTGGTCATCGGCGAGGTCTTCGGTGGTCACTCGCGAGCGCAGATAGCCATCGCCGGAGTGGGCGGTGGCAGTATCCGTTTGTATGGTCAGGTACTGTGTATCCGACTGCGGCGCATCCCATCGGCCCCAGCCCTCCTCGAAATCATCGAAGAATAGCACCGCCGGATCCTCGCCGATGCCGTCGTCGCCGGGATATTTCTCGCTGAGCGTCGACGCAGCATTGCCGCTATCAGCGCCCGCATCGGAGCCCTCCTCAGTGCCAGTATCCGAGTGCGCGTCCGGCCGGCTTTGCCCGTCCGCATCGCCTTCGCTCACATCGCTCGAGCCCGAAGTGTCCCCAGCGTCGGCCGCGACACCCGAGCCCGACGAATTAGACTCGCTGCAGCCAACCGCCGCCAGCATGAGGCATAGCGAGAACGGGGCAATCAGAGCAGCCGAACGTCTCCCAAAAGCGATAGCCATGGCGTCACGTCGATCTAGAGTCACGGAACACCCGAGTTTAAGCGGCCGATACACGGCTGGTCAACTTAGTGTCTTCTATTGAGCGCTCTTGAATATGCGCCGGGGTCTTCCGTCTATGCGACTATGAAGAAGCTACCAGCCGTCATCCTATTCGCCCTGCTCATCTCACCTGCCGCCGCTGCAGCTCAGATCCTGCACGTCACCGAGGATCCGGAGCCCATGACCCAGCGCTGTCAGAATATCGCCGCGGCCTTCCACGGCGACGGCGACGTCGTCCGGGTCGACTACCACGGCCAATGGAAGACCTGGGAGGACGGAAGGTACAGCCAAAACGGCGGCCCCGACCATGGCCCCTGCGCCACCGAAGGGGTCGTGCGCACGGCCCCCGACGGACGGGTCGTCTGGCGGCTTCGCCCGTCCGACTCGGAGGCCACCGCCGGGCTGACCCGACGCGGCGAAGTCGACCATTTGGTCGCCCACCCGGACGGCTCGACGCTGATGACCTTCAGCCAGGGCCGCTCCAAGACGAGCCACCACAGCACGGTCGTACAACTGGACTCCGACGGTGCGCCCGTGTGGAGCTTCGAGACCGAGCAGGCCCCCAAATTTAGCATGGCGCAGGTCTACCTCGGCGACGGCGGTGAACTCTTCGTCGAGTATCACTTCACCAATTACGGCTACGAGGGCGGGCGGTTTCAACTCCCGGGCGGGCGCGTCTGGAAGCTGGGCGTCAACCAGGCCAAGACGATCATCGCGCGCATCGACCCGGCCAAAGGCGAGGTCCTGTGGGAGCGCGAGGCCGGCTCGGTGATCAGCACCAAGGGCGGCGAGGTGCTGGCCCGAGGGGTCCGGCGACAGCGCGCGGGCGAAAAGGTGCGCACGCGCCACAAATTCACCCGACTTTCCTACGCCGGAAAGCAACTATCGGCCGGATATACGCCCTGGATGGCCGGCGAGCCGATGCGCTCGGCGGTGCGATTCGGCGACGAGGTCTGGATGACCAACACGGTCGAGTTCGACCAGGCCCGAAAGCGCACCGGCAGACTGCGGGTCTTCGACCTCGAGGGCAATGAGCTGCACAAGCGCACGATCTCCCACGGCGCGCTCCTCGCCCAGCCCGGCCCCGACTCGCCGATGCGTGTGCTCAGCCCGACCCATTGCACCCGCGACGTCCACGACAGCGTCGGCTGTATCACCGACGCGCTCGACGTGCTCACGCTCAGCTCCTGGGACGAAGAGGGCACCGCCAGCCGGATTCGCGTGCCGTCGCACCGCATCGACTACCGTAAGTTCCAGGCGACCGGCAACCCCGAGGGCGTCTGGTTGAGCGCGCAGACTTATTATGAACACGACGGCGGCAAACGAAGCGTCGCTCCGGCCGTGATCAAGCTATTCTCCAAAGACGCCGACCGCGCCACGCGAAAGCCCAGTGAGCCCCGCGTCTGGAGGGCGGTCGAGCAGCCGAAGGCCGAGAAAGCCGCGCCTCCGCGCCTGTCTTTTTGACGCTCGGCTCTTTCCGCCAGCCTTGGATTCACGCCGGTGCTTTGTGTATCTTTGCGGTATGGGCCCGCCCGAGGCCAGACGACGATCGATACAGCTTCTATGTGACACCAGATGAGTGACCGTACGCAGCACACCTTTTCTTGCCTTATCTTCGCCCTCTTTTTGGGCGTATTGGGCGCCGGCAGCGGGTGTATCTCGGCGTCGGCGCAACCCGCCGAGCAGCTCGACGAGGTCGACGGCCACCAGACCGTCGTGGTCGTCCACGGCATGGGCCGGACCGGCTTGTCGATGTATTGGATGGCCTCGGACCTCGAGGAGCGCGGCTATGAGGTCGTCAACTGGAGCTATTCGAGCTATTGCTGCTCGGTCGCCGAGCTCGGCGCCCAGCTCGCCGACGAGCTCGAGGCGCTCGAGGGGCCGCGGCCCGACCGGTTGCACTTCGTCGGCCACAGCCTCGGCGGCATCATCATCCGGTGGGTGCTCACCCACCGCCCCCCGCCCGAAGACGGCCGCGTGGTCATGCTCGCCACCCCCAACCAGGGCTCGGCGATGGCCGATCAATGGGCCGATTGGGGCAGTTGGCTGCTCGAGCCCCTCGATGAATTGACCAGTGATGAAACGAGCACCGTCCAAAACCTCGACCCCATCGAGGATCGCGACGTCGCCACCATCGCCGGCGACGACGACTCGAAGGTCTCCCCGAGCGAGGCCCGCCTGGCCGGCGAAGCCGACCACGCCGTCGTCCCCTCCGAGCATACCTTCATCATGAACCGCGACGACGTCCAGCAGCTCGTCACGACGTTCTTGCAGAACGGCCGGTTCTGAGCTCAGCAGCGGAGGGTCGAGCGTCGCGTTGGCGAGCCCGCTCGAGGATCGCCTCGGCGACGCGGCTTCCCGATAACATCGCGCCGTTGATGGAGGCGGTGTCTCGGTGATCGCCACACACGTATAAGCCCTCATCGATGAAGATCTCTTTGCGTATCGGCGGCATCACATCGGGCGTTTGGGCCGGCAGTGACTTCGTGATGACGTAGGTGCGCAGGTGCTCCCAGTCCGCGATGCCGTCGAACCACTCGGAGAGTTGCGCCCGGCACTCGGAGACGAGTCGGTCGTCATTGCGCTCTCCCAAGATCGAGGCCGAGATCAGCGCGCGTGTGCCGTCGCCGTATTGGGGCGCGACGTTGGTGATGATGCTCAGGCTGTTGATGGGGCCGCGGCCGGTTCCATCGAGCATCAGGAGCCGATCGTCGACGGGCGGCTCGGCAGCCGCAAAATAGGCCGTGGTCGACGGGCGCATCTCGCAGGTGTCGAGGCTGTCGAACTCCTCGAGCAACTCGCAGGCGCACGGCCCGTCGGTTGCCACGACGATGTCGTCGGCCTCGAGACGCTCGCCGCCTTCGAGTTCGACGCTGCCTGGCCAGACGCGGCTCACCGGCGACTCGAGCCGGATCTCGCTTCGCTCCAGACCCGAGGCGAGTTGGCGCGGGATGGCCTGCATGCCCCCGGCGGGCACCGAGGTGTTGCCGTCGCTGAACATCTCGAAGATAAAGTCGAAGAGCAGGCTGGAGTTATCGAGGTTCGGGTCGAGCATCGCGCCACCGAATAGCGGGCGCAAAAATCGCTCGATGATCGTCTCCCCGAAGCCAAACGAGCGCAGCGCCTCGAGGGTACTCTGTGGGTTTTGGGGGTCGCTGACGCCTTGGCCGTGGAGGAGTTCGAGCTTCGACCAGAGCTTGGCCAGCCGCGCCTTATCACCCAGCCCGCCGATATCGGCAAATAGCGACTTGAGCCCACCGGCGGGATCGCTGCGAGGATCTGCGATATGCTCGAATTTCTGCCCCGACCAGATCAGCGCGCCGCGCTTCCAGGCCTGCAGGTCGAGGGCGTCGT
>JBKGZI010000327.1:0-7097 GCA_046545675.1 Persicimonas sp.
CTGCAGACCTACACCATCCAATCGATCGCCGACGCCGTCCCGGAAATGGGCGGCGACGGATTCACCCCGATCTACCAGATTTGATTCTGACCTTAACTGCAGTGACGAAGGTCTTTCGACTTTCGACCCCACCAGCCTTCGACAGGCGCTTACGATGGAGAGAGTGAGAAATTAAGAAAGTGAGAGAGTAAGAACAACGTTCCAAAAACAACGCTGTTATCTAACTTTCTCACTGTCTAACTTTCTTACTCTCTCGCAGCCGATCGGCAGCCAACACCGGTCCTGCGGAAACTTTCCGAGACCCAAGAATCCTGCGTATTCACACTCAGAAATTCGGATCCGGCAAATAATCCAACCGCATATTCTGGCCCACATATAAGTGGTCGATGCCCTCGTAGATGCGAAGGTATAGCGACAAAAAGCGGATGACCTTCTTGGTGTAGCCGCGCGCCTCGTTGAACGGGATCTCCTCGACGAATTCGTCCATGGGCATGTTGCGGCCGCGCTTTTTGACCCACCCGGCCACGCGGTGCGGCCCGCCGTTATAGCCGGCGATGGCCAGCAACTCCTGGCCGTGGAACTTGTCGACCAATTTGCCGAAGTAGAACGCTCCGTGCTGGAGGGCGACGTCCTCGTCGATGAGATCGAAGGGGCCGAAGTCCTCGTCGCCGAGCATCTGGGCGGTCTTGATGCCGGTTCTGGGGATGACCTGCAGCAGCCCGAGCGCGTCGGCCGGGCTGATCGAATCGGGGTTATAGGAGCTCTCGACGGTCATCAGCGCCCACAACAAATACGGGTTCACGCCGCTCTTCTGGCTGCCTTCGAGCACCTGGCGAGGGAAGGCACGCGGGTAGGCTTGCATCCACTTGTAGCGCATGGGGCCGGTGGGGCTTTTTCTGTACCAGGGGCCCGTGCCAAGCGTCTCGCGGCGCACCATATGGTAGTCGCCCACGTCCTTCATAGCGTCGAGCATCAGCGAGTCGAGCTCGCCGCGGCGCTCGTAGATGGCCTGCTGGCGCTCGAGCAGCTCCTCGCGCTCGGCCGACGAGGAGGGCACCGGATAGCGCTTCTGGCTGGAGCGGAGGCCCCACAGGCCTTTCTCGCGGCGGCGGTTGTCGATCAGGTGGTCCCATCGGCCCTCGGGTAGCTCGTGGGGCTTGGAGCGCGGACGGCTGCGCGAGGACAGCCCGCGGTATTCAATGGCGGCGTCCCGCATTGCCCAGCGCGCGTATTTGAGGTGGCCGCTCTGGCGCAGCCACTGAGCGCGCACCAGTTGCGGGAAGAGCTCGCCAGCCTCGTCGACGGCGCGCTCGAGCCCGTCGTGATAGTCGGTCTGGTCGTAGGCCCAGGGCTTGTCGGGCAGTGGGCCGATGACCTTGCCTTCGTCGGCCTTGACGAAGGCGATCGGCGAGTCGCTTCGGCCCTCCCAATAGATGCGCGCCTCGGTGTTGTACTGCACGCGGGGCACCTGGCTGGTCAGGTCGGCCAGCTCGACGTCGCGTCGCGGCGCCGGCGCATCGGTGCCGGCCTGGTCGCCCAGCTCCAGCCGGTCCTCGGGGTCGTCGTCGTCGAAGGAGGCCTCGGTGAGCTCCTCGGGGCTGACCAGCGGAAGACCGGTGGACAGCAGGCCGGCATAGGGCTGGATGGGCGCCAGCGCCATCTGGAGCGCCTGGCGGCCCTCGCCGGGCATCTGCCCGGCCATCAATTGGCAGAATTTTTGATCCTCTACGCTCTCGGCCTCGCACTTGAGCCGCGACAGCTCGGCGGCCTCTTCGGGGGGCGCGGCCGGCGGCTCTTCGCCGGTGCGCGGCACCATCCGCGGGTCGCGGTACGGCGCCACGGCGTCGCGGTCGGCGAGGACCTCGGCGGCGTCGTCCATCGCCGCGATCGCCTCGTCGCCGCCTTTGACGATCCCCTGAGCGTGGGTCAGCAATGCGCCGTCGACCGCCTGGCGCTGGCGAATGTCGACCATCCGGTTCTTGGCCTGGATGCCGTAGTAGTTCAGGTCGTAGGCGTCGGCGACATCGCTATACAGCTCGACGGCTTCGTCGAGTTTGCCACCACGGTCGAGCGTGCGCGCCGCCCAATACATATATTTGGCCCGGCGTTGACCGCTGGAGCGCTCGGCCAGGCGGGTGAGGTTCTCGTAGGCGTCCTGGAATTCACCGGATTTGTACAGCAGCCAGGTGTAGTGCCAGCCGCGCTTTCGCCAGTCGCTATAGAAAGTATCGTACAGCTCTCGAGCCCGGGTATAGAAGCCGTGCTCCTCGAAAAACTCGGCCTTCGCCCCGCGTTGTGCGTAACTGCCGCGGCCCTCGGTGCGCTTCTCGATGGCCTCGAGTGCCTTGTCGAGCTGGCCGAGTTGAGAGTGCGTAAAGCTGAGGTATTTGTAGGTCAGGTTTTTGTTGATGCCGTCGGTATGCCCGCTCTCGTAGGCGCGGCGGAGCTTCTCGAGCCAGCCCAGCGCATCTTCGTAATGTTGGGGCACGTAGTCGTTGAGCGCGAGCTGCATCAGGATCTCGTGCTCGAAGCGCGAGTGTCCGGACTCGGTCTGATTATCCTCGAGCAATTCGAGGAAGAGCCTCTTGGCCAGCGGCCAATGCTTGTTGATGCGCAACTGACGGTAGCGATCGTAGAGGTCGTCGCGCGGGATCTCGGAGACTTCGTATCCCTGCTCGGCCAGCCGCCGCATCTCCGAGCGCGCCTGCTCGCCTTCGGGTTTGTGGGGAAATTCGAACCAGGTCTGCTGGTAGGCCTCTGCGGCCTCATCGAGGCGATCGAGCGCCTCGAGAGCCTGCGCGCGCTGGAAAAGCGCGCGGTGGCGTCGCGGATAGTCGGGGAAGTCGTCGATGACCTCCTCGAGGACGACCAGCGCTTCGCTCCATTGCTCGGCAGCGGCCAGCGCGTGGGCCTGCTCGACGCGTGCGCGCGGCTTGACCAGAGTGGTGTCTCGCTGCCAGGCGCGCTCGAAGGCGGCAGCGGCCTCGGCGGGCTCGCCGGCACGCATCAGCGCGCGGCCGTGGAGCCAGTCGACAAAATCGTTGATCGGAGTGTCGGCGGAGACCGCCGCGAGTGCCCGGGCGGCCTCGTCGTAGCGCTCGGCCTGGACGTGCACGTTGGCCAAAAGGATGCGAGCGCGGTCGAGCTCGCTTTGGAGCGCCTCTGGGTCGCCATCCTCGTCGGCGAGCTGCTCGCTTCGCCGCGATATCAGGGCTTCACACAGCCGCTGGGTGTCCTCGAATCGCTGCTCGATAAATGCCCGATGGGCACGCTCGAGCGCCTCGCCCTCGATCTCGGCGAGCATCTGAGCGTGGCCGGTGGCCTGCGCCTGGGCGACGGTGCGGCTGGCGATGGCGGTCACGCCCGGCTGTCTGAGCCGCGCCTGGACGTGTCGTGAGGAGTCCTCATCGACGGGGCTGTCGAACTGCGCCGTCGAGTTCCCCCCGAAGCGTTGTGCAGCCAGGTCCGGCACGATGGTGACGGCGGCGATGACAAAGCACGCTGCGCCAATCGACTTGAGCCAGAAATTGCGATGATCCCTCATGGATTAGACCTTCTGCCTATGCGGTGACCCTCGATCAGCAAACGACTCCGATCCCTACGAAAAGGCACCGCGGGTCATCATTATAGAGGTTTTGGGCTTCAACACCAGAACCTAAGCGCGATCGCCGCAGGTGTCCTCCCGGTCGACGGCCATATCGCGGCTGCAGCGGGACGCGGGCGGGTCCGAGCGCTGCACACGCTATTTGGGCAGCCTCGGAATCGCGCATCACGGGGGACCTTCGAGGAGGACGATTTCGGTGCATTTATTAATCAACCCGGGGCTCGCAGGTGTTCTTCCCAAATCGATGTGAAACTTTACTGCCCACGAGTTCATGGTAGCTTCAGGGCGTTACCCCGGTGGTCTCGATGCTCCGGTGAGCGGTGTTCGGCAGGGGTTGGAATACGGAAGGCTGATGGAGAAATTCGCACATCTGAGCCGCATCCGTGAGATCTTCGCGACGTTTCGCCGCGGGGAGTGGGAGAGCCTGAGCCCGTGGCAGTGCCTGCTCGTGGCTCCCGTCGAGTTGGTGGCCATGGTCGTGCGCGAGTTCTTTGGCGACGACGGCGTCACGCTGGCCAGCAGCCTGGCGTTCATCTCGGCGCTGTCGGTGGTGCCGTTATTGTCGGTGGCCACCTCGCTGATGGCCGCTTTCGGGGTCTTCGAGTCTCAGACCGGGGTCATCTACGAGTCGCTGGCCACCGTCGTGCCGTCGACCGCCGGCGATATCGCCGCCCACCTCAAGGCCTTTGCGACAAATTCGGCAAATACCATCGGAGGCATCGGCGCGGTGGCGCTTCTGCTCATCAGCCTGGTGCTCACCTACAAGATCGAAGAGGCGTTCACCGCGATTTGGCGGGGGACTTCGGATCGGCCGATGCTGGCGAAGTTTTTGACCTTCTATGCGATCATCACCCTCGGCCCGGTGCTGCTGTCGCTGTCGATCGTCCACTCGGCGAGCCTCCAGATTTTTTTGAGCGACTACGGCCTCGATCCGGGGCTGTTGTCTCGGAGCCTGCCGGTTGTATATGCGCTGGTTCTATTCACGCTGATGAATAAGCTGCTGCCCAGCGCTCACGTCGGTTGGAAGGCGGCTTTGGTCGGAGGCCTCTTTACGGCGGTGGCCTTCGAGCTGGCCAAGTGGGGGTTCAATCAGTACGTCAATCTGGTCATCCTCGACGCCTACAATAAGATCTACGGGGCGCTGGGGCTCATCCCGATCTTCCTGATCTGGATCTACATCACCTGGACGATCATCCTCATCGGCGCCGAGCTTGCTTACTCCTTTCAGCACCTGCGTACGCTGCTCGTGACTCGCCAGCGAGATCAACTCGCCCACGGCAAGCGCACCCGGCATCTGTACGATCCGCTGGTCGTCCTCGAGCTGTTCGCGCCGGTGGCCACGGCCTTCCATCGAGGCGAAGAACCGGTCGAGGAACGCGACCTGATCGAGGCGACCCACTATAGCCCCACGGTCGTCCGGGATACGGTCAGCCGCCTGCTCCACGGCCAGATCGTGCGCCGAGCGCGCGGCAAGAGACGCTCCGGGCTGGTTCCCGCGCGTGCGCTCGACGCCATTCGCCTCGATGAGCTCGTCGGATTGGTCTTGCAGGATCACGTCTCGCTGGGGACCCGGCCGGTCGACCGGCTCTGGGAGGAGTTTCGTGCCAGCACCCGCCAGACGTTGGAGGGATATACCGCGCTGGACTTGGTCGAGCTGGATCTCTTTGCAGATGAGTCGGGCGAGCAGGGCGGGGCGGCGGCCTCCCCAAACACCTCCCGCAATAAAAAAGCCGCTGCGCAGGCAGCGGCTTCGAGCTGAAGTCGGATGAATCCACTCAGGACTGAAGCGACCTCATTCGGTCCTTGATCGCCAGCTTTCTCTTCTTGATGCGTTGCATCTCAGACTGTTCTTCGGGGGACATCGACCGGGGTCGACCGAGCAAGTGTAGACGTTGCTCGAGTTCCTCGTGCTCGGTTCTCAGTTGCTCGTACGACGACTGTTCGAGAAGATCGTCGCGCCTGGCTGTCGAGTTGGACATACGTGCCTCCTTATACAGGGGCTGAGGTTGGGGTGGACATCCGTCGAGCGTACCGTCGCGGATCCCAGCCGATTGGCTGGTGGGTGGGAATTGCTCAAATGTTGATGGAATGACAGGCGTTGCACGCGTTCGAAACAAGATTGTGTCCGGGAGAAAAGGACACCCATGGTGCTCGCCTCAAGATATGTGTGTGAGCCAATCCGACAAGTCCGCTCAACTCCTGGTGATATTAACCATCCCTTAAAAAAATGTCAACTTTGCGCGGTGCTGGCCGGCTGTTCGAGATCGCCGGAGAGCGGGTCAAACGACGAATCTCGTCGCTCGAAATATCTCGGGTGATCGTCGTGTTTATCGGGGGCAATAATGTGGCGTTGGGCTGTCGTTTGGCCCTGAGCGCTGTGAGCGTCGAATGAAATGCCGCGACGCCGGCCGACCGCAGGTAACTCAATCAGTTAGCGCGGCTTATGGACTTGCAGTGAGCTGCACTGGATAAATGGCGTTGACACGACCGGGGCGTTCTCTTATAACGCCGTCCGCTTGTGGTGGTCGTCCTGCCGACCGCCGCAGACGTCATTGTTTGAGATGCGTCGTTTAGACGCTTTTTCGGGCATCGTCTAATGGCAGGACACCGGGTTTTGGTCCCGTCGATCTAGGTTCGAATCCTAGTGCCCGAATGCTGAAATTGCGCAGCCCCTTGGGGTGCGTATTGCGGTCCGTTCGTCTAGGGGTTTAGGACGCTGGCCTCTCACGCCGGTAACACGGGTTCGAATCCCGTACGGACTACTCGAGCGATGCTGGACGCGACTGGCTTCCGGCATCGCCCTTGATGTAAGAAGACAAAACGGCGCCGTTGAAGGCGTCGCTTCTAAATGAGTTAAATGTGGCTCGTGTCGCGTTGAGCGAGCCCCCAGCATAGAACCGGAGTTCGACCATGGCACGCAAACCAGCCAAGATCGCCAGCCAGAAGCGCGAGTCGGGTACCAAGAAGGCCTGCCCCGAGTGCGGCAGCGAAATGGAGATGACCCGCGTGATGCGCGCCGACGGCCCCAGCGGGATGTTCTGGGTGTGCACCGATTATAAGTGCGGCTCGATTGTCTCGAAGGCCGGCGTCAAGCTCGACGCGCTGGAGTTGCGTTGAGCCCGCTTGGGCCCCAAATGACCCTGCCCGATGCGTTGGCAGGGCGATGATGCGGTCTCACCGCAATGGACATGCCCGCTTCGGCGGGCTTTTTCATTTGAGCCGTGATGGTTTCGGCGGTACAACACCTGCGGCAATTGGAATGAATTCGAAAGCCGCACGTCTTTATTAGACGAACCCGAAAGCTGCTGCCAAAGCAGCTCGAGCGAGTGATTACTGAGAAATGCGTAAGGTGCTAAACCCGGACATGGCGCACCAGAACGGGTTTAGGAGCTTACGCGTTTCTCAATAGCAGGAGAGTACACCCGATGCGTACCGAATACCTCGTCGGACTTCGCCCCCGCCCGGCCCAGTCGGCTAAGATCGGCCGGTTGGC
>JBKGZI010000328.1:0-7074 GCA_046545675.1 Persicimonas sp.
GCGCCTTGAAATGCAACAGCGCGTTAATCATCGAGATATGTATGATGAAAAGCCGTCTCGGTGACAGGGGAAAAACAAGAGGCTTTTTTACTGACGGCCAGAGTCCGTCAGTCCATTGAGATGAAAAGCATGACGCAGTTGCAGTGTCGCGGCCGGCGTTGCATCATGGGAGGAGGTCGTATCCACCGTGGAGCTTTGCATGTCCGACGACGAAACCACACGATTTGAATTCAACTGCCACGGCGTCCGCGTCGAGATTGCCGGCGAGCGTCGCTATGTCGAGCAGATGTATCAGGCGCTGATGGCTGATATCGAGGTGGCCCGTCAGGCCGCCGGCCAGCAAAAGCAGGCCGAGGAGCTGGGCCTCGACGACCAGCTCGTGTGGGTGCAGCGTTGCACGGATATGATGCGCAAGATCTATATGGCCTCGCCCGACGACCTGGCGGTGACCCCGCTGGCCCGGGCGCTCGACCTGGAGTTGCTCGATACGGTGTATATCGACAAGCCGGTCTTCGACCAACTGCTGACCCGGCTGGCCAACGAGCGCACGCTGTGGGCCGAGCTGACCGAGGCGGGTCGCGAGAAGATCAACAGCGGCTCGAAGTAGTTCACACCTCGGCCAGCCCCGGTCATTTAGCCGTTCGGCCAATCAAAGACGCGCGCGGCATTCTCCCACACAATATCGGCAAATTCGTCCGGCTCGAGGCCGCGGGCCTCTGCGATCTTTTGGGCGGTGTGTTGTACGTAGGCGGGCTGGTTCTTTTCGCCGCGATGGGGCACCGGGGCGAGGAAGGGCGAGTCGGTCTCGAAGAGGATGCGGTCCTCGGGGACCTCGCAGGCGATGTCGAGCAATTCCTTGCCGTTTTTGAAGGTCACGATGCCCGAAAACGACAGGTAGAAGTCCAGGTCGAAGAGCCTGTGGGCCATCTCGCGGCCGCCGGTAAAGCAGTGCAGGATGCCGCCGGTCACGCCGGTCTCCTCGAGCAGCTCGACGGTGTCCTCGTCGGCATCGCGCGAGTGGATGATCACCGGCTTGTCGACGTCCTTGGACATCTCCAAAAATTGGCGGAACGACCACTTCTGCTGCTCGACGGGGGCGTTGTCGTAATAATAGTCCAGCCCGGTCTCGCCGATGCCCACGACCTGGTCGTGCTCGGCGAGCTCGTCGCGGATTCGAGCGACGGTCTGCTCGTTGGCCTCGTCGGCGTCGTGCGGGTGAATGCCCACCGTGCAGCGGATCCAATCGTGGGCCTTGGCGATCTCGAGCGCCTCCCAATTGGTCTCCACCCCGCGGCTCGCCCCGATCGTCACGATGCGCTCGACGCCGGCGTCCTGGGCCGCCTCGAGCAACTCCTCGAGCGGCTGTTTAAATCGCGGCGAATCCAAATGCGCGTGTGTATCTATCAGTCGCATAACACTCTGTGTCCCATCAACTCACGGTCGTAAACGTAATCGTGATCGTAATCGTAAACGACCACGACCACCCTCACCCTATCCTAAACTCCCCAACTCATCGGCTCGCTGCAACTCACTGGCCGCCAACTTCCGAACCTCCTCGTCGGGATGAGCCTTCGCCACATCCTCGAGCACGGCGCGACCTTCCTCGCCGCCATAATCGCCGAGCGCCAACACCGCCGTATCGGCGTGATAATCGTCGCTCTGGGCAACCTGCGCGACCTCGTCGAAGTATGCGCTGATGCGCAGCCGACCGATGAGCCGGAGCGTATAACCGCGCGCATCCTTGCGGCTGCCGTGGAGCATCTTCTCGAGATAGACGGTGCCGTCCGCGTCGCCCAGAACGTGCAGCGCAGCGGCGACTTCGACCTTGAGGATAGGGTGGGCGAACCAGCGCCCGAGCACGTCTTTGAGGGGCTCGATGGCGCGATCGGCGCCCAATTGCACGAGCCCCTGGGTGGCACCGGCGATGGTCTCCTCGTCTTCGAGCGCTTCGATGAGCTCGTCGATGAGCTGAGAGGTTTGGTCGCCGGGAAGTTTGACGTCGTGCTCGCCGATCAGCTCGGCCAAGGAGAGGGCGAGTTGGAGTCGGTCGGAGCCCTCGAGCTCCTGCCAGCGCTCGGCGATGGTCTGGGCGCGGTCGGTCCAGCCGCGTTGGGTGGCGATCTGAGCGGCGACGACGACGACCTCCGGGTCTTCGTCCTGCAATCTGCGATCGATGAGCTCGGCGATGGCCTCGTCGGCGACGCCGAGGTCGTGCAGCGAGACGAGCGCCTGGTAGCGCACGTCGGCCTCGTCGTCGTCGGCCGCTTCGAGCAGCGTCTGGCGTGTCTGCTCGGTGTGGGAGCCGCGCAGCCCCAGGCAGGCCGCCTGGCGGACCTCCGACTGCGGGGCGGGCACCAACCTGGGGTCGAGCCCCATCGCATCGGCCAGCTCGACGGCCTCTTCGGCCTCGCCGAGGGCGAGCACGCGCAGGATCTCGTCGAGCGATTCGTCGTCGCGCTCGGAGGCGGCCAGGGCCGCCCGGTGGCGTAGCGGCGGGAAGGTGTCGCCCATCGCCTCGAGCAGTGTCAGACGCACTTCATCATCGGAGCCGCGTCGCACGCGCAAGTCGAATTCGGCGACGCGGGTCTCCGTATTGGGTATGTCGGCTAAGCGGCGGTCTTCGAAATCACTCATGTGTAGCCTGATTCCTAGGAAATTCGAGTTCCGACGTTTACGTCGTCCGAGAAATAGGCCAGCTCGAGCTTGCCGTCGGTGGTCTCGGCGGCCAGCACCATCGCCTCGCTCTTGATGCCGAAGATCTTGGCCGGCTCCAGGTTGGTGACCATGGCGACCTTCTTGCCCTCGAGCTCAGACGGCTCGAAGCTCTTGGCCAGACCGGCCACGACCGTGCGCACGTCGTCCTCGCCGACGGTCGCCGAGAGTTTCAGCAGCTTGTCGGCGCCCTCGACCGGCTCGGCCGAGTCGATGCGCCCGACGTGGATCTCGAGCTTCATGAAGTCGCCAAAGCTGACCAGCCCGGACTTCTCGGAGTCGTCTTTTTGCTCTTCTTGCTTCTCTTTCACTGCTTCCTTCTGTTGTTTTTCGAGTTCCAAATCTTCGAGTTCGAGCTTTTCGAAGAGCACCTCGGGCGCCTCGACTTTGCGGCCGACCGGCAGGGTGCCCCATTCGAGCGAATCCAGGGCCAGGGCGTCTTCGCCGTCGATATGCAGCGCGGCGAGAATCTCGTCGGCGGCGTCCGGGATGAACGCCGAGGCCATGACCGCCACGAAGCGAATGCCCTCGAGGGCGTGATAGAGGATCTGCTCGACGCGCTGTCGGTTCTCCTCTTTGTTGTGCTTCCAGGGTTGGCTGGCCTGGATGTACTGGTTGAGCTCCTTTCCGAAGCTCATCACCGCGTCGAGCGCGTTATGCGGCTCGCGGCTGTCCATGGCGTTCTCGAGGTCGGCCAGCGTCTTTTCGGCCTTTTCGCGAAGCTCGACGTCCTCGGGGACGTCGCTCTCCTCGTAGGCGGGCACTTCGCCGTCCAAAAAGCTCTGGACCATCTTGGTGGTGCGGTTGACCAGGTTGCCCAGGTTGTCGGCGAGCTCGGAGTTGTTGCGCTCGACGATGCGCTCCTTGACGAAGTTGCCGTCGCTGCCCAGCGGGATCTCGCGCACCATGAAGTAGCGCAGCAGATCCAGGTCGTATTGCTCGGCCAGCTCGAAGGCGTCGATCCAATTGCCGGCGCGCTTGCTCATCTTCTCGCCCTCGACGGTCCACCAGCCGTGGGCGAAGACCTGACGGGGAAGCTCGACACCGGCGCTCATCAAGAATGCGGGCCAATAAACGGTGTGAAAGCGCAGGATATCCTTGCCGATCAGGTGCATATCAGCCGGCCAGAACTCGCCGGGCCGGCCGGCGGCGTCGAAGCCGCCCACACCGCTGATATAATTGGTCAGCGCGTCGACCCACACATATAGCACGTGCTCGGGGTCGTCGGGCCATTCGATGCCCCAATCGAAGGTCGTGCGTGTGATCGACAGGTCGTTGAGGCCGCCGTCGACGAACGCGTACATCTCGTTTCGGCGGGCCTTCGGGCGCACCGGAACGGTCGGGTCGTCGTACCACTCGAGCAGCTTGTCTTCGTAATTGCTCAGCCGGAAGAAGTAGCTCTCCTCCTCGACCCACTCGACCTCGGCGCCGGTCTCGATGGAGCGGCCGTCCTCGATCTCGTCCTCGGTATAGTAGGCCTCGTCGGCCGCCGAGTACCACCCCTCGTAGGTGTCCAGGTAGATATCCCCGGACTTCTTCATGCGCCGGATCATCTCGAGGACCGTCTCTTTGTGGTCCTCGTCGGTGGTGCGGATGAAGCGGTCATGGGTGAGCTTATAGGCGTCGAAGAGCTCGCGAAATTTCGCCGAGTTCTCGTCGACCAGCTCCTGCGGCGAGATCCCCCGCTCCTCGGCGGCACGCTGGATCTTCAGGCCGTGCTCGTCGGTGCCGGTCAAAAAGAACACATCGTCGCCGCGCTGGCGGTAGTGGCGCGCAAAGACATCGGCCACGATCGTGGTGTAGGCGTGCCCGATATGCGGGGCGCCGTTGACGTAATAGATGGGCGTTGTGACGTAAAATTTCGGCATTTTTGAAGCTCTGTGGATGCGAGACATTGCGCCGAGCGCCCCATAACTTTAGGGCGTCAGTGGCAAATTCAAGAACAGGTGTGGTTCTTAGTTCGTGGTACGGAGTTTGGCAAGGGATGGGCGTCGGGGCGCGCTCGCGACGCGTTGCCTGCGTGGCCGATCGTGGCGTATCGGGTGAGGCGTCGTCGAGGCGAACTCAATTTCTGAAAATGCAATGAACCCAGGGCCATCCGGGTTGCATCATAGTCTTGGCGTACGCGGATTGTATCGCGTAGGTGACGGCCCTATGCGATTTCGGTGTTTTGGTAGCCGAGGGTTGGATGACTGGAGAGGAACAGAAACCAAATTCCGCGGCCTCTGAGCAGTCATTGGCTAGCAAGGACGAGTTACGCGCGCGTACCGAGGAGTTGGCCGAGCGGGTCAAGGAGCTCAGTTGCCTCTACGATATCTCGCAGCTACTGATCGGCTCGAGATGGGATGATATGGGCCAGGTCCTCCAACGTATCGTCGATCGTATCCCGGCCGGCTGGCAACATCCGCACGTAACTCGAGCGCGCATCCGGCTGGGCGAGATGGTCTGCCAGACCGCCGAATTCGAGATGACCCCCTGGGTCCAGCGGCGCGACTTCGGGACCGCCGGGCTCGCTGGGACCATCGAAGTCGTCTACCTCGACGACCCCACAGATGGTGGCGGCCCGGTCTTTCTCGAAGAGGAGGGGGAGCTGCTCGAGGCGATCGCCAATCACCTGTCGGAGGCCGCGCTTCGTGCACACGCCGAGGAGCGCGTGCGCTTCCAGGCGACACTGCTCGATGCCGTCGGAGAGGCGGTCATTGCCACCGACCCGACCGGGCATGTCACGTACTGGAATCGCAGCGCCGAGCGCCTCTTTGGCTGGAGCGCTCGGGAGGCCATCGGCACGAGCATCTTCGAGCTGACCGTCTTGCCCGACACCGGCCACGAGGCGGCCGAGGTCATGGATGTACTTCGCCGCGGCGAGTCTTGGTCGGGAGAACTCGAGGTGCGTCGCAAGGACGGCTCCAGCTTTCCGGCACAGGTCACGGACACACCGCTGCTGGGCCCGCAGGGGCAGCTATTGGGAGTGGTCGGTGTCTCCCGAGACCTCACCGAGCGAAAGGCGATGGAGGCCAGGGTCCGCCAGGCGCAGAAGCTCGAGGCGATCGCACGGCTGGCGGGTGGCGTCGCCCATGACTTCAATAATATGCTCACCGCCATCTTGGGGAACGCTCAAATCATGCGCAATGAGCTACGCGCGGCGGCCGAACAAGAGGAAAGCCTCGCCGAGATCGAAGAGGCGGCCGGTCGCGCAACCGAGCTGACTCGGCATCTGCTGGCGTTTAGCCGCCAACAGGTCATGGAGCCCGAGGTCGTCTCGCTCGGATCGGCGATCCAATCGATCGAGCCCGTTCTGGCGCGCCTGGCCGGCGGGCACATCGACCTGACCGCCACCTCGGGGACGGCGGTCGGCCGTGTCGAGGTCGACCGCAGCCAGCTCAATCAGGCCCTCACCAACCTGGTGTCCAACGCCCGCGACGCAATGCCCGACGGCGGAACCATCCGCATCGAGGTCGACAATATTGACGTCGACGCGTCGAGCCCAGCCCCCGACGAGGAAATCCCGGCCGGAGGATACGTGCGTCTCACCGTCAGCGACACCGGCTCGGGCATCGACAGCGACGTTCTTCCCCATATCTTCGAGCCGTTCTTCACCACCAAGAGCGTATCTGCCGGTCTCGGCCTGTCGACGGTCCACGGCATCATCCGCCAGAGCGGCGGCCATATTCGGGTCGACACCGAGTCCGGCCGGGGTACCACCGTCTCGGTCTATCTGCCCCGGATCGACCGTCGCCCCGCCGAGCCGCGCGTCCGGGCCACTGCTGCCACACCCGAGAAATCAGTCGGCGGCGAGACTATCCTCGTCTGCGAGGACGAACCGGCCGTGCGCAGGCTCGCCCGGCGCGCCCTGGGCCGCCAGGGCTACAGCGTCCTCGAAGCCGGCACCGGCGTCGAAGCCCTCGAGCTGCTCGAGGCCCTCTCGGAGCCGGTCGATCTGGTCATCTCCGACGTCGTCATGCCCGAGATGGGCGGTTTTGAGCTGGTGTCCCGGCTGCGCCAACAATACCCCGACCTCCCGGTCCTCTTGATGAGCGGCTACCCCACCCGCGAGGTCTTCAAGGACGGCGGCCCCCAGGTCGACGTCCCCTTCATCGAGAAACCATTTAGCTTCACCGAGTTCGTCGACTTGGTCGACGAGTTGTTGGGGCGAGACGCCGGCCGTGGTTGAACAGGTGGTGGCTATTTATTGCTCATGGGTGATCACTTAAGCTCGAGGGACCCCCGCCGGCTTGCCCAGCGCGTGAAGAAACTTGGTGGGCAAGAATGGGTGACAGGCACGCTACAAACCAGTGTTCATGCGGGTATGCGGTCGTTTGCGGGCGTTGAATGGAGTTCCGCGGCTGCACTGCGTGGCTGAAG
>JBKGZI010000329.1:0-7065 GCA_046545675.1 Persicimonas sp.
CCCGAAGACCCCTGCCGGTTTACCCGGCAGGTGAATAAGCTTGGGTGAGCTAGCCACCACGAGCGTCCCCCCAACCTTCAGTGTTCCGCGTTATCCGCCTACGGCTTCGCAAAGTGTGCGACATCCACGCGGAAGGTCGCACGAACATCACACTGCTCCCCGGTCGAGTCGATTTCTGCCTCGGAGGCCAGCCGAGCAAACCACGCTCCCCAGTCGTACTCACCTCGCTCCTCTTCGAGCTCCACCGATGAGTCGATCGACTTACCGTCAGCGTCGAAGCCAACCCGCACAACGTACATCGCGCGAAATGAATCTCGGTCATCTAGAGCCCGGCCGAGCGAGTAGTCGCGTTGATATGCCCTCCGGATATTACTTTGTGTCCAATGGCGTAACCGGGCATCTCGAACAAATGATGTAGCCACGCAATCGGCCTTACAGGAGCCGGAGAGTATGTCGACACTGATATTTAGCCACCCGAATTTGATCTCCGAGCAGCGATTTCGAGCCACTGCAATGCTCGCGCTCACATCCTCGGCACGGTCAGTCAACATACCGGCTCTAGATTTCGCAGACTCCTCGGCGTTGCGCTGACGGAGTTCGAAGTCGGTCAGTCGTATTTGCTCGGAGAAGCTACGAGAATGCTCGTCGGCGCCGGCAACTTGCGTCTCGGTACGCACTTCATCACCGCTCTTAGAAGTCTCCTTTGGTCCGGAGAGCCATGTGCAGCTCGAAAGTGAAACCGTGGCGACCAACAGACAGACCAACAGACATAAGAGTGTTATCGACGCGGGTCGCCGAACTCGTGAGAGCTGATCTCTTGAGGTCGCATTCTATCCGGAAAACTGAGGGCGAAGCGGTCTTGTGGACAAAAAGGATATCAAGTCCATTTGACCCTGATAAGGTTGCCATTCTTGGAGACCGCGGATGTCGCTGGAGAAGCGGCGCGCTGCGCGCGCCACAAAGAAGGGAGAGGATGGCATCCATCCCTAGCAGCCAAGCTTTGCGTCCAGCGTGACAAGCACGCTGGGGCGCTGACGACCACGCCATCTGTGGCCCGACATGAGCCTGTATTACCAACTGACTCCTGCAGTGCTATAAAGATGGGCAGGAGGCGACCATGAGCGACGACAATCCAGCAGACGACTCGTTTTTCGACGTCTCCGGGCTGCCCGGCGAAAAAGAAGACACGAGCGATACGCTGGTGGGGACCGTGCTCGACGGCCGGTTTCGCCTCGAGCGCGTCCTGGGCGAGGGCGGGATGGGCAAGGTCTACGCCGGCACGCAGTTGTCGGTGGGACGCGAGGTCGCGGTCAAATTGCTGCGCTCCGAGGCGCTGGTCCAGCATGAGGTCAAAGAGCGATTTCTTCGCGAGGCGCGGCTTATCTCCGGGTTCAATCACCCGAATATCGTCCGCCTCATCGATTACGGAGAAGACGCCGAGCGCACATTCCCCTACCTGGTCATGGAGCTGGTCGGCGGCATCTCGCTGGGCGAGCTGACCCGCCGCGGCCGACTGGCGGTGCCGCTGGCCCTCGAGATCTGCGACCAGGTCTGCGCCGCGCTCATCCAGGCGCACGCCGCCGGGATCGTCCACCGGGACCTCAAGCCCGACAACCTCAAGCTGCTGCCCGTGATGGGCGATTCCTTTCAGGTCAAAGTCCTCGACTTCGGCATCGCCTTTCCGCGCGACGCCAACTCGCGGCTGACCTCGACGGGCATGATCTGCGGCACGTCCTATTATATCGCCCCGGAGCAGGCCCGCGCCTGGGAGCTCGACGGCCGCGCCGATCTGTACGCGCTGGGGATCATCTTATTCGAGATGCTCTCCGGGCACCTGCCGTTTCGCGGCGACAGCGACTTTCAGATCTTGCTCAAGCAGGTCCAGCAGCCGCCCCCGTCGCTGACGAATTTTCTGGCGCCCGACGAGGTGCCGCTGCCCATCATCGAGCTGGTCCACGAATTGCTCGAAAAAGACCCGGAGGCCCGCCCGAACAGCGCGCGAGAGGTGCGCGAGCGTATCGCCCAGCTCCGGCGCGACTGCGACATCCCCGCGCTCGATCTCGACCTCGAGGAGGCCTCGGTTGAGGCCTTCGACCAGTGGCTATTGCCGCGCGAGGAGGACTCGGCGCTGGCAGAGGCGTCGACGGCCTTCGACGCCGCCACGCCGGCCGAGGCCCTCGAGCAATTGGTCAACGACGCCGATTTATCGCAGCCGCACCCGACGCGGCCCGATCACGCGGACAAAGGCGATCACGCTGACATAAAAAAGGGTGACTCGGGCCAAACCGAGCTCCCCCCGGACCCGATCGACGCCGGAGGGAGTCCAGCCCAAGCCGACCCGCGCCCGCCGTCGCGGCGAGGCCGCTGGGTCGCCCTCGCCGCCGCCGTGCTACTACTCGCAGGCGCGTGGAGCGTCTGGGCCAGTTACGGCCACATCCTCCAGGGCCCCGGGGACGGCGAGGCTGGTGGCGACGAAGACGGTGAGCTTGACGGCAAGGACGGTCATGACGGCAAGGACGGCGCTGACAAGCCCGCTGCGACCGCGCCGATCGCCCTCGACGCCTTCGCCGGCGGCTGCAGAATCCTCGGCGAGAGCGGCGCCTGGTTCCACACCGTCTTCTTTTACCCCGAGGTTGGCGAAGTTCTGTTGTGGGGCGACGCACAGATGGTGTGGTCACCGGTCGAACTCGGCGAGCGCGACGGCCAAGATCTGGGCTTTAGCTATGAGCATCCCGACCGCGACGGCCCCCAGGATGTTCGTGTCCGAGCCAGCGGAGACAAGCTCGTCATTCGCACCGACGAGGATCCCAAATTCGTGTGCAGGCTCGACCCCGAGCAGCGCTACTTCGACCCGCTCGACGCGGCCGGCCCCTTCTGGAGAGACGTCGACGATGCCCAAAGCGAAGACGGCAAGGCGACCCTCGAGATCGCCGAGACCGGCCAGCGCCTCGAAGCCGACGGGGCCTCATACGTCTACCGCATCTTGAGTGGCCATGCGCTCGACGACGGAGTCCAGATAGCGGTGCGCGAAGCTGACGATCGGGAGGCTGCGTGGTCCCTGTGGCAACTGGAGCTCGACGACGGCGAGCTCACCGTCGAGCGGGGCAACAAGGCCACCCGGTACCTGACGCGGGAGCGTCGCACGGCCGATCGCAAAGCCAGCAAAAAGAGTACGCAGAAGAAAAAGACGATTACCAAGGCCCCAAAGCCGCCGACTCCGCCCACCCCGGCCATCCCCGAGCCCCCGACGGCGCCTCCAAAGAACTCGGGCAAGTCCGAGAAAAGCGCTTCCTCCGAGGAGGTCGCTCATTACCGCAAGAAGATCGAAGCGCTCGGCGACCGCTGCGCCGAGCTCATCTCGAAGATGAAGGCCAATATCGCCCACCTCGACAAGCTCCAGGACGAGGAGCGCTACGACGAGCTCGAGGAGTTCTCGCAGACCATGCAGGACGAGCAGAAGCGCTATAGCGACCGGCTGCGCGATACGAGCAAGGAGTATAGCCAGTTGATGACCGAGATCACCTTGTCGGACTTCGACCGCGCGCAGATGGTCGGCCTCTCATCGATCTACACCAATAAATGTACCTGGGAGTAAAACTGGCCCGGCGGGCCGTGCTTTTCGACGGCCGGTCTGTGCGTACCTTGGCGGCACAACCAAACCCCTGTCATCGCTGGTGTTTTCCCGGCGAGGACCTTCGCCAAGGAGCCCGAGATGAGCACCGACCGTCCCCGTTCACCACAGCCAATTTCCGCCCAAGGCGTTCTTCCGGACCTGTCGACCGACGTGGTGACACGGCTGGTGGCCGGTCGCTGCTACTTCACTGATATGAGCGCGGCCAACTTTCGCACGCTCCTCGCCTTCGCGCAGTCGCGCGGGCTGACGGTCGTGCCGGCCGGCTGCCAGGCCGATCTGAGTGACGTCGAGGAGGACTTCGAGATCCAGGGTCCCTTTGTCGCCGGCCGCCAGCTCATCTGGACGAGCGCGTCGCTGGGTGTCTCGGAGCCGTTCGACGCCGAGGAGGTCCAAGACATGACCGTCGACGCCTTCGAGGAGCTCGACGCCGACTTCGAGTCGCAGATGATCCGGCTGGGCGGGATCGCCTCGTCGGTCGAAGACGGCGTTTTTCTGTGCAATACCGGGCCGCTGTCCAGCGGCACGCTCGTTTTCGGAGTGGCCGGCACACGCGACGAAGCCGAGACGCTCGGCGGAGAGTATATCTGGGGCCACGATATGGACAAACTCCCCCACGACACCGGCGTCATCGGAGAGGTGGTCGCCCATGTGGACCACGACGAGGTCGAAAAGGTCGATTTCAGCGACGAGGCCGACCACCTGAGGCGACAGGACGCGGTGCCGTACTCGCGCGAGCCGGTCTATTTTCTGGTGGCTCAATACGACTGAACTGAGCGACGAATGGAGCACCCGAGCGCGCGGGCGCAACTCAAGCAGGCGTGGGCTGCTCGGCGCCCAACAGCTTGTCGACGACCCGCGCGAAGTCATCGAGCGAATAAGGGCGAGGAAGGATCCCAAAGCCGGGACGCTGCTCACGGTCGGGTTTGGTGCTGGACAACAATAGCGTGAGCATGTCGGGAAACGATCTCTGCAAATGGTGGCTCAGCCGCTCTCCGTCCATGCCCGGCGGATGCTCGTCACAGATGAGCAGATCGATGTGCTGGCTGGTTTGCTGCGACCAGGCCAGCGCTTCCTGCGGAGAACTGACCACCTCGACCACATAGCCGTGGCGCTCGAGGTTTCGGCGCAGCAACCTCTGGACCAGGCTCTCGTCCTCGACGAGCAAGATCCTGGCCGCCGGCACCTCCGGCTCCGAGGCCGGCTCCTCGACGGCGGGCTCGGCAGGCCGGCAGCGCTCGATGGCCTCGAGGATCCGCAGCCCCAACGTATTCGGGTCGAGATCGTCGGCACTAAGATAATCATCAGCCGGTTGCCCGTCGGCATCTACGGTGCCTCCCGACTGCGACTGCGCCTCGCCGATGACCAGCACCGGCACCTGAGGCGCCTGCACGCGCAGATCGCGCAGCGCTGAATCGCCGTCAGTATCGGGAAGATCGAGGCCCAATACCACCGCGTCGATGGACATGCCCGCCAAGATCTGAATCGCCGACCACAGGCGACGAGCCGGTGAGACGACAAACGGAGCCGGCGCCGCCTCCAGCGCCTTGCGCACCGCCGCAGAGCGCTTGGGCCGACCGTCGACCACAAGGACGCGGATGCCACTATTGTCCTGGCTTTGCTGAGACCCACCACCCATAGCGGTGTCGCTCCTGAATGAGGCAATGTTTCTGTTCGAGGTGCAAAAAATGAGCACCAGCACCCCACGAGTCAAGCCGCTCCTTCTGGCGAGCGGCTCAAAGATCGCGCAGGCGGTAGCCCACGCCGGTCTCTGTAATGATGTAGTGGGGTTGTGAGGGGTCATCTTCGAGTTTACGGCGCAGGTGAGCCATATAAACCCGCACGTAGTGATCGCGGCCAACACAGTCGGGGCCCCAGACCTCTTCGAGGATTTGTCGGTGGGTGAGCACTCGGCCGACGTGTTTGATCAGCGTCAGTAACAGTCGGTACTCGGTCGGGGTCAGGTCGACCTCTTTGTCACCCACGAATACCCGGCGGGCGACCCGGTCGACGCGCAGATCCGCGGTGGTGAACACCGAATTCTCATCATCCGGGGCGACCTGCTCGGCGTGGCGCAGTCCCACGCGGATGCGCGCCAACAACTCCTGGGCGCCAAAGGGCTTGGTCAGGTAGTCGTCGGCGCCGGCGTCCAAAATAGTGACCTTGGAGTCCTCCGAGTCGAGGCCGGACACCACGACCACCGGCGTATGGGTCCACTCGCGCAGCCTCTCGATGACCACCTCGCCGCTAATATCGGGCAGGCGCACATCGAGCAAGATGAGGTCGGGGTTGCGTTCGGCGACGAGCTGGACCCCTTCTTCGCCAGTCTCTGCCTCAATGGTCTGATAATCGTTAGATTCGAGCAGGGTCGTCAGGAACCTGCGCATCTTTGGATCATCTTCGATGATCAAAATCACAGCAGTAGGATTCATAATTGGTGCATACCTCAGGTTGCTGCGGTGTGATCGACGTGAGCGGCGACCACTTCATGGGGCGGCTGCTCGTCACCAAAATCTAGAGTAAAGCTAAAGACGGCGCCGGCTGCATCAGGCCGGTTACGCACTCGAAGACGGCCGCCGTGGGCCTCGACGATCTCGCGGCTGACCAGCAATCCCAGCCCACCGTTTCGCGGACTCGTAAAGCTGGCATGTCCCGTACAATGGACTGCTTCGTCGACTTCTCCCACATCTTCGAGTCGCGGCCCGGCGTCGTAGACCTCGATCAGGCACCGCTGTTGATCGGCGGTGATTTGTACTTCAATCGCCTCGCAACCGGTCGAGCCCTGCGGATCAGTCGAGCCCTGCGGATCAACCGAGCCCTGCGGATCAACCGAGCATTGTGCCGCGTTGTCCAATAATGTGGCCAAAGCCAGCACCAACAAGCCCTCATCACCTTGAATCATTGCCATGTCCGGCTCGACATGAACGTCGACAACGCACCCCTCACGGACTTGCTGGAGGCGCCGGCAGGCTGCCGCCGTCAGATCTTCGGCCAGGTGCCAGTGACGACGCAACTTGCGGCCCTGCATCTGGAGCCGACTAAACTCCACGAGCGTCTCGAACATCCAGCGCAACCGATCGGTTTCGCTCGAGATACTCGCGCCAAGCTCGGCCAGCGCCTGCTCGGACATGCGCCCGGCTGCGTGATCGAGCAGGTCGGCCGCCAACTTGATATTGGCCAGCGGCGTACACACATCGTGGGCAAAGCAGCGAAGTGCTGCTTCGGCGTCGTCTGTCGGACGCTGCTCGTCACCGGCCGATGTGCCTTTCTGATTGTCGGTACCGTCCGCCATGGTTAGGTAGCGTATCCCAGCTTCGTGTTGATCGAGCTGTCGCAACTGATCCTCACCGGCCATCTTTGCCACTTATCTTCCGTCCTCTAAGTGCAGTCACGGAAATCTTGTGGTTTACGAATCGTGCCAGGCCTTTCGTATC
>JBKGZI010000330.1:0-7059 GCA_046545675.1 Persicimonas sp.
GCTGCCCCATCGCGTCTTGGTCGTCCATCTCGCCCTGCTGTCCCATCTCACCTTCTTGTTCGGGCTGGGCGGGCTCGTCTGCGGGTCCGCCGCCGGTCGCGCCTTGCTCGACCTGTTGAGAGACACCCTCGAAGGCGTTACTCAGAATGACGAAACCCGTACTGGCATAGCTGTGGGTGACCTGGCCGACCTGCTCGTTCTCACTCCATTGAGTGTAGTAGTCGAGCTGCTCACCGGGCTGCATCTGCTGGCCGGTGGGCTGGTCCTGGCCGACTTGGCCGGGCTCGGTGGGTTGGTCTTGCTGGTCTATGGGTTGGTCCTGTTGGGCGAGTTCATCTTCTTCTGGGGCGAGTTCATCTTCTTCGCCCTCGGCGCCGAGCTCCTCCTGGGCCTCTCCTTCGAAGAGCCCGTTGTCTTCCTCAGTGCGCTGAGCCTGCTCCTGTTGATCAGCGGTTGCGCCCTCGGGCTCGGTCTCTGGGCTTTCACAACCGAATGCAAAGCCTGCCACGGCCAACGAGGCCAGCAGCGCGGCGATTCTGCGGGTGAGTGTACTCATATGAAAACCTCCATGCGGGGGTTATGTGCAATCGGGCGAGTCGTCGCCGACTGGGTCGACCGAGGACTCACCGCGGGTCGTTACTCGACTCCTGCTTGAATGACGTCCGGATTGACGTAGTGGCTTCATGGGTTGTCAGGCGGGGTGATCGCCCCCGGCGAGTCCGGCTGGAAGCTGTCGGTCAGCTTCACGGCGGCCTGCGCTGACTGCTCGAAGTATTGGTGGATCCGCTCGGCTTGCTCATCGAGCGGTTGGTCGGGGCGAATCGCGTGAACCGCCTGCTGTAGACGCTCGACCTGCTCGTCGGCGCCGGTCGCTGCGGTACGCTCTTGGATCTGCGCGAATAGCGCGGCCACGTCAGTGGCGGCGGTATTGAACGCTGCGGGCCGCCGGGCGTCCTCGGCCTGCTCGAATTCTTCGACCGATTGCTCGGCCGCCTGATAATATCGGTCGAATTCGGGTGAATCGATCGCGCCTCCCAGCGGCCCGCCACCGCGCCGCTCGCCCTGTTCGACCTCATTGAATTGGCGAGCCTGCGCGATGACATCGTCGACGGCACTGACCAACAGATCCATACCGCGCACCACGAAGGCCGGGTCGATTCGCGGCTCATCGTCCTGCTGTTCGACCCACATGACGAACTGCTCGAGGCGCTCGGGGGCGGCCCCTTCTCCAAACTGGCGGGTCTGCCCGGGCGTGGCTTGCGTTCCGGCGGCGGTCCCGCCTTCCTGGACTGGCCCGGGCGTCTGCGGGATGTCGCCGCGGCGGGCCTCGGACGGCTCGATCTCGGCCAGCCCTTGGTCGGGTTCGCCGTGATCGGCGTCGTTGACCGCCGCCCCCACCCACCAAACGAGCAGCGCAATGGCGACGGCGCCGACGAGCACCCAGATCCATCCGGTGCCTTTCAGCCTGTCCACCGCGTGGGCCATCGATACCTCCTATTCATCTCGAGCACACGGCAGGCGCACCGACTGCGCGTGTCCTGCCTAAACGACAACGTCACTTCCTCGCGGCACCTCGTCGGTCGAGATGACCACTGGCTGCGTCGTCCTAAGAAGCGATGGCGAGTTGTGGGTGGGCGGCCCGAGGATACGCCTACCTTACACGCCACACTGCCAACATAGACACGATTCCATCCCGCCAAGGGGTCGATTTCAGGCCTTAGCCTCTTAATTGCCCCCTCTTCTTATTGAATTTTTTATTATATCGTGTTTATATGCATTACTCAGGAAGAAGGCCGCTCTACATCATGCGACCTCTTCGCATCGTCGACGCCTTACCAAGAACGAAGAACTCAACATATTCACGATAGTCTCGAGCGCTCAGCTCATCGAGCGTTCGCAGAGAAGCTGAACATTTCAACACCCGTCTCTACGAGAACACGGCGACTATGAGCAAAGAGATCAACTTCCAAGAAGACATTACCGCCCTCGAAGATGCGTTGGCCGGCGCCCAGCGAGAACTCGAAGAGCTCGAGGAGCGCTGGCGTGTCCATGATTTGAAGACCCAGGAGACCCGTGAGGCCCTCGAGAGTCTGCGCCGAGCGCTGCGCGGCGACCGCCCCGAGGGCACCAGCCAAGACAGCGATCTGGGGCCGGTGGACGTCAACTCCGAGACCGGTCGCCCCCCACGGGGCGCGCGCCGAGAGCAGATCGAGCAGATCTGCCGCAGGATCGGCCGCGGCGGCAAGGACTTCCGCACCGCCGAAGTCCTCAGCGTCCTCGAAGACATCGAAGGCGATCTCTCCGAAGGCATGAGAAGCTACACCTATGCCGTCATGTCTACTTTGCAAGAAGAAGGGATCGTCACCAAGGTCGGACGCGGCCGTTGGGAGTTGGCGTGATGAACAAGAAAGTACAGACGACAAAGGATGAGATCATGAGTTCTGATCGAGAAGGGCTGGAAAAAATCGTGGCCCGCATCGAAGACAAACTACAAACCCTCGAAGAACGCCGCGACGAGTTGCGCCATCAGATCGAGGCCAAGCGCAATACGATCGACAACCTGCGCAACTCCATCCAGCACTTGCGCCAGCTCGACGAGGACTGAGCAGCCCGGGCGACCGGCACATTGGGCCGGTTCCACTCGATTGCGCCGGTTGCACTCTGAGGGGCGCTGCTTTATATGAAAGCCGCGAAGGTCGACCATGGTTTGGCCGATCCCTGTTGCCGCTGGTGCTCGCATAGCGCGGCACGTTTGCCTCGAAGCGGTTGCCCCGGAGACTCTCTTTCATGCCGATGCTGCGAAAAGACCCCATCGCCGGTCGATGGGTGATCATCGCCACCGAACGCGCCAAACGACCCCTCGAGTACCAGGTCGAGCAACCCGAATTGGCCGGCGGCTTCTGCCCGTTTTGTGCGGGCAACGAGGCGTCGACCCCCGAGCCCATCCTGGCACTTTCGGCACCCGGAGCCCACGACGACCAGGATTGGTCGGTGCGCGTGGTCCCCAATAAATTTCCGGCGCTTTCCTCCGAAGGGGAGGCGACCGGCGCGACCGACGGCGTCTATGAGGGACTGTCGGGGGTGGGCGCGCACGAGGTGATCATCGAGTGCCCCGAGCATGTCGTCGACCTGGCCGAGCTTCCCAGCGAGCATATTGCGCTGGTGCTGCACGCCTGGAAGCAGCGCATCGACGCGCTTCGCGATGACGACCGGCTCGAATGCGCGGTGGTCTTCAAGAATCACGGCGCGGCGGCCGGCGCCAGCCTCGAGCACTCTCACAGCCAGCTCATCGCGCTGCCGGTCATCCCCAAGCGGCTCGCCGAGGAGCTCGTCGGCTCGCAGCGCTATTTTCTGGAGCACCAGCGATGTGTCCACTGTGACATCCTGGCCCAAGAGCTCGAACACGGCGGCCGCGTCATCGCCGCCAACGACAAGGCAGTCGCGCTGGCACCGTACGCCTCGCGTTTCCCCTTTGAAGTATCTATCCTGCCGCGCGAGCACGAGCCGTGGTATGAAAACTCCGACGATGAAATCTTCGACAGCGTCGCAGCGTTGCTCCGAGAGGTCATTCAAAAGCTCGACCGGGCTCTGGACGGCCCTCCATTTAATCTCATGTTACACTCGGCGCCCTTTCCCAACGGCGACGATGTCTCCCATTATCACTGGCACCTCGAGCTCATCCCCAAGCTCACCAAGGTCGCCGGTTTCGAGTGGGGCACCGGCTTTTATATCAACCCGACATCGCCCGAATCGGCCGCCAAACATCTACGTGAAATCCAACCCTGACTGACCGAGACCAATTATGGAATTAGAAAAACTGATCAAGACCGAGCGCACCTCCAAACCCAGCGTGGCCGAGACCCACGATGTCCTGTTCGCCTCGAGCGAAGTGGCGCCCTACTCGAAGACCGGCGGGCTGGCCGACGTGGCCGCAAGCCTGCCCGCGGCGCTCAACGCCCGTGGCCACCGGGTCTCGATCATCACTCCTCTTTATAAGCACCTCGACCCCGAAGAGCTCCAACTGAGCCGACGGCTCAAGCCCCTGGAGGTCCCCCGGCTCGGCAAAGTGCGCAGCAAGGTCGAAGCGACCGTCTGGGAGGGACGCACCCAAAATGGCGTGCGCATCTTCTTCATCGAGCAAGATGACTTCTTCGGAGCCGACGGAACCCTCTACGGCTACGAAGACGGCGGATCCGAGGACATCCCGGCCCGGTTCTCTTTCTTTAGCCGCGCGATCATCGAGTTCGCCCTGCAATATAGCGTTCCGGTCGACGTCATCCACTGCAACGACTGGCACACCGCGCTGGCGCCGATCTACCGCGACCACTATTTCCAGGACGAGCTCGGCGACGTGGCCATGGTCCTGACCATCCACAACATGGCCTTCCAGGGCAAATTCGACGCCGAGGCGATGTCGCAGATCGGGCTGCCCAAGAAGTTCTATAAGGCCGGCGAGCTTCGCCAGGGCGACCAGATCAACTTCCTGCAGGGCGGCATCGTCCACGCCGACCGTATCACCACGGTCAGCCCCACCTACGCCGAAGAGATCCAGACCGCCGAGGGCGGCTTTGGCCTCGAAGAGATCCTCTCGGAGAACGCCGACAAGCTCACCGGGGTGCTCAACGGCGCCGACTACACCGTCTGGTCGCCCGACGTCGACCACCACATCGAGGTCAACTACGACCTGGAGCGGCTCAATGGAAAGCGCCAGAACAAGGCCGAACTCCAGCATATGTTCAAGCTGCCCATCCGCCCCACCCTGCCGATGGTGGCGTTCATCGGCCGACTGACCGAGCAGAAGGGCCTCGACATCCTGCTGCCCGCCGCCGAGCAGCTCATGGAGAGCTTCGAGGACGACCGCGAGGGCTTCCAACTGCTCTTCTTGGGCGAAGGCGACGACGGATACGGCGAGAAAGTCAGCGAGCTGGCCGCGCGCTTTCCCAAGCGCGTCGCTGCGCACGTGGGCTATAGCGAAGACCTCGCCCACAAATTGCAGGCCGGCTCCGACCTGCTGGTCGTCCCCAGCCGCTACGAGCCCTGCGGATTGACTCAGATCTATGCGATGAAATACGGCACGCTTCCCATCGTCCACGCCACCGGCGGGCTGGCCGACACGGTCATCGACCCTCAGCACGAGGGAGCCCAGCTCGAGGCAGATACCAGCAACGAAGGCGAGGGTGACACCGACGAGATACTGCCCACCGGCTTTATCTTTGACAATTACGATGTCGACGAGCTTCGCGACACCCTCATGCGCGCCACTAAGCGCTACCGCAACTACCGCAAGTGGCGCCCGCTCATCTCCAACGCGATGAAGCAGGACTTCTCCTGGGGAAGCTCGGCCGAGCAATACGTCGAGATCTACAACAACGCACTGGAGAGAGAGTAAGAAAGGAAGAGAGTAAGAGAGTAGGAATGCCCCACCGAGCGCTGGAGGCCGGTGGGGAGCATTTGCAGTATCTCACTTTCTGACTTTCTCACTATCTCACTTTCTGCAGTTAAAAAAAGGTAACAATATGAGTGAGACCAAAGAGAAACTCAAAGAGCTCAACGAGCAGGCCGAGCAAGGCGGCGGCCAGCGGCGCATCGAGCGCCAGCACGACGCCGGCAAACTCACCGCGCGTGAGCGCATCGACCTGCTGATCGACCCGGGCACCTTCGTCGAGCTCGACAAGCTCAAGACCCACCGGTGCAGCGACTTCGGCATGGAGGACAAAAAGATCCCCGGAGACGGGGTCGTCACCGGCTATGGAAAGGTCGACGGGCGCACCGTCTACGTATTCGCCCAGGACTTCACCGTCTTCGGCGGCAGCCTCAGCGGCGCCTACGCCGAAAAGATCGTCAAGGTCATGGACCTGGCGATGAAGTGCGGCGCGCCGGTCATCGGCCTCAACGACTCGGGCGGCGCGCGCATCCAAGAGGGTGTGCAGAGTCTGGCCGGTTATGCCGACATCTTCCACCGAAACGTCCAGGCCAGCGGCGTAGTCCCACAGATCTCGGCGATTATGGGCCCCTGCGCCGGCGGTGCGGTCTACAGCCCGGCGATCACCGACTTCGTGTTCATGGTCCAGGACACCAGCTATATGTTCATCACCGGGCCGGAGGTCGTGAAGACGGTCACCAGCCAGGATGTGACCAAGCAGGAGCTCGGCGGCGCGCACGTCCACAGCGAAAAGAGCGGCGTGTCGCATTTCGAGAGCCGCAACGAAGAGGAGTGCATCGCCCAGATCCGCGAGCTTTTGTCCTTCTTGCCGTCCAATAACGCCGAGGACCCGCCGTTTGTCGCCACCGACGACGACTCCACCCGGCGCGACGAAAAGCTCGAGGACATCGTCCCGCTGAACCCCTCGAAGCCCTACGACATCACCGAGATCATCGAGACGGTCGTCGATGACAACCACTTCTTCGAGGTGCAGTCGCAATACGCCCCCAATATCGTGGTCGGCTTCGCGCGCCTGGGCGGCCGCTCGGTGGGCATCGTCGGCAACCAGCCCAGCCACCTGGCCGGCTGCCTGGACATCGACACCAGCCTCAAGGCCGCCCGATTCGTGCGCTTTTGCGACTCGTTCAACATCCCGCTGGTCACCTTCGTCGACGTGCCCGGCTTCTTGCCCGGCGTCGACCAGGAATACGGCGGTATCATCAAGCACGGAGCCAAGCTGCTCTACGCCTATAGCGAGGCGACCGTCCCCAAGGTCACGTTGATCACGCGCAAGGCCTACGGCGGCGCCTACGACGTGATGAGCTCGAAGCATATCGGCGGTGACATCAACCTGGCCTACCCCACCGCCGAGATCGCGGTCATGGGCCCCGAGGGCGCCATCGACATCGTCTTCCGCAAGGAACTCGCCGAGGCCGACGACCCGGTCGCCCGCAAGGCCGAGCTGGTCGACGAATACCGCGAGACCTTCGCCAACCCGTTCAAGGCCGCCGAGCTGGGCTATATCGACGAGGTCATCAACCCCGTCGACACTCGCCCGCGGCTGATCCAATCGCTGGAGATGCTCGCCAATAAGCGGGTCGACCGCCCGCCCAAAAAGCACGGCAATATCCCGCTCT
>JBKGZI010000331.1:0-6987 GCA_046545675.1 Persicimonas sp.
CAAACCGGAGGTGTCCTTTTTTGTCTATAGCTGTAACTGGTTCTTGGTTCTTGGTAAAGGTGTTGCAAATCGAGGCAAGAACCAAGAACCAACCACCAAGAACAGGTGCGTTTACTCGAGACGATACGAAAGGCCTGGCACGATTCGTAAACCACAAGATTTCCGTGACTGCACTTAATAGCTTAATAGATGGTTTGGGTATTCTGCAGGAAGTCCGCCAACCGGAGCCCCTCACCGCACCGACGCCGCCCCCCTCACTCCGGACGATCGATCAGAGCCTGGCGCAGATCGAGGACATACTCGGCGAGCTTCTCCCGGTCGACGTTTTTGAACTCAGGAAAGTCGCGCATCGCCGTGCCGTGGACGCCGTCTTCGAGCGTCAGGAGGATGCCGTCGATGGTGGGACCGTTATTCCACTCGTCGGCCGGGGTGTCGTAGGCCAGCCCGTTCCCGTCGGGTCCGTCCCCGTCGCCAGCTTCGCCGTGGCAGCCGGCGCACATTTTGTTGAAGACTTCGGAGATATCGTAGTCGCGATCGTAAGGGGGCGGCTTGTCGTACGCGGCGGGGTAGTCGGCCTCGGACGCGTTTTCTGCAGCCTCGTCCGACTCCTCGACGGCCGACTCCTCGGCGGCCGACTCCTCGGCGGCCGGCGGCTCGTCTTCGACGGTGCTGGAAGGAGCGTCGGCCCCCGACGAAGTGGAGCATCCGATGATCAATGCGGCGACGACAAATAGTGAACGGTATCGATGCATGGCAAATCCGAGACGGTCGTAGAGCTGGCGCAGCGCGCCTTTCTTATCGCAGAACCACGCGGCAAATCGAAGCCGAAACTGCGCGACGCCCCAACCGGAGCGACGCCGTCCCTGGCGTCGACGCCCCCACCGGAGCGACGCCGTCCCTGGCGTCGACGCCCCCACCGGAGCGACGCCGTCCCTGGCGTCGACGCCCCTGCAAAGCCGCCCCACCAGCCTACCATTTATTGCGCAACCGCGGCTCAATCACTACAATCTTCGAAAACCTCAACGAACTGCAGCTCTGACAGGACACGGGGGCATGGACGATTTAATTCAAGAAGACCTGGAAGCGTACTGGAAGACCATTGCCGACGACTCCGGCGAGGCCTTCGACAGCCGTCAGTCGCGCAAACACAAGACCCCGAAGACCCTTGCCCGGCACCATGCTTCGCCGCTGGATACCCTGATGCCGCTCAACCCGACGGTCGACGGAGAGCGCAGGCAGAATATCGACTTCTTACATACCTTCGCCGAAGGAGGCATGGGCGAACTCCTCGTGGCACGCCAACACCCGATCGGGCGCAATGTGGCCGTCAAGCGGTTGAAGACGAATAAGCGCAGCGAACGCCACAGACGGTTGCTGCTCGAAGAGGGGTGGATCACCGGTCGGCTCCAGCATCCCAATATCGTGCCCATCTACACGCTCGGACATGACGACGACGATCACCCGGCGATCGTCATGAAGCTGGTCGAAGGCGCCACGCTCGCCGAACTCCTCGAAGACTTCGATAAACTTCCGGAGGCATTCGCCGCCGAAAGTCAGCTCGAGTCGCATATCCACATCTTGATTCAGGTCTGCAACGCGCTCTCGTATACCCACGACCAGGGTTTCATCCATCGAGACATCAAACCGTCGAATATCATCGTCGGTCAATACGGTGAGGTTTATCTGCTCGATTGGGGCATCGCCGTGCAGGTCGGCGCCTCACAGGAGGACGCAGCCGGAGGCGTGTCTGCGAACCGGGCCGCCGAAGGAACCCCCGCATACATGGCCCCCGAGATGGCCGCCCCGTCGTTCGCCGATCTCTCCTGGCACACCGACATTTTTCTTTTGGGCGCGTGCCTGCACAAAATCTTGACCGGTGAGGAGATCAACGAGGGCCAAAACTACTTCCAAGTCCTCAGGTCTGCCTATGTGTGCGAGCCGCCAGAATATGACTTCGGAGTCCCCGAAGAGCTCGCACGAATCGCCACCAAAGCCATGGCGAGGCAGCCGGAGGACCGTTATGGAAGCGTGGTCGAATTTCGGAAGGCATTGCGCGACTTCCTGGACTCCCAGAGCTCGTGGCGACTGGCCGAGGTCGCCCGCTCCAAGCTGGTGGGGCTCCAGCAGAAGGTCGCCGCCGACGAGCAGGTCTCCCGGAGCGAACTCTACCCTATGTTCGGCGCCTGTCGCATGGGCTTCGAGCAGGCACTCGAAGTGCGCGCCGACAATGAAGAGGCACGCCAGGGTCTGCAGCGTGCGGTCGAGTCGATGATCGAATGGGAGCTGCGCAACCGCGGTGCCACCAACGCCGAGACCTTGCTGAACTCGTTACCTCAGCCGAATCCGGACCTCGAAGAGCGCGTCGAGGCGGCACTCGGCCGCGCAGCACAAAGGCACCGAGAGAGTCTCCTGACAAAGATGTCTCCCGACGCCGTGCTCGGCGTCGACCACACCGGCACCATCGTCTACGCAAACGAGCAGACCACCGAGATTTTTGGCTGGACCCGGGAGGAGCTGCAAAACCGGAAGATCGAGGTATTGATCCCCCAAGCCAAGCGCAGCGCCCACCTCGCCCAGCGCAAAGCGTATCAGCAGCACCCGACCAGCCGTTCCATGAACTCGGGGCTGAAGCTCGAAGGGCTCCACAAAGATGGGTCTCGAGTCACCGTCGAGATCAGCCTCGCCCCCGTCTCCGTGGGGGGCAAGCAGTTGACGGTCGCCTCGGTCCGCCAAAAGACGCCTGACGCTCCCGCCGACAAGCCCAGCACACCCCAAATGTCGGTCGAGTTGCTCGACGCGCTGAGCCTTGCCGTCTTTGTGATACAAAACAGGCGAGTGTTGTGGGCCAACGCGGCGTTCGAGCAGATGCTCGGCCAAGACGGCGACCGACGGCTGACGGGCCGCACGCTCGGCGATTTCTTCCCCGATGATGCCTCCCACTTCCCGGATTTTGATGCCGTCGATTCGGCGCAGGACCTACGACTCGAGGAGGTGCGCACGCGGACACTGGACGGCCGAGAGCTCTCGCTCGACCTGAAATTCGTCCGCCCGTCGGGACAGAGATTCGCCGGTGCGATCCTCGTCGAGGCACAGCGCGCCTAACCAGCACCACACTCCGCATCTCCCCCCACCGGAGCGACGCCGTCCCTGGCGTCGAATCTCTACATTCGCGCTCCCTCACAGCTCCCCGCACGCCACAGTCGGCCGCGCCTCTCCCCGTGAACGTGCACGGTCAAGCCGCATAAACACGTGAACGTGAACCGCAGTTAAACCTGCAGCACGTCCAGCATAATGACCCAGCGTTGAACGAACGACCCAGCCCACTTTCGAGCCGTTGACGTTCGAATGACCTTACGGGCAGGAAGTACGGCGGTTCACGTTCTCGGCCACACACCACACCAACGCGGCCGGCTCTCCCACGTGACCACACACGATGGCATTCTGCCCATACCGCACCCCGACCCCGACCGCCTCATGCCGCGCAATCCCCACCACCAACACACTCTCCTCGGCCTCCCAATCACTCTCATCCGGCTCGCCTTTCCCCGCAAAAAACACATAGCCCGCCCCGGCGAGCTCCGCCTCGAGCCTCGCCTGGCGCGCCCGGTTATCTGCCGCATCGAGAGGCTCGGACGCCGGATTCCACGCCGTAATGAACGACCAGGTCTCGGCGTCGTGCTCGCGCAGGAGCGCGTCTAGCTCGGGGTGAGTGTCGCCGATTCGAAGCCGCAGCTCACCGCGTGGGGTGGCGGCGGTGTAGGTGGTGTTGCGGTAGGCTTCGATGAGTTTGGAGTTCATGGATTTGCTGTGGCTGATCGGTCCTCATTACACTTCCACCTGCTGCAATACATCTTGAATTTCACGCGGGTTAGCACGCTCGAAGGCGTCGCGTTTCTCGAGCCAGAGCGGAGTCCCGGGAGGAAGAGGCAGATAAATAGACCTACTCACCGCCAACGAGCGATCCGGCTCTGACTGCCACTCTATATCCCGGGCAACATCGCTGATACGCTGGCTGATTGACGTGCTGGAATCAAAGCGTCGCACCCAGCGGCGAAGGTGGGGCAATGCGGCGAGGTGGTCGCTCTTGGCGTTATTGCAGGTGGGATGAGCCAAGACGAGGTTATAAAGGTCGTCGTTCGGACAACGACTCCAAGCGACGAAGTGGTCAACCTCGGCGTCTCCGCTCATGCGTCCCTCGCAATAAAAACAACGCCCCTCCTGAACATCGCGCAGTGGCTCACACAATTGAGTCAGGTTCTGGCGAAATGACGCGAACAAAAAGCGCTCGAGTTCGTCGGTCTCGACATCGTTGAGCCGAGCGACCAGCCGCGTCCACTCACGGCGGACTAACGGCCGAAAAAGTGGTGCCAAACGCACCAGCATGTCTCCAACATCATCATTGAGCATGATGCGGTTATCGAATCCATCGGTCGACACCCACAAGTCAGCCTGCGGGTCATTCTGGTAACGCTTTTGATAAGCCGACACGCCCGACGCGCGCTTTTGCTTGCGCACATCCGACGCCGTCCAGTGGACTTGATAGAGGATGTCGTGCTCGGCATCACCGACACTCTGGAGCCGAGGAAGCGGCTCCTCGATCAAACGCCACTCGATTTTGCTGAGTAGCCGCGCATAATCGCTCGGATAACCCAGCCGCGCCGCAAAAACCGACGTCGACTTCGCGTGCGTCCGCTGAAACTCTCCGATCACCGAGACAATCCGCGCCTGCGCCCCCTGATTCTGCTTGACCTCGCCCAACTCGGGATGCTGCCGCGCCTGGTGCCAATACAACTCGAGCACCTTCTCGGCCACCTGCCGCGTCGTCAGCATCTGCGGCCCGCTCCCATCCTTCTGGAAGCTCTCCTGACAACAGTCGATGAGCGCCAACAGCAAGGCGTATTTATATGTAGAGTTGGTCCGCGTACGCTCCACGAGCTCGAAGAGCTGCGTCGCGAAATCAAGTGCTCGAGCTGTATCTACCACGATGCCCCCTAGTGAGTTCGGCTCCTGCGCAGTTTAGGTCGTGTCGAGCTGGTCGTCCAATACCCACACACCAGTGACGGCGTCGCTCCGGTTGGGGGCGCTCACGCCAATCCAGACCAAGATGGTCTGGCACCGGGTGGGCCGTCGACGCCAGGGACGGCGTCGCTCCGGTTGGAGCGCATTGTTGCCGCTTTGACACGCCTTTAGCCCCCGCCTACCCTCGTCTCACTGCACCTCACAACCTCAGGCTAGCTCATGCGAAACCAACACTCTCAAACCCTACCGGCGCTCATCTGGCGGCTTGTTGTCGTCTGCCTGACGAAGTGGTGGTTTTTGCTGAGCATCCTCGTGGTGGGGCTTGTGGGGGCGTTCCTGCTGTGCCAGCCGCCGTCGGTAAAGGTGGGGACGTTCAATATTCAGAACTATCCGAAGTCGGATCGGCAGCCGGCCGAGGCGCTCGAGTTGGTCGGGTCGCTGGAGGTGGACGCGATGGGCGTGCAGGAGATCACGCGGCCGCATCATTTCGAGCGGGCCGTGCATTTGCACCTGGGGCCGGAGTGGACGGTGCTGTTTGCGGACCAGGACGTGCGCCACCGGGTTGGGCTTATCTTTCGGGACGATGTCTTCGAGCTTCTGGAGACGCGCACGCACCGCCAGACGGTCATTACTCGAGGCGCGCGCGCCACGTTCGAAGTCCGTTTGCGCGCCGAGGGTGCGTTGGCGACGCGGACGTTGCGTGTCTTCGTGGTTCATCTGAAGGCTGGCGGCGACGGGGCGAAGATTCGGCGCGAGCAGCTTCGGCGGCTGCGGCCGATTGTCGAAGATGCGGTCGCATCCGGCGACGAGGTGGTTTTGCTGGGGGATTTCAATACCACCGGCGCCTCCGACCGCCGCGAGGTCGAGGCGCTGGCCGATGCCGCCGGGCTCCGGTGGGTGACGGAGGCCGTGGAATGCACCTCGTATTGGAAGCGCCCGAACGATTGTCCGACTACTCCTCTCGACCACATTCTGAGCACCGTCGGGACTCGATCAGTCGAGGCTGCCGGGGCGTGTGAGACCGTCGGATGTGATGCCGGTGGTGCATGCCCGACCTATGTGGAGCGAGTCTCTGATCATTGTCCGGTGAGTGGGGTCTTTTGAATTGGGCGGTTTGTTGGCGTCGCTGGCTTGCACGGCGTTACGCGAGGCCATCGCCGGACACCCAGTGGAAGCTTAAGAAAATAACCGCCGCGAAGGATGAGGTTGGGGCGCGCAGCCTCCGTGCTCGCCGCGAAGGTTTATGCGGGTTCACCGTGCTCTGCCCTTCGCCGTAGCGTGTTTGGGGCGCGCAGCCTCCGTGCTCGCCGCGAAGGTTTATGCGGCTCGACCGTGCTCCGCCCTTCGCCGTAGCGTGTTCGTGAGATCGCAGCATCGACCACGTTCGGCGCCGACAGAGCGGGCGCCGGCGTCGACTGAGCGAGCGCGCCCCAACCCGACGCTTAAATCCTCAAAGCTCCAGAGGGTGTAAGTCCCGGCGATGGTCGCCCGCGCAACACCAGCTCCCTTCAGATTTGCGCCCTCCTCCCGTACACTCGCGCTCACGATGTCCTCCCCATTCACAGAAATCCCGGAAGATGCCTGGCTCGTGTCGAATGAGCTGGGGTTTGCCTTCTTCGGTGGGTATCCGGTCACCGAGGGGCATACGCTGATCGTGCCGCATCGGGTGGTGCCGACTTGGTTCGAGGCGACGGCCGAGGAGCAGCGTGCTCTGATGGCGTTGGTCGATGAGGTGAAGGCGGTGCTCGATGAGCGCTTCGAGCCGGATGGGTATAATATTGGGATCAACGCGGGGGAGGCGGCCGGGCAGACGGTGATGCATCTGCATGTGCATGTGATTCCGCGGTATCGGGGCGATATGCCCGACCCGCGCGGCGGCGTGCGGCATGTGATTCCGTGGAAAGGGAACTATCTGCAGGACGCCGGCTCGTCGCTGGCGACCGGCGGTGAGGATGACCCGTTCGTCGA
>JBKGZI010000332.1:0-6959 GCA_046545675.1 Persicimonas sp.
CAACCAGCCAGCCCGAAAGATGTGTATGATGAAAAGCCGAGACGGTGTCAGTCCATTCGGTCGACCACTTCCATTGCGGCCGGCGCACTCATCGGACTGACGGACTCTGGCCGTCAGATTGAGATTCCTTTTTCGGTCACGGTCGCTCCTATTTGGCGCCAGACTTGTGGTGAATGACACTCGAGAGGTCGCCTCTAGGGCAACAACACCGTCGAGCCGGTTGTCTCGCGATTTTCCAGCGCGCGGTGTGCCCGGGCTGCCTCATCGAGCGGCCAAGTTTGACCCACCTCGATATCGACGGCGCCGTTTTCGATCACCTCGAACAAAAGGCCGGCGCTGAGCTCGAGCTCGTCGCGGGTGGCGATATAATCCATCAGGCTGGGACGGGTCAGATAGAGCGAGCCGCCGCGCGATAACTCGAGCGGGTCGACAGGCTCGGGTGCGCCCGAGGCGTTGCCGAAGGCGACCAGTGTACCGCGGCGCCGGGCGAGCCGCCGGCGTAGGCGACGCGGTCGCCTGGCTGGAGGTGGGCGACCTCGTCGCCGACCTCCTCGACGACGCCGGCCGCCTCTATCCCAATCCCGTGCGGGAGCTCAGGCAGCGGGTAGAGCCCGCTTCGGTGATAGGTATCGATGAAGTTCAGGCCGACGGCGGTGTGGCGCACCCGCGCCTGGGCCGGGCCGGGACGGCCGACCTCGACGTCGTCGACACTCAGCACTTCAGGGCCGCCTGTGTCGTGAATGCGGATTGTCTTCGTCATGCTTTGTCACCAAATCAAAGTCGTCTATGAATCGCTCGAACGCCTCTACCAGCGGTGCTTTCCACTCACGATAACCTCCGGCGCGAAGGGCCCGGATTTGCCCTCCATGGCACGCTCGGCCGACGCGCCCATCGCCCAGTTGTCCGAGAACCAATATTGCACGTCGAGCCCGACGCTCAAGTGCTGGCGTTGACCGGCGAGCGGCGCCACATTTGCGGTATTGAGGTCGTCTAACGGAATCTCGGCGGACAACGCGACGCTCGTCTCGAGCCCCTCCAGCACCGTCTGGCTGAGAACCGACCATTCAAACGACGCGAAGACGGTGGGGGCGAGGCTGTCGGCGCTGAAAATCCTCGTCCCCAGCCTCAGAGTCGAACGCACGTCGAGCCCCAAGTCAGAGGGTCCTATGGAGAGGAGATGATCGCCGCGCACCTCCAATTGTCCCAGATGGGTCTGCCGGGAGGCGATGAACGAAGACGGATCAGCCTGCGGGGCGAGGTCCTCGGAGCCAACGCCCGGAGCGACGCCATAACGGGCCTCGACGGATAGATACACCGGCTCAATGCCCTCGAAGAGTGCGCGCCGAAGGCCCAGATCGATGGGTCCGGACACCAACTGCGATTCGTCCGCCATCGCCGCATTACCCACCGGGCTCCCCGCCGACACCAGCGTCCACTGGTCGGTCAAACCGTATTCGAACGCATAGCGCAATCGGAGCAACCGATAGTCCGGGCTGTCGAAGGTGTCCCCCTGCAGGTCGAACGCCTGGGCTCCCAGCAGAAGCCCACCTCCCACCTCGACCAGACCTGCACCCTGTGGCCGGGTGCCGGCCTCGGCGGCCGGATACGCGGCCGAGGCCGCAGTCGGCCACAGGCAGATCGCAATGAGGCAGGCAAGGCCGACTCGGTGCCATGGGAGCCCGAGTTCACGAATGCACTCGGCGGCTTCTTCGATCGGCATCGTATTGGGCGGCTTCATTCCGTTTCCACGTCAGTCGAAAAATGCCCGGCATGTGGCGAGATGACCCGCTCGGCACGGTACCACCCTCCTGTTTTAGTGCCAAACTCATACGACCATGCTCGTGGCCCCCGGAACGCTTACGTTCGTCCGTTGCACAAAAACTGCACAAACTGATCGTGGGTTATGCACGCCGCGGCCTCTCGCTCGCCAAATCGATGCGCTAGATTTCACCTGTACATGGCGATTCAGCGCCCCTTCAATATGCGAGGAGACCGTGGCCCTTCACGAAACCGACAACTCCAAACTCGAACTGCCCTTTCAGACAGCTCGCGCGCCAGCAACCAGTGGATTTTTGGTGGCGTTTGCCGCAGTCGTCTTGGCGCCTCTGCCCGCCTATGCGTGCGGGAATGCCATGCAATTGCAACCTCTCGACGTAATCTTCGTCAGCATCTTCGGCATGCTCGTCGGATCGTTGTTGGCAATCCCGGCGCTGCTTTGGGCACTCTCCACCTCACGGCTCACTTGGTCGGCAACAGCGGTCATCGCGCTCAGCGCATCCGTCTGCACCGTCGCCGCCTTCCACTTGGGGCTGTACGTATCGGGTGGTTATGTCGGCGCCTATCGTCCGGAGATTCTCCAGTCGGCCATGAGCGCCATTCGCGACCTTTCTCCAGGTCAGCGGGATCTACGGGATCTGATCCTGTTGGTCACTCTCCTCGGATTGCCTATCGCGACTTCGTTTGGGGTCGCCGTTCGCAGCGTCAGAGGTGATCACACCGCGGCGAGTCGACGTAAACGGTGAAGTCCGTGCGTGTCGGATAGACCGCCTCGAGCGCCTGCCACATCGCCGGCGTGCCGGCGAAGAAGTCGAAGTGGTTGCCTTCGATGCCGCCGCCGACGTCGTCTGCGCGAAAACCCCCATCGTGGACAAAGCCGCCGAGCCCGTCGACCTGCGGGATATCGACTCCGTCCCATTCTTCGACATAGACCACGGTGCCGTGGGCGATCACGTCGGTGTCGACCGCCCAGGAACGCAGCGGCTCGAGCGCGTTCCCACGCGAGCCCATCCCCCACGGATGGGTGTCGGGGTCCATCTCGGCCCAACAAAACGAGCACGGCCCGCACGAACACGCGGAGTGGTAATTGATCACGGTCCCGTCTTCGAGCCGCGCGCTCCCCTCGATACAAGCATCGTCGGCGAAGTCCGCGGGGACTTCGGCGATGGGATTACATTCGTGGTCGTAGAGAGTCGTATCGTCGGCACCCTCGTAGCCGGATTCATCGGCGAGGTAATAGTAGGTATTCCAGAATGTGCCGATATCGGTGCCCCTACCCGGGCGAGCGTCCGGTGTCGCATCCTCGCTCTCCGCGTCACCGGTGCTAGCGTCTTCGCTCGTTCTGTCGACGTCCTGTGCAGCATCGGCGCCATCCACTTCACCAGCGCCGCCGTCGCCCGAATCGACATTGTCAGCAGTGTCCCGGGCGTCCGCAGCCCCCGTGTCGGCCGGCGAGTGGCGCTGACCGTCGGCCGTCGACTTTCCGGCGCAACCAAGGATCGTGACGGCGAGTAATGCGACGGCAAACGAGCGCAGCAAAGACATTATCAGACCATTTGGAAAGGCATTCTTAGCGTTATGCAATTCAGACGGCGCCCGAAATTGGTCGAGCAGAGAGGCTTACTCATCGCTCTGCGCTTCTGATGGCGATCGCGGCTCTCTGTGGCCGGTGAGAGGACTTCGATGAGTAAGTCGGGGCCACCGTTCTCGTGAATGCGAATGGCCAGCATTTGGGGCAATGATCATCTCGCAGGATGAATATGAGGCGCCTCAACCGCAGATTGCTCCGCCCGGGCAACGACCGTTCTCGCAGCCAAGGGGATTGCCGCCGCATTCTTCGTCAGTCTCACATATCTTCTCGCACGCCGACCCCCTCTCTAAACACTCATCGGCCGGACCGCATCGCAGGCAAACATCTTCGGTCCAGACCTCATCTTCGGCGCAGTCTTCGGGTGCCGGCCCCTGCTGACTCTCTCCACCATTTGGATCATCGCTGCATCCGAAGATCATTAGCGCTGCAAACACCATCAAAAGCAGCTTTATAGTCTTCATCGGTTGCTCCAGCTCAAAAGATTCGTGTGTGTAGAAACATTCTCAGTACCGGAATGGCCACGCCATGAAGTAGCGCTTGATGCGCAGCCAGATCCCGTACAAGCCCAGCGGCTCGAAGATCAGAAAGCCGATGACGATCGAGGCGAATAAGAGCGTCTCCTGCTCGCCGCCGCTGAGCTCGTTGAAGTACGGGATATACGCGCCGAAGAGTTCGGCCAAGGGGGCGAGGACCACAAAGGCGATGGCGCCGGCGACCGCGCCGAAGGTGGTGCCGATGCCGCCGAGCACGATGATCGCGATATACTCGACGCTCATCTCCAGATTGAACGGCTCGGCGGTGATATATTGTTGCTGGAAGGCGTACATCGCCCCGGCGATGCCGGCGAAGAACGACGAGATGCCAAACGCGATCGTCTTGGTCTTGCCCGGATTGACGCCCAGCACGGCGGCGGCAAGGTCGTGGTCGCGCACGGCGATCATCGCCCGACCGCTGTTGGAGCGGGCAATATTGGTGGAGGTCCACGTGGCGAAGACGGCGATGGCCAAGAACAAGAAATACAGCTTCTGATCGAAGTCGATCTCGAAGCCGCCGACCGTCCACGACTCCGTAAACGACCCGAAGGACGAGGCCTCCTCGGCCGGGACGAACCACGAGTGCATCGGCACGGAGATGCCGGTCACCCCGCCGGTCAGATCGGGGAACGCCAGGAGCATATGCTCGACCAGAAACAGCAGCCCGAGGGTAACGATCGCCAGATACAAGCCCCTGAGCCGGAGCGCGAACGGCCCGACCGCCAGCCCCACCGCCGCCGAGACCAGCCCTGCCGCCGGCAACGCCAGCCAGAACGGCACCTGCCAGTGAAGCCCCAGCGTGCCCACGGTATAGGCGCCCAGCGCCAAGAAAGCCGCGTGCCCGAGGCTGATCTGGCCGGCGAAGCCGGTCAGGATCATCATGCCCACTGCGCCGACGACCGCGATCAGCGCCAAGTTGGCCACCGTCAGCCACTGCCCTTCGGCCAAGAACGGATAGGCCAGACAGAAAATTACGGCCAAGCTTAACCCGATCTTGTGCCACATGCCCGGAAAGAGCTTCTGGTCTTGCTTATAGGATGTGACTAATGGCTTAGTTGGCATCAGTAGGTCTTGTCGCTGTTCCGTGAACGTGCACGTGCACGTGAACCGTAGTTAAACCTGCAACGAGTACAAAACTGCTGTTCGCTTCGATTGAACAAATCTGTTCTCTTCGAGCGCCGTTGTCCGATTGACCATTTGTGCAGGAGAAACGGCCGTTCACGTTCACGGGGACAATATTGACCTCCTACACTCTCTCGACCTCTTCCTCTCCGAATAGCCCGTACGGCCGAACCATCAAAAACAGAATCATGACCACATACGGAAAGACCGTGTGGAAATTCTGGCCGAAGTCTCCGAGCATTTCGTTGACGTAGCCCTGAGTGAGCACTTGGAGCACGCCCAGGGCGAAGCCGGCGACGACCGCGCCGGTCGCCGAGGTCAGCCCGCCGACGATGACCGCCGGGAAGGCGCCCAAGGCGATAAAGCCCAGGTGGACGTCGACGCTCCTGGGGAACATCCCCAGGAACACTCCGCCCAGCGCGGCGAGCGCCCCGGAGATAAACCAGGTCGCCCCGAGGATGCGCCCCACCGGGATGCCCAGCGCCATCGAGACCTCCTGGTCGCTGGCCGTCGCCCGCATATTGACGCCCAGACGGGTATACTTAATGAGCAAAAAGAAGGCCAAAAGCGCCACCAAACCCGCGCCGATGGAGGCCAGCGAGTTGACCAGGATGGACGCCCCGCCGAATTCGACGGCGGCCACCTTATCCCACGGAGTCGGCATGCCTCTGGAATCGGAGCCCCAGCCGACGAGCATCAGCGTGCGCAGGATAAAGCCGATGAAGATCGTCAAGATGATCGTCACGAAGACCGGACGGCCGACCAACGGGCGCAAGAAGAGGCGCTCGATGACCGCGCCCAACAAGCCCGTCATCAGCATCGTGCCCACCACCGCCAGGTACCAGGGCACGCCCATCCCCAGCAGCGTGAGCATGCCGAACGCGCCGAAGGTGAGCAGCTCGCCCTGGGCGAAGTTGAACACCTGCGAGGCGCGGTAGATGACCACGAAGCCCAGCGCGACGAGCGCGTAGACCGACCCGAGAGCCAAGCCTGCCAACAATAATTGCAAGAATGAACTCATTGCTTGCGTTGATCTCGCTGAGTATTTGGTTCTTGGTTCTTGGTTCTTGGTTCTTGCTGACTGGAGAGTGGTAGCCCGAGTTGTTCCTCGCAGAAGGCTCGTGAATCGGTGATTCTCGCTCGACCAGTCGCCGACGAACGACAAGAACCAAAAACCAAGAACCAAGAACACTTCGGCTGGCAGCAACGCCACAGGCCAGTGATCTGCCTCATCAATGCGAAAACGTCACTCATACCCACTCAATACATACTCTCGATCAAATCAGAATACTTCTCGGCAACTGCACTTCTCTTGACCTTTTGCGTCGCGGTGACCTCCCCGTCGTCTTGATGGAGCTCCTTGGGGAACAGCCGAAACGCGCGCACCGTCTCGACCCGGGCGAGCCGCTCGTTGGCCTGTTTGATCTCACGCTCGACCAGCTCTCGGACCTGTTCTTTTTCGGTGAGGTCCTCGAAGGACGTGTACGGAATCTTCTGCCGGGTGGCCCAGTCACCGACGGTGGCCGCATCGATCTGGATGAGCGCCGAGATGAACTTTCTCTTGTCGCCGATGGCCACGACCTCTTTGATATATGGGCTCATCTTCAGGGCGTTCTCGATCTTCTCGGGCGACAGGTTCTTGCCGCCGGCGGTGATGATGATCTCTTTTTTGCGCCCGGTGATCTTCAAATAGCCGTCGTCGATCTCGCCGATATCGCCGGTGTGAAGCCAGCCGGCGTCGTCGATGGTCGTCGCAGTCGCCTCTTCGTTGTGCAGGTAGCCGGTGAAGACCAGCGAGCCGCGCACCAAGATCTCGCCGTCCTCGTCGATCTTCTGCTCGACGTTGGGCAACGGCTCGCCGACGGTGCCGAGCTTGACGCGGCCGGGGCGATTGACGTGGCTAACGCCGGCGCATTCCGTCTGGCCGTATCCCTCCA
>JBKGZI010000333.1:0-6923 GCA_046545675.1 Persicimonas sp.
AACCAAGAACCAAGAACCAAGAACCAAGAACCAAGAACCAAGAACCAAGAACCAAGAACCTTGGCGTAAGGCTCGGGTGCGGCGTGGAAGCGACGACGCCGCATAGACTACGCAACCGACATAACAGCACTCAGAATCGTAGTCCGACGCCGAACTCCCCCATCATCTTGATATTGGTGGAGCTGATCGCCTCGGCGTCCTCGGCTTCGGGCGTCTCGTTGGAGAAGAGCGCGTCGAGGCGAAGCCCTCCTCGAACGAGCACGCGCGGACCGGGCTGGATGAGCAGGCCGGCCAGACCCTGGCCGACAAAGCCGCTGGTGGGGTTGGACACGGTGGTGCCTTCGGTGGGGCCGGGGCGGGCGGTCGAGCCGGTGAAATATCCGCCGCCCACGCCGGCGTATAGCGCGGTCCCGTAGAGCAGCTCGAGGTGATAGAGCCCCTGGACCGTTCCCATGCCGGCGTTGAAATTCTGCAGATCGACGTCTTCACTGGATGTTTGGATCTTCAACCAGCCGACGTTGGCGCGCACCTGCAATTGGTCCAAGACCATATATCCGAAGGCGACCTCCGGATTGATGTACAGGCTGCTAAATTCGGCGGCGGTGGTCTCCTCGCCGGCGCCCGAATCGCTCGAATAAAGCCCCGAGGATTGGGCCATGAACTCCATGCGCCCGCTCTGCAAGAGGGTGTCGTCCTTGATCGTGCTGTTGCGAAATCCGGAGCCTTCCACCCGGTTCTGGGCGAGCGCCGAGCTCGATACCAGCACACCGAGGAGCAAGATGAGGGCGGTGGACAAGCGGGCGAACCATTTCGCGTTCGGAGACTGCATGTTGTTTCCTGCTGTGCTTAGTGAAGAAGCTTACTTAGACGCGAGTCATGTCACTTTTCTGCGCGCACAGTAGGTTTTGTCGGATGGCTGTACAAGTTGGGGGCCTGAAAAAGGCTGAAGTCAGGCCCCCTGATAGAGGAGATCGTGATGGGGCGGCTCAATCGCCCGGGGCGTGCGCCCGATCTTGAGGCGGGCAGCTTCCGGCGATCTTGAGGTTCTTGGCCAGGTCGCGCAGCGCGCTGCGAATGCCCTCCTCGATCACGGGGTGATAAAAGGGCCGGTCCAGAAGCTCATGGACCGTCGCGCCTGCTTGAATCGCCCACGCCAGGAGGTGTGCGGTGTGCTCGACGCGCGGTCCGAACATCTCCGCGCCGACCAACGTGCAGCGGTCGTTCTCGGCGTAAACACGCACCACGCCGGTGTTGATGCCCATGACCCGGGCGCGACCCTGGTTGTCATAGGAGACCTCGCCCACCTCGATCTTAGAGGCGTCGAGCTCGGCATATCGCTTTCCTACAACCGCCATTTGCGGGTCGGTGAAGGCGATCTCGAGCGGCGTCTTGCGCACGCTCGCTTCGACGGCCGGGTAGGTCGCGGCGTTCGCACCGGCCATGCGCCCCTCGTCGGAGGCTTCGTGCAGGATGGGCCGATGGCCGCTGACGTCTCCGGCGACGAAGACAGGCGACTCGCCGACCTGCAGGGTGCGAGGGTCGGAGATGGGCAGCCCGCGCGCGTCGAGCGGGATGTCGGCCTTGTCGAGGTCCAACCCCTCGACGTTGGCGCGCCGACCCGCCGCGGCGAGCACGCGCTCGAAGGTGCGCTCGTGCTGCTCGCCGGTCGGATCCGTCCAACGGATGCGAGTGCCGGCGTCGGTCGGCTCGACCGAGGAGACCTGCGCCTCGAGGTGGAGCTCCAGCCGCTTCGAGAAGACCTCGTGGGCCTTCTCGGAGACGACCGGGTCGCTGAACCTGGCGATCTCGTCGAAGGGGTTGAAGAACTCGACGTCGACGCCGAGCCTGGACAACGCCTGCCCCAGCTCGAGGCCGATCACTCCGGTGCCGAAGATGGCCATCGACGCGGGGAAGTCCTCCAGCTCGAAGACGTCGTCGTTGACCATGACCCGGTCGGCGATGGGCTCGAGCTGCGGGGGAATCCACGGCCTCGATCCGGTGGCGATGACCACGGCGTTGGCCTCGACGAGAGTGTGGTCGTCGACCTGGAGCGTCGTCGGCCCCACAAAACGGGCGTGGCCGCGGATGCGGTGCTTCTCGTCGATCCTCTCGGTGGACTCCACCACAAATCCGACGAAGCGGTCGCGCTCGCTTCGGACTCGCTCGAGCACGGCCGGCCCGTCGACTCGCCAGTCGGCGCCGACCTGGATGCCAAAGTCGCCGCTGCGCTCGACATCATGGGCGATGTCCGCCGCAGCGATCAGAAGCTTGGAGGGCATGCACCCGACCCGCGCGCAGGTCGTGCCGTAGGGGCCCGATTCGATGAGCACCCAGCTCTTGCCGGCGCGCTCCACTTCGCGGCGTGCGTTGAGGCCGGCTGTACCGGCGCCAATGATCGCAACGTCGACTCGTCGTATTTCCATATTTTTCTCTGTACTGATAGTTCACTCTAGAAGTGGTTCTTCTTTTACCATCACTCTGGCCAATTGTGGCACTCGGCAAAGCTAGGCACAATCGATCCAAAAGCATCCTCACTGCGCCTTTGCAGACAGCACCGGGGAGTCGACCTCGCGCAGATACCGCTGCAGGGTGGCCCGCAAAAACAGCCGCGCGCGGTGCAGCCTGCTCTTGACGCCCGGCAGGGATAGATCGGTGACGTCGCTGATGTCCTCGATCGACAGCCCCTCGACCTCGTAGAGCAGAAAAACAGCTCTATACTTGGGCTCGAGCTGAGCGACCGCGTCGGCGATCGCATCGGCGAGTTCGCTATCCTGAGCGGCCTCGTCGGCGCGGCATCGCCAATTGGCCAGGGTCACCGACGGCTCGTCGTCGACCTGGACGGTCGGGCCTACGTTTTCGAGGGCGACCTCGCGGCGGCGCTTATTCTTGCGGATTCGGCTCAAGGAGGTGTTGACCACGATCCGATAGGCCCAGCTCTTGAACTGCGCATCGCCGCGAAAGCCGTCCAGGTTGCGATACATCTTCAAGAACGCCTCTTGAAGGGCGTCGTGGGCGTCGGCCTCGTTGTTGAAATAGCCTGCGGCGAGTCGAAAGAATTTGTCCTGGTGGCGCTTGACGAGTCGCTCGAAGGCGCTCCAATCGCCGGCGTTGGCGCGCTCGACGAGCTCTTCGTCGGTAGATGACTGGCTGAGGTTTGTGCGAAAGGCGGCGAGCTGTTTCGTGTGTTGCCATCTCATAGTCGGACCTCTGTCTTGCGGGGTATCTCATCAACTCCAACGGGCCTCATAGGTTCAGTACGTTGGCCCCGCCAAACGTTACACTTTAATCTGAAATTATTTTGTGGCATCCGTTTGGGCGACGGATTTGAATCCACGCCCGGCTGGTCGACGTCTTATTTTATGAGACGTCGATGAGATACAGCTCGGGCGTCGCCATTGGCGATGACTCTCGGCCTTTTAGATGGCATCAGAGACCCATCATAACGACCACGAGCTGGTCTCACGGCTTCGCCGGGGTGACGAGGCGGCCTTCGGCGAGCTGATCGACCGACACCACTCATCGATGCTGCGCCTTGCGCGTATGTTTTTGGGAAGTGAGGCCAGCGCCGAGGAGACCGTCCAGGAGACCTGGCTGGCGGCCATCGACGCGATCGACCGCTTCGAGGGCCGCTCGTCGCTCAAGACCTGGTTGTTCAGCATTTTGACCAACCAGGCCAAGAAGCGCGCCAAGAAGGACAAGCGCACCCGGGCGTGGTCGTCGCTCTTCGACGACGAGATGGACGAGGAATTATCGACCGAGTCCGACCGCTTCGATGGAGCGGGACACTGGACGCGCCCGCCGGTTCCCTGGAAGATCAACCCCGAGGAGCGGGCGATGAAGCAGAAGCTGCTCGAGGTGGTCCAGATGGCCATCGAGCAGTTGCCCGCCAGCCAGCAAAGCGTGGTCTGGCTGCGTGATGTCGAGGGCCTGAGCTCCGAGGAAGTCTGTCGGGTGCTCGAGCTGACCCCGGGCAACCAGCGCGTGCTCTTGCACCGCGGTCGCGCCAAGATTCGAGACACCGTCGAAGCCTATCAGGCCTCATTATAATTGACCCGAAGACCTATGATTTCCTGCGAAGAATTCACAGACCGCGTCACCGCCTACCTGGAGGGACGTGTGCCCATGGGCGAGAAGATGGGGATGTGGATGCATTCGGTGCTGTGCAAGCATTGCCGACGGTACCTGCAGCAGATGAAGCTCGTCGTCGATCTGACCGGCGACGTCTCTAATCTCGAGGCCGCCGAGGGACCCGACGAGGCGACCAAGCGGGAGCTGCTCGATCAGTTCCGCCAGCGCACTTCTCCTTGCGGCGGCTCTTCCTCCCCGCCGGCCGACACACCCGACGAGCCATCGGACGACGAGCCGTCGGACGACGAGCCATCGCGCTAAGTTCGGGCTCGGCGCGCATCATCAATATTTATAGCCGCTCATCTCCTCTTCGGAGAAGCTCACGCCCAAGCCCTGGGCGATGCGGTTGACGAAGTTGAAGTAGCCGGTGACCAGGGTCACCGCCAGCACCTCCTCGTCCCCGAGCCCCGCCTCGCGCAGGGCGTCGACGTCGGCCTCGCCCATCTGGCCGGGCGACTCGGTCAACTTGACGGCATAAGTGACGGCGGCGCGCTGGCGTTCGGACAGATCGACGGCCCGCCAGTCCTCCATAAATCGCTCGACTCGCGGCCGATCCTCCCAATAAGCGTCCAGCGCGACCGCGTGGTGGTTTTTACAATACGGGCAGTCGTTGGCCACCGATACGGCGGTGGCGATGAGCTCGCGCTCCTCACGGCTCAGGCCGCTCTTGCCGAACATCACGCTCAGGTACAATTTCATGTGGGCCTGCATTGCCTTGGGGTTGAGGCTGTGCACGCGCATGATATTGGAGACCTTGCCGCGGGCTCCCGAGATCCTCTCATAGACCTCGGCGAGCTTACCCTGGGCGTCGGCTTCGAAGATGACGTCGATCCAGCTCATAGTGGCTCGCTCGATGTGTGGCGGAGTTGTCAGTGCCAATTTGTCTCTATCAACCGGAGCGACGCCGTCCCTGGCGTCGACGCTACAGAACAGAGCGCGTCGCTCCAGTTATATTCGAGAGCATGTAGTTTAGAAAGTGACGATGGTATAGCCATCATCGATGAGCGTCTTGATGCTCGGGTGCCCTTCGAATTCGCTCAGAAAGTCCACGTCCGTCTCGGCGATATCATCGTGGACGCCGAAGGATTTGGCGCAGAACGCACACGCGCCGGCGATGACGTCTTTGACCGAGGCGTATGGCTCGTGGGCCTTGTGTTCGGGGTCTTCGAGGACCGGAATCCATTCGGTGCCGGCTCCGTCAAAGATGATCTGAACCTCCTCGCCGTCCTCTTTATACTCTCGGGCGGTCTCGATGGCGTTGAACACACGCCCCAGATCGGCGTGGCTTTCGGCTCCTGCGAAGACGATCAATGCTGTTTTTGCCATGGTGAAGCTCCAATTGTATCGGATTCGGTGAGTTTCAACTTCCGGGCTTATCCGCTCCCGGGATCGAGTAGACGCATTCGGGGCTGACTGCGTTTCAAATGAACGCATACGATTTAATATGAAACGACCTCGGGTCGGCCTGCGTCTCATCAACGCCCAGTAGTCATTCGTGTTGCACCACTCTTTTTACGCCAACGGAGTTACCGATGTATCGCATCGCATTATTCGCCGCTTTGACGCTCGTGCTCGCCGTCGCCGGCTGCACCTCACCGTCTCCTCAATCAGATGGCCAGCAGCCCGAGACGGAGGCCGCGCCGCAAGAAGCCGAGCAAGAGGAGGCCGCCCAGGAGGAGGCCGACCAGCAGCCCGACACCGCCACGCCACCGCAGTCCTGGGTCGACGAGCGCACCTCGGAGGCACGCCAACGGCTATCGGAGACCGAGGCAGGAAAGCTCGTATTGCGCTCCATCGAGGCCCACGGTGGCCTGAGCCAGTGGTACTCGAACGGCCCGCTGTATTTTCGTTTTGACTATAGCCCATTGGGTGACAAGCCCGGCTATGACACCTACCAGACCGTCGATACCTGGTCGTCTCGCGCTCGTCAGCAGATGACCGAGGATCGCGACAAAGAATTCGGCTGGGACGGAGAGAAGGCGTGGGTGTTGCCGAAAGATGCCGAGCTTCCGGTCAACCCGCGGTTTTGGGCGCTGACTCCGTATTATTTCGTGGCCGTGCCGTTCGTGCTGGCTGACGAGGGCGTGCAGCTCGACAAGAAAGGCACCGCCGAGCTGCACGGCCGCGAGCACGACGTGATCAAAGCCACCTTTTCCGAGGGCGTCGGCGACTCTCCGGATGATTATTACGTCATCTATCTGGACGCCGACACCGGCCACTTCGGCGGTCTGCGCTATATCGTCGCCTACCCCGGCTTCTTCCCCGACGGCGGCCACTCGCCCGAGAAGCTCATGGTCTACGAGGGCGAACAAACCGTCGACGGGATCACCTTCGCGACGGACTTCTCCACCTACAAGTGGGACGCAGAGGCCGAAGAGCGCGGCGAGAAGGTCACTGAAGTGAAGATGAGCGACGTCGAGTTCCGACCGGACACCCCCGACTCGTACTTCGACGTCCCCGAGGGAGCGAAGCTCATCGAGGGCTACTAAAGCAGTCCTACTTCGAAATGCCGACTGCGTGAATTAATTGCTTGTAACCGATTGTTCTTTCTCGTCTTTCGTGAGCAGACCTTAGACGAGGAGGACAAAATGCTCAGTGTCGACCATGAACGATGGAATCTCAGCCCCGCCGACCTGCTCGAGCGCGCAATTGGCTCAGAGCATCGCCGCACCCGAGAGCGCTTCTTGGCGCTATACGAGGTCGCGCAAGGTCGTTGCGCAACCGACGTCGCCAAAGAGATGGAACGTGAGAACGAAACAGTCCATCGCTGGATCCACTGGTTCAACGACGAAGGC
>JBKGZI010000334.1:0-6843 GCA_046545675.1 Persicimonas sp.
TGCCTCTCCTTGATCCTCTCCTTCCCTTCGCTGTCGCTACGGGTGGAGAGGGAAGCTCGCCGCCACGACCAACCCAAGCCTTGCCAATCCCCACCCCGCGTTGATATGTCTCCTGCGTCGATTTGATAATTGAGTAGTGCACCACAACCCAACCCAACCGAGGACACACCATGACCAAGCCCATTCGCGTTGCAGTCACCGGCGCCGCCGGTTCGATCGGTTATTCGCTTCTTTTCCGCATCGCCGCTGGCGAGATGCTCGGCCCGGATCAGCCGGTCATCTTGCAGCTCGTCGAGATTCCCCCGGCGATGGACGCCCTCGCAGGCGTGGTCATGGAGCTCGAGGACTGCGCCTTCCCGCTGGTCGAAGAGATCGTCACCGCCGACAACCCCAACGACGGCTTCAAGGACGCCAATATCTGCATGCTGGTGGGCGGCAAGCCGCGCGGGCCGGGCATGGTGCGCGCCGACCTGGTCGAGGCCAACGGTCCGATCTTCACCGGCCAGGGCAAAGCCATCAACGACCACGCCGCCGATGACGTGCGCGTGATGGTCGTCGGAAACCCCTGCAATACCAACTGCCTGATCGCGATGCACAACGCCCCGGACGTGCCCAACGAGCGCTTCACGGCGATGACGCGTCTGGACCAAAACCGCGCCAAAGGCCAGCTGTCCAACAAGTCGGGTGTGGCCGTCAAAGACATCTCCAATATGGCGATCTTTGGCAACCACTCCAACACCATGTACCCGCACTTCTTCGACGCCAAGCTCGACGGCAAGCCGGCCGGCGACGTCATCGACGACGAGAGCTGGCTCAAAGAAGACTTCATCGGCACCGTGCAGGGCCGCGGCAAGGCGATCATCGAAGCCCGAGGCGCCTCCTCGGCCGCCAGCGCCGCCAACGCCGCCCTCGAGCACGTCCGCGACTGGTTCCGCGAGACCCCCGAAGGCGATTGGGTCTCGATGGCCGTGCCCTCCGACGGCTCCTACGGCGTCGAAGAAGGCCTCATCTTCAGCTACCCGGTGCGCTGCGACGGGCAGGGCAACTACGAGATCGTCCAGGATCTGGAGCTGAACGATTTCGCCAAGGAGAAGCTCAAGATTACCGAAGATCAGCTCAAGGAAGAGCGTTCGATTGTTGAAGATCTGTTGAAGTGATTGAAGGTGTGGGTTTTTGAAAGAGGCCCCCCGCCGCCGAAGCGGCTGCCCCCCATTGCAAAGCAACGGGGGGCGAATGGTCGACTCTCTGGGAATTCTCGGGTTGTCGACCATTTCCTCCCCGCGGCGTTCAGCCGTGGGGAGGTGCCTGAGCAACGCGAAGGCGGAGGGGCCTTTCGCGTGTTGCCCAATCAGTTCAACTCCACAGCCTCCGCCACCCGAACAGAACCACCACCCCCCACCAAACCAAGCCAACCGGCCCATTACCACCGGCAGAAGAGCACGACGACGTGGTTGTCGCGCTGCTCGAGCCCTGTCGCTGCTCGGTATCTGAACCGCCATTCGAAACATCGGTGCCAGCGTCATCGCTGCCACTATCACCTCCACCAACGTCCTCACCCGAGCCGACGTCATCACCGCCACCGGCGTCCTCCTCGGGCGTGCCGGCATCCGGCTCGGGCTCGTCCGGGCGAATCCTGGTCAGTCGCACCGCGTCGGCGATGATGCGCCGCTGGTCGTCGAGGGATTCTCCGGTGTTGTCGTAGTTGGCCACCCATTGCTCGGCGCCGGCGGCGAAATCGAATTCCCCCAGGCTGCGCCAGCCGTCGCCGGCGGTGTAGTCGAGGCGAGCCTCGGTGGTCTGGCCGGCGTGGTGGATCTCGTAGCGCGCCTGCTGGGCCTGCGCGTAGTCGGAGACGACGAACGCCTCGACCCGGTAGGTGCCGGCCTCGCTGAGCTCGACGTGCCACTGCGCCCAATTCGACTCCTCGGCGTCGTCCCAGGCGTAGGTCCAGTGCAGGTCGCCCTCGTGGCCGGCGTCGCTGACGTAGCGCCAGGAGTCCGGTGGGCCGTGCAGTTGGAAGCACGGCCCGCTGTCGTCGAGCGTGCCTCCGTCGGCGCCAAGCACCTCGCAGGGCTCTTGTGGAATACCCAAAAGCCGCTCGTAGGAGTCGACCAGCGACATATAGGTGGGCACGTAGGTGTTCCCGACGCCGCTGACGTTTTGGTAGAGATCGTAGTGCAGATGAATGGTCGTCGGCGTGCCGCCAAAGGCGTTGGAGACCCGCCCGAGCCGGTCGCCCTTGGCCACGCGTTGGCCCTCGCTGACCGGGATGCTGGCCGGATCCATATGCAGGTAGCGGTGGCGCGTGCCGTTGTCGGCCTGCAGGTAGACTGAGTAGGAGCCGATATTGGAGATCTGGCCGGCCTCGGCGGCCACCGCCCAATGCACGTTGTCCTCGCAGGTCGACGGCCGGATGTCCTGGCCCTGGTGGCCGGTGCCGCCGGGGCAAAGCGGCACGTCCCACTCGCGAGTCTCACAATAATTGTCCCACCACGGATACGAATAGTTGGCGTCGTCGCATTGGCCGCCGCCGGGCCCCTGAGAGCCTCCGTGGCCCCACACCTGGGAGTTGGCAAAGGCGGGCGCCTCCTCGATCGGAAAGCGCATATCGGGCACGTAGACCGTGTTGTCGGTGCGGCCCTGCCCGCTGCCGCTGACCAGCTCACCGGGCGGATTATAATCAAAGGCGTCGGCAGTTGCGGGTGCGGCGAGGACGCCGAATCCGATGGCGAGCGTATATGTGGTGATGCGTCGGAGCGTACTCATCGCTGACCTCCCCTGTCGACCAGCCCCAGGTCATTGGCCAGTCCCACGATATAGTCGTCTTCGGTGCAGCGCGCGTCCTCGCTGGGGCGGGCGCACTCGACCTCGATGACATAGGCGGCGCCGTAGGCGTTGAACGCCAGGCTGGCGATGAGCTCGTTTCGGGTGATTCGGAAATCCTCGGCGCGCTCGGCGGGCAGCTTCACGCTGGGCACCTCGAAGGCCATCCGCGTGCCGCTGACGTAGACATCGTGCGCCCGGCCGTCGAGTGAGACGGCGTACCAATGCGGGCCGGTCGTCACCGTCGCACCGTCCAACAAATCAGCGCGCTCGGGCACCAGCGCCGGCACCGGCGAGCGACTCAGACGCTCCTCATCCTGCGCGTCGAGCAGGCCGGCCGGCAGGTGCGGCTGTGCGGCCGCCTCCTTCCAGTCGATCTCGCTGACTTTCGGCGTCGGCGTACGCTCTTGCCACGCTTTTTTGACCGCGCGTTCGCGTTGCGGGTCGAAGTCGGGCTCCAAGTCCGGCGCAGGATCGTCGGGCGCGGTCTCCAGCGCCTGCGTATTGGCCGTGGTCGACGAGTCTGAGTCGTCGTCAGCGGCGCAGCCGGCGATGGCAAGAGCGGCGATTAGGCCGAAAACGGGCGTCAGTCGCATGGGTCGGTCCTCGAATGGGCGAAGTAGAGCGTCATTGTAGAGGACGCCCCGGTTGCTGCAAGCCCCTACAATTTGCTCATTCATTGCGCCGTTCAGCCGCCAGGAGCTTCTCGAGCACCTCGATATCCTTATTGGCCTGGGCGTGGCCGGGATCGATCTCGAGGACGCGCTGGTAGGCGTCGATGGCCGCGCCCAGATCGCGGCGAAGCTTGGCGGTGTCGGCCTGCTTTTCGAACATCGCGAGCGCGTTCTTCTTCTCGAATTCGCCGACGACCTCGTCGCGGTATTTTGCCCGTCGCTTGGTGTCGCTGAGGACCTCGTAGGCCTCGTCGATGGCGGCCAAGAGCTCGTCGACCTTGAGGCGGGCGGCCTCGTCGAGGTTGTCGGGCAGATTATCGTCGGACAGGCTCTCGGTGCGCTCGACGTAGCCCTGCTCAACCTCGTCTTGATGTGCCGTCCAGTGGAGGCCGAGCACTTCGAAGAAGTTGCCCGCGTTGGCGCGTTCCTGCATGGCCTCGAGCTGCTCGAAGAAGCGGGTGCGCTGGCGCGTAAACGGGTTGACCTGCTGGAGTTCGAGCATGCCGAGGCGACGAAATGCCTCAAGGAGCATCAAGACATCCGACTCGGAGAGCCGCGTAATCCGCAAGATATCGCTAAACGGACGCGGGGTCTCGAGCACGAGCTCGAAGAAGCGCGTCTGCTTCTCATCGAGGTCGAGGTCGCTGATATCACACGGCTGCGTGGGGCCTCGCGAGATAATATGCGCCCGAAAGAACGTTCGCCGCTGGTCGAGCCAATCCTCGTCGCCGCTCGACAAACCGTCGCGCATGCGACCGAAGAGGTGGTAGGCCAGCGGACTGGCCGGCGCGCGAAATCGCCGTGTGAGCTGATCACATTCGTATCGCGCGACCTGACCGGCGCGGCGCTCCCATAAAAGCCCGAGCAAAAACCGACAGCGCGTCTTCAGCGCGATTCCCAGCTCGGCGTAGGTCAAAAAGTCGAGCTCGACCAGGGCCTCGGCCATCTCGATATTGTGCTGGGCGGCGTACTCGCGTGCCCGGCGGATCTCGGCGTCGTCCAACTTGCCGGCGGCCGCCAACAATCCCTCGAGACTCTCCCTGGGAACCTTCGGGTAGAGCTCGACGTCGACCACATTGGCGCCGTCGAGCACCATTTGGGCGCGGCGCTCGGCCAGGTCGATATCGAGCACGCACAGCCCCTGTTGGCCGAGCAAGCCGCACAAGACTTCAGGAAGCGGCGTATCCTCGAGCTGCCAGCGCTCGGCCGGCTCGCCATCGAGCTCGAGCGGTTGAGTATGGAGCGTTTGAGGTTGGGGCGGCTGAGGTTGGGGCGGCGCGGAGCTCGAACTCGGCGCGGAGCTCGAACTCGGCGCAGGCCCGGGCTGCCCAGACTGGTCCCGCAATTTCTGCTCGGCGGCCGCGCGCATCTTGGCCGGCATCTCGCGCAGCCGACGGGCCGAGTCCTCGTCCGGCGGCGTCACCTGAAATGCCAGCCCTGCCGGCGTCTCCGAGACCGCACGCGCCGCGATCTCGACGGTGTCGTCGATATGAGTGCCGGTCAGCGTCAAGATCACGTCCGCCAACGGCGGAAACTCGCGGTCGACCTCCAGGCAGACCCCGCCGACCTCGAGATACCCCTCCAGGTGCTCCTCGAGGCTGATCGCCGTCGAGTAGCTGACCCGCAGCGCCCACGGCTCGCTGTCATTGGTGACCTCGATCGTCGGCTGCAGCGAGCCCTGAGCCAGATCGCTGTGAAACTCCCCGAGCACATGGGCAAACTCACTGGTCTGCAGTCCCTTGGCGTGCTTGCGGATGAGCTTGGAGAGCTCGCGCTTGAACTCATGCTGTGATTCGCTGTCTTGGTTCGACATGGGACTCAGCTTCGACCACCGGCGGGTCGGTTCGGTGCAACGGACATCTCACGGAATATGAGTGCCCCATTCAAAGTTCGCTAATATAAACGTCACTCAACTACAAAAACGAATTTTCTGCAAGATGGAAGCGACGCAATTTTTCGCGTGTTAGACAACACGCAGGGAGCGTTCCTTGCGGTGAGCGGGGCGGTGGACTATGTTCCGCGCGCTTGTTCGCACCTGATTGCGCGCCTGATTGGATCGACCGGAGCGACGTGGAACTGATTCTGAGCATTGTGGCGCTGGCGGTGGGCCCGCTTCTCTTCCCGCTGGCAAAGCGCCAGCCGCGGCTTTTATGCGGCATGGACGGTTTCGTGCTGGTGTCCATCGCCGGGTTGAGCCTCTTGCACCTGATGCCGGTGGCGCTCGACCACGCCGGCCCGCTGGCGCTGGTGACGGCGTTTCTAGGGCTGCTCGGACCTTTTTTATTCGGTCGCGGCCTCTCTCACGCCGGCCAGCGAAACGTCCACAATATCTTCATTTTGATCGCAGTGGCCGGCCTGGCCTTCCACGCCATGATCGACGGGGCGGCGCTGTTCCACGGCACCCAGCACTCTGCCGGCCACGCCGGCGAACACCTCGAGCTGGGCGCGATGGTCGCCGCCGTGCTCATCCACCGCGTGCCGATGTCGCTTTTGGTGTGGTGGTCGCTGAGCCCGCGCATGGGCAAGCCCATCGCCGCCGGCGCGCTCGGCGTGCTCGCCGTAGCCACCGTGACGGGCTTCTGGGTGGGAGGCTCGTTCCATATTACGCCCGAGCTCATGGGGCATCTGATCGCGCTCGTCGCCGGAAGCCTGGTCCACGTGGTCGCCCACGACACCTCCAGCGAGATCATCCCGCGCCACTGCCACGACGCCTGGCACGCCACCTATTCGGCCCTGGGCGGCGCGGTCGCCGCGGCCGGGCTGGTCGCCTTCGGCCACATCCATGAATTCGAGCCGGCCTGGCAGCGCTTCGTGGCGCTGATTGTCGAGGGCGCCCCGGCGATCCTGGCAGGCTTCGCCCTGCTCGTCGCAGCCGTCCGCTTCGGCGTCCCGCTGCTCGCCGGCGACGACGGCACCGTCGCCGAGCCCTGCGGCTCCCACGAGGTCGAGAGCCCCGACCAACTCGGCTGGTTCGAATGGATCGACCGCGTCACGCCGTGGTTCGCCCTGGCCCTGGCCATCGTCTTCGTCCTGCAGGCAGTCGCCCCCAAATTTGCGTTGTCGGTCGGTGAATCCGCGCTCGCCGCCGAGCAACATTGGTGGGAGTGGGCGGCAGCCGCGGTGCTGGGGATTGTGTTGGTAGTGTCGTATTTTCGGGTGGGCCCGCGCGGGATGCTCGCGCAGTTATTTCCGTTCGAGCATGATCATGGGCATGGGGATCACGGGCATCACGACTGAGCGGGTCACCCACCGGTGCCAGGGCATCCTGCCCTGCCTCCAGACCTGGAAGGTCCAAGACCCCCGCCGGCTCGACCGGCGGGTGAATCAGCTTGAGCGGGCTAACCAA
>JBKGZI010000335.1:0-6795 GCA_046545675.1 Persicimonas sp.
GAAGAGGTTGAGGAAGCAGCCGAGAAGGCCGAAGAGGCCGCGCGCGGGGCTGCCGAAAAAGTCGAGGCAGCGGCTAAAGAAGCCGCAGAAGAAGTCGAAGAAGAACCGGCCGAGGAAATCGAGCCGGTCGAAGAGGAAGTCGCCGACGAAGAGCACAAGCCCGAGCCGTCCGTCGACGAGGAACTCGAGGCGGCCACCGAGGAGGTCGAGAAGGCCGAGGCGACCGAACCGAAGACGCTCGCCCAGGGCCTCGAGAAGACTCGAACCGGGTTCATCGGGCGGCTCAGCGGCATCTTCGCCAGCGACCAGCTCGACGAGGACATGGTCGATCAGGTCGAAGAGGTCCTTTTTACCGCCGATATCGGCCCCCACGTCGCCCAACGCATCATGGAGGCCGTCGAGGAGAGTCTCAGCGGTGACGAAAAGCGGGATCCTGCGCGCATCTGGGGCTTTATTCGCAAATATACCTCCGAGCTGCTGCAGGCCCACGAGCAGCCGCTGGCTCTCGAGAGCGCCAAGCCCTACGTGATGCTCGTCGTCGGCGTCAACGGCGTCGGCAAGACGACGACCATCGGGAAAATGGCCAGCAAGTTTCGCGACCAGGGCAAAAAGGTGCTCATGATCGCGGCGGACACCTTCCGCGCCGGCGCGGTCGACCAACTCGCCATCTGGGCCGAGCGCACCGACATGCCCATCCACCAGGGCGAGCACGAGGCCGATCCTTCCTCTGTCATGTACGAGGGCATCGAGCGAGGCATCGAAGAGGGCACTGACGTGATCATCTGCGACACCTCCGGGCGTCTGCAGACAAACGTCAACCTGATGGACGAGCTCGCCAAGATGGCGCGCGTGGCCGGAAAGGCGCTCGACGGCGCACCCCACGAGACCATGCTCGTGCTCGACGCAAACACTGGCCAAAACGCCATCGCCCAGGCCGAGAAGTTCAACGACGCGGTCGAGATCACCGGCATCACGCTGACCAAGCTCGACGGCACCGCCCGCGGCGGGGTCATTTTGGGCATCTGCGATCAGCTCGAGGCCCCGGTGCGTTATATCGGCATCGGCGAGAGTGTGGAGGACTTGCGAGAATTCGACGCTGATGAATTTGTCGACGCTTTGTTCATGTGAAGCAATGTTTCCGTGAGGCCTTCTTTGGGTGAAAATGGCCCCGATTCACCCTCGGCCAAAGCTTGCCCACCAATTTGCGCGTGTGCTATACCAATGAGAGATAACAAAGAGTGGTACGACGCTCGAGCTGGATAAAAGCGGCGCCAATTCACCGACTGGCGCGGCCACTGATTCTTGTCGCATGGACATTATATGATACAGCCGAAACTCTCGCCCAAGCATCTGATCGGTTTTGTGGTCGGTATGCTGGTCTTTGGGAGCGCCCTGCCGCTCTTCGCCCAAGACGATACCCGCCAAGACTTCGATGACACCGTTCACGTCATCCAGCGCAAGCCGGTGCTCCAGAAGAATCGCTTCGACCTGGTGCCGCGCATTGGCATGTCGGTCAACGATTCGCTGTATCGCCACTACAAGGCAGGGGTCAACGGCAACTATCACTTCGGCGAGCGCGTCTATCTGGGCGGGCTCTTCGAATGGTACGACTTCGGTGACCTGATCGGCGGGCCGACCGACGCGTTTCGTGAGACTCAGAACGAAACGTCGGCGAGCGCCGACGCCGCGGTGATCAACTGGTTGGGCGGCATGGAGCTCGGTTATAAGCCCATCGTGGGCAAATTCGCCTTATTCGACTCGGCGATCATGTACTACGATGTCGCGCTCACCGCTGGCGGTACCTATATCGACGCGGAGAGCGTGGCTCTGAGCGGCGGCAGCGGTAAATTCGGCGGCACCGTCAGTGCGGCGAGCCGTGTCTTTCTCAATGACTGGCTGGCGGTCAACTTCGAGATCCGGGACGTGATCTTCTCGGCCGACTTGCAAGGCAGCCCGGGGGCGTTGACCAACATCGTGACGGTGGCTGCCGGCGCCAGCCTTTATCTCCCCACGAGTTTCGATTACAGCGAACCCGGCGCCGAGTGATCGGTGCGACCGGTGCACGTTGTGGCGCCTGAGGGCGCAGTGGGCAATTTCGTGGACTTGATAGTGAGCAAATTTATGACGCATCAATCTGTCAGCCGCTTCTTGTTGATCGTGGTCGCCGCAATGGCGACGCTGACGATAGCTTCGAGCGCCTCCGCACAAGACGACCGTGAGACGGCGCGCGACACCGGGCCGGTGGTTCGCCACCAGGTCCTATATCGTTCGACGCGCCTGGAGATGGCCCCGTTAGCCGGTATGACGGTCAACGACGCCTATATGAGAAATGCCATCCTGGGCGCCTCGTTGTCCTATCACCTGACCAATAGCATCGGGCTGAACCTGGTCGGCGGCTACGGGGTGACTCAATTCGGCACCGATCTGCGCGACAACCTCGAGAGCCGCCTCGGTGATGTCGACGAGATCTCTTATTCGTACGTGCAGGCGCTGGCCAGCGCCGAGCTGACTTACGCGCCGATTATCGGCAAATTTTCGATCTTCGATGGGGCGATCACCGACTTCGATATTCACCTCATCGGTGGGTTCGGATTTGTCTTCGAGGCGGCCGAGGCTGCCAGCGAAGGCGGCGAGGTCGACCCCGAGCTCGAGGGGCTTCGGCCCGCACCGACGCTCGGTATCGGCACCCGCTTTTTCCTCAACGACGGCATGGCCGCCACGCTGCAGGTGCGTGATTATCTGTACAGCCGCTCTGAAATCAGCACGCTGACCGCAGATCCGGAGCTCAAGAATAACGTGATGGTGACCCTGGGGCTGAGCTTCTTCTTGCCTCAAGAGGTCAAGATCTCACGTTGAGCTTTGGTTTCTTCGACGGCCTCGGTGATCGGCGTGCGGCGTCGGCCGCCGGGGCTCCGATCCCCGAGTCGGCAGCTTCATGAACTTCGAGCAACGCGCACGCAAAGCTCGTCAACGCGGTCAGTCGGTGCGCGCTGCCGTGCTGCTCATCGAAGGGCTCAAGCGCCACCCCACGAACACTTCGGCGCTCGAGTTCCTCGTCGAGATTTATATCGAGGATCTGACCTCCGCCGGCCTGGGCTACGACCTGGTCGGCATTTTAATGTCACAACCGGATGCCCAGTCGCGCTTCGAGGAGTTGCTATGGCAGCTACACGAGCGAGAGAAGGACTCGATGGGCCGCGAGATCGTGCGCGCCGCCGCTGAGGAGCGCGTCGAGCTGAGCTGGCCGCCTCCACAGCCCACGCCCCCGCCTGTCGAGGACGACGAGCCGCGCGAAGACGCTGCTGCCGTCGCCGACGAGGTTGAACAACCGGCGGCCGAGGCGACTCCTCCGGATGCGATCGACCGATTCGAGGCTCCACCACAGATCAGCGAAGAGACGCTTTTGGATGGGGGGCAACAGGCGGCCACCGAGTCTGCCGGGGATCCACTCGAGCCCCACATGTCGGTGGAGCCTGCGCCTTCTTCGGACGAGGCGGCGTTTCCGGAGCCGGAGCCGATGCCGGAGCCGGTCTCAGCCGAGCAAATTGGGCAAATTGGGCGGGCCGAGCAAGCTGGGCAGGCCGAGCAAGCCGAGCAAGCTGGGCAGGCCGAGCAAGCTGGGCAGGCCGAACGAGAGGCTGCCGAGCAGCCCCCGCCCCCAGACCCGCCGGAGCGACCTCAGAAACAAACCAGAACGCCAGGTCCGGGCCGCAGCGCCAAGATCGTCGTGGCGCTCTTCGTTGCAGCGCTGGCAGCCCTCGGGGCGTATTATTGGCTCGGCGGCACCGGCGAGCTGCGCGACGGGGGCCAACTCGATCGTAGCATCGCCGAACTCGACCCTGACGACAAATCCCAGATTGAAGAGCTCTTCTCGGGCTACGATAGGGCGTCTTTGCCGGTCGAGGTGGCCGAGCGACGCGCGTTTGTTCGGGCCGTCTATGCCGCCGATTGGGGTGAGGCGTCGGCGTCGGTCCCCTCGAAGACGACCGTATGGGGAATGGCCGCCGAGGCGACTTCCCGCGCCCTGCAGGGGGATTTCGAGCAGGCGCTATCCGCCGCCGCGCGCCTCGAGCGAAGCCACGGCGGGGAATTGGCGGCCGTATGGGCGATGGGTTTCGTCGACGAGGCGCGTGGGCGTTACGCCAGCGCGGTGCGTCACTACGGGCGCGGCCAGGAGCGGTTCCCCGAATTTGCGCCGTTTGTCGTCGGCCAGTTGCGCGTGCACATCCGCCAGGGCCGCGGCGAGGCCGTCGACCGGCTCGAGGCGAGACTGGCCGAGATGAGCCCGGATAATCCGTATGCCGACATGCCCGTTGCGGTACCCGGCCTCGATGAGCTCGCGCCGAGACCGACACCGTTGGTCGAGGCGGACGCCGAAGAAGGCCAGAAGCGCGGTCCCACGCCCAGATTCGTGCGCGCCGTCACCGGGGTCGAGCGAGCCGTCGATGCCATTGGGAGCGCCGAGTACGACAGCGCGTTCGCCCATGCCGAGGAGGCGCTCGAGCGTGAGCCGCAGCTCGGCCCGGCGCTGCTGATCGCCGGCGTGCTGCGCGCCTCCAAGCTCGACGCCAAGACCAGCACGGGCGCGTTTACCCGGCTCATTCAGATTCCCGGGCTGACCTCGTCGTATCGCTGGATACTCCAGATCGTCGCGCCACGCGCGCTGCTGGGAGCCGGGCAGGCCACGCTCGCTTACCAATTCATCCCGCCGGTCAAGGCCGCCGGCCGGGTGACCGTGGAGCGCGTGGCCGCAGAGGCGGCCGAGGATCGCTTCGAGCTACCGGAGCCGATCGTGCCGCTGCTATCGATCGAGCAGGAGTTGAGCGAGGAGCCGCTCGCCCGACAGGCGTTGCTCGCCCGCGTCGAGGTGCTCAGCGCCCTCGGCCTCGAGCAGGCGGCGCTCGAATCGCTCGAGCTGCTCGAGGGGCACGCCCACGAGGCGACCTCGCAGGCAGCCATGGCGAGGACGATGATCGCCGTGCGTCGCGGCAGCCGCCGGGATGCGCGCGCGGCGGCGAGGAGTCTTCCGGAAGAAGAGGGCGGCTGGGCCGCGCGGGCCGCGCTGGCCTATTATCGGGGCAATTATACCGACGCCATCGACGCTGCTCGCGCGGCGAGAGCTGCGGCGACCGGCCCCGACGAGCTGACGGTGCTGCGTGTTCTGGTTCTGAGCCTGAGCGCGGACAGTCGTGGCCGCGAAGCGCTGTCGGTGCTCGACACCGCCAGGGTCCCGCTGATGGATCGCGCCGGGCTCGAGGCGCTGCGGATGCGCGTCCTGGGGCGAGTCGGCCCCGGAGTCGACGGGTCGACCACGCGCTACGACAGCTTCGCAGACCTCCAGCCAACCTCGATCGACACGCTCGTCGATCTGGCCGAGGTCGCGTTCTGGCAGAAGAACTTCGATGACGCCCGCCGGTGGACCGAGGAGGCGCTGGCGCTCGGGCCCAGACATCCCGAAGCCAATTGGCTGCTCGGGCTGATCGAGCAGATCGACGGCAGTGAGAAACAGGCTAAGCGCCGCTTCCGGGCCGCCTGGCGCGAGGACCCAAACGAGTCGACGCTGCTCGCCGAGTTGGGGCGCATCTATCTGAGCTTAGACGAGCCGAGACGGGCCCAGAAAACCTTTTATCGGGCGTTATTGCGCGACCGCGCCAACGCCGAGGCGATCAGCGGGCTGGGAGAGGCCTACTTGCGATACGACCCGCGCCTCGGCACACGCGACCTCTCGCGGATCCAGCGCGGCTACGGCGACTCGTCGCGTTATGTGGCCGCGTCCACCGAGGCGCTCAAGTGGCTGGCGATCCTCAACGGCTCGAGAGAGGGGACAGACGCCGGGCTCGGCTATCTCGATCGCGCCAAGGAGTTGATGGGCGATTCTCCGGCGCTGCTGATCGAGCGCGCGCGTTATCGTCGGGCTAAAAAGCAGTACGCCGCCGCTCGAAAGCTGTACGCGCGGGCGCTGGAGAAGAACTCGACGCTGGCCGCTGCACGCCTGGGGCTGGCGCGCATGGCTATCCGGGACGACGACGTCGACGTTGCCCGTACGCAGCTGCGGCGTTACCTTGCGTTGGCCCCCGACGGCGACGATGCACGTTGGGCGCGCGAGCAACTCGCCAAACTCGACGCTCCCGGCGAGGCGGGCACGGAATAGCGGCTCCCGTCACGACTGTTTGCCCAGCACCGCCTTGTCGCCCCCATTTAAGTGGCACGCCTCGCTCCGATGACTTCGATGACGCCATATCCAACCATCTCATCAAGCCGCACTCGTCCGGGGGCTTGGCTCCTGGCCGCCGGCATGTTGTGTTGCGCGCTTGTGTCGGGCTCACAGGCAGAGGCGCTCGAGGTGCGCGTGCGAGCGCAAAGTTCGCTCGACGCCAACGTCGCCGCCGCCGGCACGACCGCGCATATCAGCGGGTCACTGCGAGACGAGCTCAACCTGGGGCTGCCCCAACGGCGTATCCAGGTGGCTTATATCCCCCAATCTGACGTCGAAGGAGCCGAGCTTTCCAGTGAAACGCTGCACACTGACCGGCGCGGCCGCTTCAAGACACGACGCGAACTCGCCCCCGGCTCGTGGCAGGTTGCGGTGAGCTTCGAAGCCACCGAGCACGTCACCGAGAGCCGAGTCGAGCGCACCGTCACACTCAGCCCGGCCCCGGTCAATCTGCGCGTGCAAGCGCCGCCGCGGATCATCGGCACCGTAGAGGGCGTGCCGCTTCGGGCTCGGGCCAGCGTCGGCGGCGTGGGGCTGAGCGCCAGGGCCGAGGTTCACGTCGACGCGCGCCCGGTCGGAGC
>JBKGZI010000336.1:0-6656 GCA_046545675.1 Persicimonas sp.
GGCCGTCGGGGACGCCGTCGCCGTCGCTGTCAGCCGAATCGGGATCGGTACCCAGCGCGCTCTCCTCGGCGTCGGTGAGGCCGTCGCCGTCCGTGTCGACGAAATCGGCCGGATCGGAGTCGTCGGCGTCGAGGGGGTCTTGGCCTGCGCGCACCTCCATACCGTCTAAGACGCCGTCACCGTCGGTGTCTTCGTCGAGCGGGTCGGTGCCGTGGGTGTCGACCTCTTCGCCATCGCTGAGGCCATCGCCGTCGGTGTCGGCGACCAGCGGGTCGGTGTTGTGGGTGTGGATCTCCTCTCCGTCGGTGAGGCCGTCGCCGTCGGTGTCCTCCAGGCGCGGGTCGGTGTTGTAGGTGTTGATCTCCTCTCCGTCGGTGAGGCCGTCGCCGTCGGTGTCTTCGTCGAGCGGGTCGGTGCCGTGGGTGTTGACCTCGTCTCCGTCGCTGACGCCGTCACCATCGGTGTCCGGGTCGAGCGGGTCGGTGCCCAGGAGGAGCTCCTCGGCGTCGGTGAGGCCGTCGCCGTCGGTGTCGGGATTGTCCGGATCGGTGCCCAGCTTGGTTTCGTAGCCGTCATCGAGGCCGTCGCCGTCGGTATCCGTCGGGGTATATGGAACCATCTGGGGCGTACCCGATGAGCCGTCTTTGCACTGGTCGGTGTTGACGTCGAGCGTGGAGTCGACCACGACGCTGCTGCCGCCGCAGGCGCCGATGAAGGTGCCGTCGGTCAGCGCGCCGGAGATTCTGGCGGTCGCCTGTGAGCAGCTACCGTCGCGGCACAGGTGCCAGTTTCTCGAAATGATCTTGAACCGTCGCGACTCCCCCGGCCCGAGACCCTGGATGTCCTTGCTCGCCGTCGAATCGGAGTATTGCGCCGGATTCGACGGCAGCGGGATGCATGCGTCGACGTCTTCGCCCTCCATTTCGATGACGATCGGAAAGTCGTCGCCGGGGCCCGGATCGGAGATGGAGAATCCGGCCGCAGTCGCATAACCCGGATCGCATTTACCGTCGTCGAGCTTTTGGACACCGGCGTTGTCCAGCACGCACTCGTTGGCGTAGCTCTGTCCGTCGCAGCCACAGACCGGATCGACGTCCACGTCGCTGCAGTCGGCCGGCTCTTCGGGCTCCTCCGGATCATCGGTGCACACCACATCCGGGTCGGGATCGGGTGGTGGCACATCGCCCGCGTCGGGCTCGCCGTTGGCGTTGTCCATCTTGACGGATAATTGACCGCCAAAGGTGCTGTTGCTGTTATTGACAATCTCATAGGTGGTCGATGCCGGCTGGCCGGGGCCGGCACGGGTGACGCTATCATTGTCGACCAGGCGAAGGTCGACGGCCGGATTACCATTGCCGTCGTCGGGGACCAGGCATGCGTTTTGGGGATTACAGGCAGCCGTCGCGGTCTGACCGCTGGACAATCGCACGCGGGCTTGGCCTTCGACATTACAGATTCTCGCCCCACCCTGCTCGAAGTTGAGTGGAACATCGACCGGACTGATCTGACCTTGGCCGACCGAGGTGGTCAGCGTACCCGAGCCGCCGGGGGCGTCTTCGCTGCCGTCCTCGCCGGGCTCCAGGCATTCCGCATCGAGATCAACCTCCACGAAGCCGCTGTCCGGGCAACGCGGATCATCGCCGGTGACGGTCAGATACAGCAGCGCAGGCATGTCTCCGGAGGGATCGCTGTCGGCGGTGATCGTCTGGGGCATCGTCAGCGAGCAGGTCAGCGAGACACCACAATCAGGTGGCGGCGGCGTCGCGCTGCAGGCGTCGGCCTCGGCGGTAAATGACAAACTCACTGCAAACGAGGCGAGAAGAACGGCGACTAACGTCGACGCGCTTCTCATCAGCTCACGACATGGGTACTCATCAGACATTTATCATCTCCATTTACGGTTTATTGATACGTCTACTCTAGGGAACAGAGACCCTACCCGCAAGCATAATTCTTTATCCGGTTGCCCCCACCACAACAAAAAGCTCGAAAAAACCATAACGGGCATAAATACCCGCTTCCGACCTCGCCAAGACGTTGTTCGAGCACGACAAGCAGTTGTAAATACAGGAATTTCCACGAGTGACCGTTACTTTCTACGAGCTGAGCACCCTCACGTCCTTGCTCAGTAGATTCCCGCATGAAAAAGACATTGACCGTCGCCTCTCTGATCAGCCTCTCGCTCGCCGTTGCTGCGGGTTGTGCGTCGCCTCAGACGCGCACTGATTCCGAGCCGTCGGAGTCCCGGCGGCAAATCGAGCAGGTCGAGCAATACGCCAAATTCGAGGTCGAGTTGGCCGACGGCGACGGCGACGTCACCGCCCGATTTGTCGAGCCCGACGGAGACGAAGTCAGCGTCGGCGGCTTCGACGACGGCGAGCGCCGGATGGTGCGGTTTACGCCAGTCGAGCTCGGCGGCTACACCTATACGGTGGTCGACGAGGCCGGTGCCACGCTGGCCGACGGTGAGTTCGAGTCGGTCGACGCAGACCGCGCGGGCTTCGTGCGCATCGACCCCGAAGGCGGCTATCCCGGCCTCGAGCACGACGACGGCTCGCCGTTTGTCCTGCTGGGTGAGAACCGCATCAATATCTACGACCCGTCTTGGAATTGGCGGCAAAAGGATATCGACGAATATGTCGCCTATATGGCCGAAAACGGCATGACCACGCTGCGCGTCTTCGTCTTCAGCGACTGCGAAAGCGAGGAGGTCGACGACGGTGTCCAACCGGGCTGCCTGGAGCCCGAGGTCGGCGAGTTCGACCCCGAGGTCGCCCAGCGCTTCGACGAGATCTTCGAGGCCGCCGAAGACGAGGGCATCTACGTGGTGCTGGTACCCTATGCCGTCGGATTTTCGCCCGACGACACCTGGAAGAGCTGGGAGGATAACCCCTACTCGGCCGAGCGCGGCGGGCCGGCCGAGGACCGCTTCGCCTTCTTCGACGACGCCGAGGTGCGCGACGCGGCCTTCGAGCGGTTCCGCTACGTGGTCAACCGCTGGGGGTATTCGCCAAATCTGGTGGCCATCGACCTGCTCAACGAGCCCGAATGGGACGGCGAAATCAGCGAGGAGACCTGGACGCCTTGGGCCCGCGAGATGGCCGACCGCATCGAGCAAATCGACCCCTACGACCACCTGATCACCGTCGGGCCGGTCGGCCTGCACTGGAATATCGAGGGCGACGAGCACGCCTGGTGGGGCGACGAGCGAAACGACCTGGTCCAATGGCACCGCTACGGGCCGGACACCTACGACGTCCACGATTTGGCCGCCGAGCTCAGCTTTCGCACCGAGGAGAGCCGCCGCCACGACAAGCCCATCTTCGCCGGCGAGTTCGGCTACGGCGGCGACCCGTCGCCCAACTACGACCACACCCAGGTGGGTATCTGGAGCCTGACGATGTCGGGCGCGGGCGCCCTCGCCCACAGCGCGCCGCCATTCAACGTCGACTCCGACGAGTATATGACGCCCGAGCGCGCCGCTCATTTTTCGGCGCTTCGGACCTTCCTCGAGCCCCTGCTCGAGCACGCCCCGCTCTTCCCCGATCCGGTGCGCGATCTGGCCGAGCCGGGGGCACGCATGTGGAAACTGCGCGGCGATGACGCGCTGGCGCTGTGGATCATGGCGGCCAAAGAGGGCTACACCGACACCGCCGAGGACATGACGGTCGACGTCCACTTGCCCAAAGGCACTTGGGAGATCGAGTGGGTCGACGACACGACCGGCGAGGTCGTCGGCACCCAAACGACGACCTCCGCAGGCCAACGCGTCGTGGTGTCGGTGCCGGACTTCGAGCGACACATCGCCGCACGCATCATTCGCGCTGCTGGTTGACTCTCCGGTTTGACTCTACAACCGAATGCGGTAGTAATCGCGACATTCTCACGTCAATACTTCTGAACCAGTGCCGCCATAGCTATGTCCAGCAAGCCACAGCAAAAGAAGATCAACGTCGTCCCGCTCGAGCCGCCGCCCGAGGACCAATTTGCACGGCGTCCGCTGCGCTTTGCCGAGCCCGGCGAGAAGAAGAACCGCTACCATATGCCGCGCAAGCTCGAGTCGAGCTCGCCGGTGGGCTATCGCGAGCGGGTCTCGTTTAGCAAAGAGGAGGCCGAGCAGGCCGTCGAGCTCTTGTCGCTGGCGCGCCCGACGCGCTTCGTGGAGCCCGACGAGCCGGTGACCGAGCGCGAAATATTCGAGGAGACCTCGCTCGGGGTGACCACCTCGCGCCAGTCGACCAATTTTCGCGGCCATCGGCAGGTGACGCTCGGCCCCGAGGATTCCTCCAAGATCACCCAGATCCTGCGAGGCATGGCCGGCCGCCATGGCGAGCCGCTCGACGACGCCGAATACACCCACGTGGTGCTCTCGCGGCCGTATCGAACCCCCTTTACGCTGCTATTGACCTTTGTGGGCCACGAGCCCATCAAGAGCCTCGTCACCGTGTTCAAGCGCGCCCTCGACAAGCGCCTCAAACACATCGACGATATCCCCTCGGTCGGTTATCTGCAGCATCTACACGTCGGCGTGCTCGCCGACGCGATGGAGCGCGCGGCGGTGGTCGCCTCGGACGCAAAGAGGAGAGCCAACGTCTTTATGGGTCCGTTCACCGGCGCTCATAAAAAGACCAATAAGGCGGCGATCCGCGAGATCGAAAAGCTCGCCGGCCTCACCCTCGCCGACCGCGCCGCCGGCTGGCGCGTGGCGCTGGTCGCCCAGGTGGGCACGGTCCCAGAGGAGGATCGCCCGGCCATCGAGCCCGCCACCTGCCGCAAGCTCGGCGCCAACTTGCTCGCCTTCAGAAGCGAGCGCATCCAGCCGGGCGTCAACGCCGAGGACAGCGCGCCTGCGGCCTATCAGGAGCGCCAGGATATGGACGTGCCCGAGGAGCTCACCGTGATGGCCGGCCGGGCGGCCTATAACGCCTTTGTGCACTGGACCGGATGCGAGCGCGAGCGCAGCAAAGAGTTGCTCTTGCTCGAGCGCATCGACGTGCTCACCGACAGCGGAAAAGAACGTCTGCGCGAGGTGCGCAAATCGCTGGGTCGCGTCAGCGACGAAGTCATCGACGGGCTGCCCTTGTGGGCGGACCTGTTGACCGGCAAGGCGCTGAGCCGAAACGCCGAGCGCGGCCGCAAGGCCTTCGCGCTGGCCGGCCAGCGCATCTACATCGGCGGGCTCGACCGCAACGAAATCGACGCCGCAGGCATCGACTGGCAGCTCGCCGTGCGCGCAGTCGGCGCGGCCTCGGCTCGCGGCGCGCTCGTCGCCGAGCTCATGGGCTGCGTGAATATCCCCGATGGCTGCGATTTGCTGTCGGGCATCTGCCTGATGGCCGGGCCGGTCAACCAGAACGATATCGGCAAGGAGTTCTTCGGCCACGACGACCTGCTCACCGGCGCATTTCCCGACAAGGACCCCACCTCGCTGCTGGTGTGGACGCTCAAGGCCAAGACCGTCGCCGACCCCATCGGCAACGAGGAGCAACTGCTCAACGAGGAGCGCAAAGGCGCGCTCGTCGACCTTCGCCCCGGCCCGCACGACGTCGTCTGCATCAAGCGCGGCTCGTCGATCGAGTGCTTCCGACAGCGCGGCGAGACGGTCAACCACGAGCGGGCGTTTTTCGATGTCGGCAACTTCGCCACGGGCGACGACGGCGAGCCCATCGAGGGCAACCGCGGCGAGCCGTGGCCCGAAGAGCATGCCAATGCACCCGTCTGGTAAGACAAGATGCTCGAATTGCAAACACAAGCCGCGCGCGACCTCGAATGGGCGCTATCCAGCCCGTCGTTGATGCGCCATCCGTGCGCCGTTGGCGAGGAATTCGGAGAGCTGGAGGTGGCGCGTAATCAAGGGCTGCTCTCCCAGCTCGACCGGAAGGGTTCCCAGCTTCACCGGGCCATCGAGAACCGCCAGACCGACCGACTCGGCGAGTACTTCGAGATCCTCATCAACACCTGGATCGCCATGGTCCCGCCGGCGCGGCTCATCGCTGCCAACCAGCAGGTCCACAAAGGCGAGCACACCGTCGGCGAGTTCGACCTGCTCTTCGAGCGAGATCGCGTCGTCCACCACTGGGAGCTGGCCGTTAAATACTACTTAGGCCACCCGGGGCCCCGCGGTCAGTCGCTGTGGTACGGGCCGAACCCCAAGGACCGGCTCGACAAGAAATGGCCCAAGATGCTGCGCCGCCAGCTCCGCCTGGCCGAAAAACCCGCCGCCCAAAAGACACTCCAGAAGCTGGGCATCGACGGCAAAGTCGAGCCCTCGGCGTTCATCAAGGGCTACTTCTTCGAGCCGCTCGACGACGCATTCGCCGTCGCCGACCACGAGGACGCCAACCCGACCGGCTTTCGCGGCTGGTGGGTCCACCATAGCGACCTCGCCGACTACTACGACGCCATCGACCCCGACAACGAACTCGTGTGGATGCGGCTGTCCCGCCTGCGCTGGATGGCACCGGCGCGCCCCGACGAGCGCGACAAGCTGCATGCGACCGAGCGGCTCCAGGACGTCCTGAGCGCGAGCCGGCACACCCAAGTTGCCGGCGTCCTCGAGACCGACGTGGGCTGGCGCGAGATCAGCCGCGGGTTTGTGGTCCCGGACCGCTGGCCGACCCGGCGTTAAATTGATTCTCCGGTGCCAGACCTTCCAG
>JBKGZI010000337.1:0-6602 GCA_046545675.1 Persicimonas sp.
ACGACGGCGTCCTCGAGGCGATCGAGCACGTCCAGATCGTCGGAGTCGACGACATCGAGCGGCCAGCCGACCGAGCAGATCTCTTTTTGGTCCGCGTCGAGCCCGGCCAGCAGGAGGCCGACGAGCGGATAGCCATGCTCCTCGTCATATTGGACGAAGAACGACAGCTTGTCGGCCTGCTCGAGGCCCGCGAGGATGTCGGCGGAGACATTGGCGCTGGCGACCACGGTGTCGGAAGACAGCGTCACATCACGCGCGTCCTCCGGCCCGTTAGACGGAGCCTGGTGGGCGTTGATCGAGCGCACACGCGCCTCGGAGAGCGTGGTCGGATCGACCTCGGCGTAGGGGCTGGCGGTGAGTTCGGTGGCCCCCGAAGCCGGCGCGTCGTCGGCCTCTTCAGCCTGGGCCTCGGAGGGCCGGTCGTCTTCGACCACCTCGATGAACTGGTCGTCGGTGACGACCTGGGTCGACTCCTCGGCGTTGGACTGGGGGGCGCCCTGCTCGGCCCGAATCTGCTGCTGCTCGAGGTTGAGCTTTGCGACCTCGAGCTCCGAGCGGAGTTCCTCGAGCGCCTCGCGCTCCCTGGCAAGTTCGCGTTCGTAGTCGTCGATGCGGCTGCGCTCGCGGTCGAGGCGCTCGTTGACCTCGTCGAGCTGGTCGCGCTCGCGGCGGAGTTCGTCTCGCTGCTCCTCGACCTCCTGCCAGGCCTGCTCGAGTTCGGCGACCGGCTCCTCATCGCGGACCGCAGCCTCGCTCGGGGCAGACTCGCCGGGGGCAGGATCAGCCGGTCTGCCGCCGTCGGCGGCGAGTTCCTCCATGCCGCCGGCGTCGATGCGCTCCTGCAGATCGCGCAGCCCCTCGGGCCCGACGACCGTCTGGAAGGAGCGAATATAGCCGGGGATCTCGCCAGATTGCTCGGCCAGCTCGGCCAAGAGTTCGGCGCGCAATTCAAATTCGCGGTGGCGAAGCGCCGGCGGGATGACCAGGACAAAGAGGCCGCGCTGCTCGTCGTGGTAAGTCAACGGCAGCGCCAGCCGATACGGCTCGTCCTCGTTGGGGAGGGCGACCTCGTAGAGCACTCCGGAGAACAACGCCTCCTCGAGCTCCGGATCGCTGGTCACGTTGACACACCGGTAGACCTCGGCGCGCCGGACGCGTCCGCTTCGACCCGTGAGTTGTATGGAGGTGCGAGCGGTCGCCCCGATCGGAGCGTCGCCTTCTTTCTTGACTGCCGTTGAACCCATCGACCACCTCGGAGTCGACTTCTGCGGATGCCAAACCTCGTGCCCGCCCGTGCGGCAAACCGAAACCCCAGCATCCGTTCTCGTCGAGAACTCTGTTAGATCTGGCGATCGTCCATACCACGCTGGATTCTCGCGCATCAAGCCGAGACGAGCGCACCCGCTCTATACAGGGGCGAGTTTTGGTCGATTTGGGTCAATCGACGGAATCGTGGGCGCGCTTTCTGAGCTGGCCGGCCTTTTGCTCGAGCTCGCCGGCCTGCTCTTCGAGGCGCTTTTGCTCCTCTTCGAGGCGCCGGATGCGCCCCTCGAGTTCGTCGTCGCCGTCGAAGCCGCTACGCCGACTCGCCTCGGGCTCGGCGTCACCGTCGATAAAGAGATCCCCGTCACCCGAGCCGAAGACATCGTCGCCGGAGCTGGAGCCGTCTTCAGCCTCCGGAGCCGATGCGGGATCCTCGGGCTGGTCGGACAGCCCCGGATCGGCTCCCGGGTCGCCTCCCGAATCGTCATCGTTCGCGTTATCGATGTCTTCGCCAGCGGCCGGCGCGCCCGCCATACCGTCGTCGCCCTGCGATTCGTCGGCGGTGTTATTGGTCGTGTCGTTATGGGCCCCATCCTGGCGAGCTGGTTCGTCGCCGCTTCCCGCGGCTGCGTCGTCTCCCGCGTTATTCCTGGCGATGAACCGGCTTCGGCTGGTCTCGTCGAAGAAGCTATCCTCCGAGGAGAACGCCCGGGCACGACGAGCCAACTGCTTGGCCGAGCGCAACTGTACGATGCGCTCATCGATGGCCTGGAGGCGCTGGCGGACCTGATCTTCGGTATCTTCGAGTTCGTCGGCCACAGCGAGCAGGTCGTCGGCCGAGGCGCCGTCGAGCTCACCGAGTACCGCCAGCGCCTCGTCGACCTGGCCGTCGGAGGGAGCGCTGGGCAGCGGGCTGGTATATTTCTGACGCGCCGAGCGCAGCTCATTGAGCTGGGCGACCAGCGCGCGACGCTCCGAGGCGGAGCTCTGGGCCAGGTGCTCTTCGAGCTCGCTCATGGCGGCGTCGAGCGTCTCGACCAACTGACCTCGCTGATTGGCGAGGCGCCGGTCGGTGGCTTGAATCTTCTTCTGAAGCGGCTCCATCTGCCCGGCCAACTGGCGACTCTGGCGCAGCAACCTCTCGAGCTCCATGCGATTTTGGAGGGTGTTGGGGCCCCCTTTGAGCAGATCGACCTGCTCGAGCAGCACGCGGTACTCCGCCTCGCGCTCGCGCAGCTCGTCGACGAGCTTCTGACGCTCGTCGAGCGTCTGCTCGTAGGCATTCTGGACCTGCTCGAATTGCTCGCCCTGCAACAGATTCTGCACACCGGGCACCAGCAAAGAGGTCACCAGAAAGAGCCGGACAACCAAGCTGTAGACGGCCAAACTCATCGTGTCCTCGGGTTTGCAACTCGACCCGCATCATCGGTCAATCGTGTAGCTGGTCCAAGACCAGCGCGGGCCCGGCGTCATCGCCGCGGCTGTAAACAAGTGCAAGCCTCGATCCAACTATCAGCTCCGAGGCGACCCACGCCAAGGCGAGTGTATGGGGCTGTGCGCGATGAGCCAAGCCGACTCGTCCACAGATTTTCGTGACTTCCGCCGTGCGTTCTCAAATTTCTGAGTGGTCATCGCGGGCAATCGAGCCCAAATGCAAAAAGCATTGCCAAGACCGGGTCCTTCCGTGTTAGAACAACATCGGATGTAGGACCCCCAAATCGCAAAAACTGCTGGAGAAAGCCCATGTCGAGTGACGAAGAAGAGAAGTATTTCAAACAGCGTGACGCCGAAAAGCTCGCCCAAGCGCGCCGAGAGAAACAGCTTGCGGCCGTCCGAGAGCGCGAGCGTGAGGGCGTCCAGGACGTGCTGCAGTCCAGTGAAGAGGTCGCCGACGAGGCTCTTTCGCTTGGCTTTGACAGCCAGACAGCGCGCGTGCTGCCGCTGGTGCCGCTCATTCAGATGGCCTGGGCCGACGGCAGCGTGAGCACCGCCGAGAGTGAGAAGGTCGAAGAGCTGGCCGCAGGTTTCGGCATCGAGGAAGACACGCCGGCTCAGAATTTCTTGACGCTGCTGCTCTCCGAGCAGCCCTCGGACGTATTCTTCGAGCGCGTCAACCGTGTCATCACCCACCTGGTCGATGACAACCCGGAGTATTGGAAGGACAAGTCGGTCGTCGAGCTCTCGCGCGAGGTAGCCGAGGCCTCCGGCGGATTCTTTAACCTGACCAGCCCGATCAACGCCGACGAGGGTAATCTATTGTCGGATTTTGCGACGCTCTTCGCCGTCCAAGAAAAGGGCGCCGGCGACGTCATCTCGAATGGAGACGAATAAGATGGCCACTTCCGATACGTTTTTTGATGCGCTGCGATGCCCGGAGACCGGCCAAACGCTCCGCCGACTGGGCGACGAGCGCCTCGACGAGCTCAACAATGCCATCCGCAACGGTGAGCTGAGCAATGAAGCCGGCGAGTCCGTCGAGCGCACCCTCGAAGGGGCGCTCGTGCGCGAGGACGAAGACGTGGCGTACCCGATTCGCGACGGTGTCCCGAATTTGCTGATGGGCGATCGGATCACGTTGTAACGAGGTTCAGAAGACGCCATCGACGGTCAACGTGACTTGGTCGTTTTGATCGTAGAGCCCGCCGAGGCTGAGTTGGCCGTCGGCGGGGTCAGGCCCCTCGTAGACGGTCAGACCGGCGGTCGTGCGCAGCCACGAATGCCAACGGCGCGACACAGACGCCGTGGCGACGACGTCCTCGTTGGACAGCGTCCCCAACGCCCCCACCTGCAATTCGGCGTCGATGACTGGGATCCTCCAGTTGACGGCGGCCGCCGCCCCGTAGAGGTCAGTGCCGACCAACAGCAGCTCGGCGTCCCGTGGGCCGCGCTCATCGGCCGCAACAAAGGCCCGGTTGAGCGCATTATCGCGTGAGAAGGGGTGCAACCAGAACCCCTCTAGGGTCACCGTCAAGAGGTCATCTTCGCTCCGGAGACGTTCCCAAGACAAGCCGAGCGCCCCGAAGACCGTCGAGCGGCGCAGCGGCTCGAATCGGCGCGTATAGAAGGTCTGCTCGGGGCTGAACGCGACGTCGGCGCGCACGCCGATGGGACCGATATATCGCGCCATGTCGGCGACGAGCGTGTGCCGGCGGCGGTATTCGCTGAAGAAGAGTTCCTCGCCATTATCCGCCTTTTGTGACAGATCCCCGGAGATCTCGACGGCCTGCGGGTTTCGCTGCACGAAGCCCAGAAAATCGAGATCATCGAGGACCTGACCGTCGTCGACGGCGAGTCTGATGAGCTCCTGGACGTCCTCATCGAGGTGGGTCCACGGGGTCCGGTCCCAGCCGAAAAAATAGCCCAATCCGAAGTCGGTATTCCACTGAGTGAGCGTGCCCCGCGCGCCGAAGCTGGCGTTCTCGGGCGTCTCGTCGGGCACGCGCGTCGCCGTGAAGATCGACTGAACGTCGTCGTAGCGACTCGGGTGGAAGAGCTCTTCGAGCGCGACGAATACCGGCATCTGGTCGGCGATGAGCGGGTTGAACGGGTTGGCGATGGCGACGTCGCGGCCGAAGACGACGACGTCGTTTTCCCGAAAAAACGGCACGACCAGCCCGGTGACCGACCAATCGGCGCCCGAATAGCTCGCCTCGGCGGTCAGTTGGGGCAGCAACATGTCATTGGTGATCGCCGCGGCGTCTAGCTGGGTGAAATCGGTGGGGTTGATCACGTCGCCGGGTCGCACGATGTCGGTGCTGCCCCAGCGGCTCACCAAATTGCCGGCCCGAAACGCCCAGCCGCCCTCGCGATACACCACATAGGCCTCGCCAAGCCGCGCCCGGTAGCTCGCCCGCGGGTTGGAGGCGTTCACGAGCAGATCGGTCTCGTCGGGATTTTCCTGCCCGCCCATCCAATGCCAAAACTCGCCCTCGATGACCACGCGCGAGTGACGCGTCATATCGTAGTCGACCCGAAGCCCCAACAAACTCGACCACTCGACGATATCCTCGCCGCGGCCCTCCCAGGCGGTGTCCACGGCGAGGCCGGTCGAATAGGAGCCCAAAAACGAGGCGTCCGAAAAGGCAGGATCGACGGGCTCGGGCTCGTCTTCGGCGGGCTCCTCTACAGGCTCATCTTCGACGGGCTCCCCGGCGGCGGGGTTTTCGGGGTCAAAGATCGTCTCTTCGCCGTCGTCTGATGGGTCGTCGGTTTCTTCGTCAGGGTCTTCGGTGGCGGGGTTTTCGGGGTCGAAGATGGTCTCTTGGGCGCGGGCTTGGAGGCCGGAGAGCGTCGCCATTACGAAGACGAGCAGGCAAATGAGGCTCGTCGACGCTTTGTGGCAGTTCTTGGTTCTTGGTTCTTGGTTCTTGGCGTCTCGACCTCTGTGGGCGGTCGTCAAATTCAAGAACCAAGAACCCAGAACCAAAAACATTTCATTGCCTGCAGCCAACGTCGAAAAACTAAGGCATTCCATTCAGCCAATCATTTGCCGAGTTGATCCTTCGAGAAGAGCGAGTCGGCGAGTTCGACGCCGCCCTTGAAGGAGGCGATCTCGATGGTGGTGTAGCCGCCGTCTTTGGGCCGAAGCGTCATCTTCTCGACGTAGGTGTCGCCGTCGTCGGTCTCGTCGAGCTTTTCGACGAAGAGGGTCTTGGCCTCGTCGCCGGATTTGTCGAAGAATCGGATGCGAAGGGGCATCGAGTCGGACTTTCGCACGTAGCTGACCACCTTGCCATAGTCGCTGTCGGAGCCTTTCTTGGGGGTCGTCTGGACCACGTAGACCTCGTGCTCGCCGATCTTTTCGTCGTCGAGGCGCTCGTAGTTGCCCTCCTTGACGTCGCGGCTCTCCAGATCTGCGTAGGTGAAGTGGCTGCCCAAAAAGGCGCCGTTCTTCTGGCTGCCCTCGATGCGCCGGGTGACCTTGAAGGCGGGCACATACATCCAGACGTCATCCTCGCCGGCGGTGTTCTCGGCGAACAAAAAGGTCTGGCCCTTGATCTCCTTGGGGCCGGTCAGCTCGGCGAGGGTGCGGGTGGCCTCGTCGATCTTCTTGCTGCGAACGTCGAGCTTGCGCATGCGTTTGTTGCCGGCCTTGTCCTCGACCTCCAGCGACAGCTTGGCGCTGCCGGCCTGAAAACCCAGCGCATTGTGCTCGAGCGTGGCGTCAATGATCTCTTTGGCGCTCTTGTCGTCGGCGAAGGCGGTCGCCGCGAGACAAGTGACGAGTGCGACGATGAGCAAGTTAGTTAGGCTTTTCATATCAGGGGTCCAGGGGTTCGGGGGTCCAGGGGTCCAGGCGCTGATGGCGCTGATGGCGCTGACGGCGCTGAGGGCGCTGA
>JBKGZI010000338.1:0-6585 GCA_046545675.1 Persicimonas sp.
CCCTCTCCACCCGTAGCGACAGCGAAGGGAGGGAGAGGATCAAGGAGAGGCCCCCACCTTGATCCTCCCCACTTTGGGACGGCAAAAGCGGGGAGGAGAGGCTGCCAGATAGGGTCGCCGCTCGTCACACGTTCAAAGAAGCAACCCAAGAGGCACGACATGTTCGGATGGTTCAAAAAATCAGAGGACGACGACGAACCCGACAAGAAGGCCTACGATCGTCGCCAATTCCTACGCGGCAGCTTCATCGCCGACAGGCTCACACCTGACGAGCCCGACGAGCCGTCTGAGCCGGCCGACTCCGCCCAGGCCCAACCGACCCCACAAGAAGACCACGCCCCGAGCCTCCTCGCGCTGCTCAGCCAGCTCGACCCGCACTCATCCGATCGCCAACTGCCCCCGGGCATGGACAAGCTCCGGTCGCGCCGACGCGGCACCATCCCGGTGTTGCGCCCCCCCGGCGCGGTCGCCGAGGAGGACTTTCTGGCGCTGTGCACGCTGTGCGGCGCCTGCGAGGAGGCCTGCCCGCACGACTCGATCATGGGCGCCCCGGCCAGATTCCGCGAGGCGGCCGGCTCACCGATGATCGACGCGCTGAACACGCCGTGCCATATGTGCGCCGACACTCCGTGCATCACCGCCTGCGAGCCGGGCGCCTTGCGCGACGACGTACCCAAGAAGATCGGCATGGCCATGCTCCAGCAACATAGCTGCCTGGCCCATAATAAGAGCTTTTGCACCGTCTGCGCCGAGCGCTGCCCCACCGAGGGCGCCATCGAGGTCGATCGTGGCAAGCCGCGCATCGTCGCCGAGCATTGCACCGGCTGCGGCATTTGCCACAGCGTTTGCCCGGCGCCGGCCAACGCCATCATGATCATGCCCAACCCCGACCGAGCCACGCCATGAACGACTCACCCGATATCGACCTGCCCGACCTCAACCACGGCTTCATCGACGAGGCCACGCTCGAACAATATTTTGCAGATCTCGAGCACGCCGAAGTCTTCGGCGTCGTCGTCAAGGGCGCCCCGGAGCGGTACGCAGGCGACGAAAACTTGGAATTCTCGACCGGCAAGAAGCTCTTCGAAGACCGGCAGGTCCTGGGTCTGCAGATTCGCTACCTCTGGGAAGACAAGGAGTGGTGGGATACGCTGCTTCGGACCCCCGAGGGCACGAAGCTCGTGCGAATCCAACATGAATGGGACGAGTCTCAAAAAGACAATGACCAATAATCGAAACAACCGCCCAGCGCTCGCCATCACCGCCGGGGGCAAGAGCCGGCGCATGGGCCGCGACAAGGCCGAGCTCGAGCTCGGCGGCGCCTCGCTGCTCGACCGGATGATCGACGCGGCACTTATTGCCGCTGACAAGCAGCTCGCTGACACGGTCGTAGTAGTCGGGCGCACCGGCACGCGCGAAGATGTCACGTGGCTCGAAGACGACGAGTCCGGCCTGGGGCCTCTCGGGGGCCTGAAGACTGTGCTGGGCCACCTGGGTCGACCGGTGCTGCTGGTCGCCTGCGATATGCCTCTGGTCGACGCCGAGGCGCTCGGCTGGCTACTCGATGAGTTCCGGATATCAACCGGAGAGCACGGGCTGGCGACGATGCGAGACGGCCAATTGGAGCCTCTTTTTTCGGTCTATCGGCCGGCCGTGTTGGATCTCGTCGAAGAGCGCATCTCGGCTGGCCGTCTATCGGCACGCCGGCTGATCGAAGATGGCGAGTTTCGACGGGTGGAGGCGCCCGGTGAGGTGGCTGGGAAGCTGGCCAACGTCAATAGGCCGGAGGAGCTCGAGGCGATTCGAAAATTGATGGGCTAACCCTCAAACCGGTGCCAGGGCATCCTGCCCTGGACCAGACCTGGAAGGTCTGGCACCGAACCAGTGCGAGGCATATGCGGCCGCTACTCGAGCTCGACCTCCTCACCGCCGCCCCCGGCCCGGCCCACCTGCCAGCTCATCTCGAGGGTGCCCTGCCCACGCACGACCCACTCGACGAATTGACGATTCCCGCGAGACGGAAGCCCGGCGTATAGCGCGCTTCGGGCGGCGCCGGTGCGCAGGTTGCCCCAGCCGTCGAGGTGCTCGACGCTCTTCTCGAGCGGCTCGTCGCAGCTCAGGCCCTCGCCGAGCTCGATCTTGACGGTCACAGGGGGGCTTGCGCCGACGTCGGCGCCGCGGGCGAGCCCGCTGGTGGGTAAAAACCCCAGGTTCTCGACGATCAGGCGCAAGCGCTGCGCCCCTTCGCCCAACGGCGTCACGTCCAGCGTGGTGCGCACGTCCGGCAGCGCGCGGCGGGCGCGCTCGGCCATCTCGAAGGCCTTGAGGCACTCGTTGGCCAGCAGCTTTTGGGGCGGGTTTCGCACCGTGCGCAGGTATTCGATGCCGCCGATCTCGACCTCGCCGAGTTGCGGGTGCTCGTGGGTGCGCCACGGCTCGAAATTCTCGTCGTCCTCGGTAAATTTGAGCAGGAGCTTGCGCAGCCTCTCGGGGTCGGGGCGCTGCAAAAACTCGACGGGGTTGTCGACCTCCAGCTCGGCGTGGCCGAAGGGATCCCACAGCTCGACGGTATAGCCGGGCACCCCGAAGACGCTCGAGATGGTGTCCGCCCACACGCCGACGATGGGCTTGTCTTTGTCGTACATAAAGTCCGGGTAGACCTTAAACACTTTATAATCGGTGCCCTCGGCGATGTCCTCGGCGAGCTGCTCCATCAGGTCGACGTCGGCTTTGGAGAGCGGCGAGTCCTTTCGGTAGGGTTGCGTGAGGATGCAGCCGGTGTAGGTGTGCATGGTCAGCGCGCAGCCGATATGCGGGTGCTCGGCGAACGCGTCGACCACCGCGCGCGACTCGGGCTCGCTGAGCGGGAAACGCCCGGCGTCCATGCCGAACATCGAGAACGGCTCCCAGTGGCCCGGAAAATTGCGATTCAGATCGACGCCGAACTCACGCGGAGCGCTCGTCCACTGCACGCCGTCCCAATTGATGAACTCACCTTCGTCGCACAGGAAATAAGCGTCCTCGGGGTCGTCGTCGAGGGTGCGCGGGCGCATAAACGGCGCCCACTCGGGGTCCTCGACGAAGCTGCCGGCCGGGTGCTTCCAGCGCATGGTGCGCACCGCTCCGTCGCCGTCGATATCGCAGGGGTCGAGGCCGTGGCGGACCTCGTCACTGTGGGCCGGCCGCAGGCTCGAGCGGATAAACGGCGCGCCGTCGTGCATCGCCTGGACGCCGTCCGGCGAGATGCACGGCATGGCGACGACCTCGCGCGACTCGAACCAGCTCGTCAGCATCGGATCGCCGGCGTCGAGGCGCTCGATCCAGCGCGAAATTGTGTACAGGACCGCGCTCACCCCGGTCCACTCGCTGGCGTGTGTGCCGGCGTCGAGCCACAGAGCCGGCCGCCGGCCGCGCTCGGCGCCGCCACCGGTGGGTCCCTCGGCACTGATTGTCAGCAAAAGCAGAGGCCGGCCCCGGTGAGACTCGCCAACCTCCTCGAGGGCGACCCACTCGGGGAAGTCGGCGGCGAGCTCGCGGCAGAAATCTTCGACGTAGGCGAAATCGACGTAGTCGTCGGCGGTATACGCAGTCCAGGCCATGGCGGTGGCTCCTCCAAAATTGGGAATCATCACCGCGGGAGTGTAGGGCATTCGCCCGCTCTTGAATACCGATCTGAGCTGGCAAATTGGAGCGACGGCGTCCCTGCCGTCGAACGCTGCGACCAAACAGCACTTGTGCGTTATCGACGCCGGGGACGGCGTCGCTCCGTTTACGATCTGAGCTGGACAATAGGAGTGAGTGTACGACTATTGGCAGGGAGAGCCGCAACATTTCGTGGTCCCCAACTGGAGTGCCAAGTCGTGGATTATGGCGAATTAGAATCGGTCGAGCACCCCACGCAAAAATACGAGGGCGCGTTTCACTTGGCGCGCGGAGGCAACAAAGAGGCGCCCACGCTGGTGCTCTTGCACGGGCATATGGCCCACGCCATCGCGTTTCGGCGGGTGTGGCCGAGACTGGGTAAGTGGTTCGACGTGATGATCCCGGATTTGCCCGGCCACGGCCGCGACGAGACTTTCCGGGGCCTGCAGATGCAGCCGAGCGTCGAGACCCTGTCGCAGTGGCTCTTCGACCTGCTCGACGCCACCGTCGAGGGCCCGGTCCACATCGTCGGCCACTCGCTCGGGGCGAGCATCGCCTACGAGGCCGCCCGCGAGCAGCCAGAGCGGTTCTGCTCGATGACGCTGACCAGCCCCGGGTTTTGTGTGACGGTGCCGCCTGGAGCGGCCATGATCTTCGATCTGCTGCCCCCGAGCCTCGCCCGGCTGGCGATGAACGCCACGGGCATGAAGATCATCGAGCCGTTTCGCTGGCAGGGCCAGCCGCTCGACGCCGCCGAGGCGCGCGCCTATATCGCCCCGATGAAGGACGTCGACCGGCTCGAATTCGCGCTGCGCCTGGGCGCCTCGCTGGTGCGCGCGTCCTGCGACATCGACGCTCTTGAAGCCCCTGAGGTCCCCACGATGCTGCTCTTCGGCCAGGGAGACGACTTCGTCGCCGTCGACTCCGCCGCCGAGATCGGTCTGCAACTGGCGGCAAAACGCGTCGAGGTCTTCACCCGCGCCGGCCACTCCCCGCCCGAGGACACCCCGGCCGAATTCGTCGACGCCCTGCTCGAATTCACCTCCACCCAAGCCCGCTGCGCCCGCCCCAGCCTCAAATGATGCTTGTCCCCAAGCCCCAAACCTCGAGGCTCAAGCCGCCTGTTCGCGCGCGGCGTCGGCGAATTGGCGCACGACCTCTTCGGCCGACACGACCTCGTCGATATCCGAGACGCTCCTGCCGGCTTGGAAGTAATCCTTGTAGGTCATCCCCTTCATCGAGGCATTCTTGAGCTGCCACAGCGACTTGAGCGAGTAATACATGCGCATCACGTGCTTGCCCTTGGGGTGCTGCAAGAGCTTCCTGGCCAGGAAGCCGGCCTTGGTGCCGACCTTCTCGACGTACGGGGTCTTGATGACCGCCACCGGCACGCCCGAGATTTTGTCGGTGAGCACGATGTCCTCTTCCTCGGCCTTCAAGATCGCCTGTTTGTAGTCGTCGTGGGCGTTGCACTCGTCGGTGGCGATAAAGCGCGTGCCCATCTGCACGCCGTCGTAGCCCATATCGAGCGCCTCGATGAAGCGGGCCTCGCTGCCGATGCCGCCGGCGCAGATCAGCGGCACGCCCAGGTCTTTGAGGTCCTCATAGAGAGTCTCGGGCGCCTCGGCGCCTGCGTGGCCGCCGGCGCGCTCGTTGACGCAGATCAGCCCGTCGACGTCGTCCTCGAGCGCGCGCATCGCCCATTTGCGCTCGGTGACGTCGTGGTAGACGATCCCGCCGACGGCGTGGACCTTCTCGACGACCCACTTGGGCTTGCCCAGCGCGGTGATGAAAAAGCGCACGCCCTCCTCGATGGCGATATCGACCCACTTCTTCATGCGCTCCTCGTAGACCTTCGAGGACGCCTCGACCAGCGTGTTGAACCCGATGGGCTTGTCGGTCAGCGACCGGATATAGCGAATCCCCTCGCGAAGGTCGTGGTCGTGGACGAACATCATCGAGATCGGCTGGATGATGCCGATGCCGCCCGCCTCCGAAGCCGCAGCGACAAGCTCCGGATTCGAACATGGATACATCGCCCCGCAAATAAGGGGCACCTCGATGCCGACATCCTCGGTAAAACGCGTCTGGAGTTGGGACATCCTGTGGCTCCGTCGGTAAAAATGAATGGCCATTCAGTCCGCCGGCAGCCTATCATGGGTCGACCGAGGATGCGACCCAAACTGCGACGGGTTACCGCTCGGAGCGCTGCTGGGGCTCCCGGGAGTCCGTCGTAAAGGTCTCGAGTGGCTCCTCCCGTTCGAGGCGCCGAAGGGTATAGGCTTCATCCCCGCTGACCCAGCGGAACAACTCGTCGAGCGACCAGTGATACTCGCCGTTGTTGCTGGCCTTGGTCAAAATGCTGACGTGGTACCAATCGGAGGCTGCGGCATAATCACCGTCGAGCTGAGCCTTCAACCCGATCCAGAAAGCGGCCTCACAGCGCTTCTTTTTGGTCCGGGCATCGTCGATGAGCCCCTCCTCGCCCTCGCCGGCCCACAGTAATCGACCGAGACGGTAATACCAGTTGGAGCCCTCCTCGGCGAAGTGTTCGTCGAGCTTTTTGCGTCGGTGCTCGTCGTCATCGTCGGTGAGCAACACACCGGCGGCCCGAAACAGCCAGGTCGCCTCTCCGGTGTCCCCCCCGGGCAAGTCGTCGAGGTACTCCCAGACCAGGTCGTATTCCGCCTCCTGGAAGGCCATCATCGCAAACACACCGTGCGATATACCGTCGGCGGCCTCCTCGAGCCAGGATAGCGCCCTCTCTTTGCCCTCGGCCTGGCGCAGATAGCCGTACGACTTCAAGACGTTTTCGCTGTTGTTCATCATCTTGGGAAATTGCAGGCGCCTGCTCAGTTCGAACGCCATGTCGAACTTCTCCTTAAGGCCCATCGTACCGACGATGGACCGCAACTTGAGAGGCGGTATGTCACGCTTTTGCAG
>JBKGZI010000339.1:0-6559 GCA_046545675.1 Persicimonas sp.
GTGTGTGGGTTGAACTCGCCGTGGCGGGAGCGGTTAGGTTGGAACACTGGTGCCCTGTTTGCCCGCACGGCAACTCCGGATGCGTCGGCAGAGGAAGCGAAGAAGCAGGCAGAGAAAGTGATCCAAGGTGCGCGAGATGAAATGAGTGAGAGTTGAAATGTGGCGTTGTTGGCGTTGGGAGAAGGTGCCATTACGTTCGCAGCTTGGCTAATAGCGTTCCAAGGACATCGACATCGAGCGCGCCTTCGAGGAGGCCACCCGCTACCTCTTTCGCCACAAGCTCGGCGTCGAGCTTTTGGAGATGCCCGGCAGCGACCACCCCGACGGCGGCGCCGAACTCTCCGACGACACGCTGCTGATGTGGGACAATAAGTCCACCGAGAGCGTCTACACCTTCCCGAACTCCCACCTTCGCCAATTCAAGCGCTACATCCGCGACTCCATCGACAAGCGCGTCAACTGCTTCATGATCATCGTCCCCGAGATCGACGACGTCGCCGAGGACAACTGCCTAAAGCTCAAATTCGAGTCTCAGCATGATACGGATGTCTGTATCATCACCGCGGAAGACCTGAAGTGGGTGGCGGAGAATTGGCAGGATATGTCGAAGAAGGAGGAGTTCAACCTGATGGTGTTCAACCAGCAGGGGCTGCTGGGGCGGAAGCGGTTGGAGCAGGTGATGAGGGTTTTGATGTGATGCCCGTCAGACGAGGTGCTGCGCACCAGAACCGCCTGCTACTAGGGCAATTAAATTTTGGCGGGTTGCGAGGCGCGGCGTGTGGGCGATTGAGGCGCGGGCCGAGACGCCACGGACCGGCGACGGACGCCGGCACGCAGCCCACCAGACCTTAAATTCTCTAGTAGCAGGCGTCTCGATTTCTGCAGGGCCTTCGGTTGGCAAAATGGAGCGCCTCGGCGCCAGCAGCCATGTGCGCTCGACCGAAGCTTGGCTTATGCCGCGCAACGTAAGGGAGGGAACGTAAGGGAGGGCACCACGTTCCCCGACGAAGCCCAGCCCATGCGGGTGTGCGGTGCTTTACTCGCGTTCCTCCCCCATCTCTCTTAGCCGTTTCAACACCGGCATCTCGGCGAGCGCTTTTTCGTCGAGTTGTGCCCAATCGATGCCGCCGGTGGGTTGGGGCGGGTCGTCGATGTCGATGGTTCGATCGGGGGTGGCGATGACGCTCAGGCCGATGTCGTGGGCGTCGATGGGGAAGCCGTCGACGACCTGGAGTTCGTGGACCGTGGTCACCACGGGGACGCGCTGGTGGCCGAGTTCCTGGAGGATGCCGAATTCGAGGTCGCTGTAGCCCTCGCCCTTGCCGGCGCGGCGGCCGTCTTGGGTCACCGCGACGCAGCCGGTGACGATGAGGTCGAGCTGGGGCATCTCGTCGAGGGCGACGTCCTGCTTCCACCGGTCCCATTTGCTCAGGGCGGACGCCTCGCCGAATTTATCTTCCGGGATCTCCTGGGGGTCGAAGCGCATGAAGCCGCCCTTGAGTCGCGGGGTGGGCACGTAGACGGTGATGCCGCGCTCGAGCGCCATGCGCCGCAGCGGCTTCTGGGGCGAGTCGGGGTTGCATTTGATTCGCGTGACGCCGTCGAAGATGGGGTGGTCGAGCAGGCGCTCGGCGGCCTGCTTGGCGCCGGCGAAGTTCGGGATGCGCCCCTTGATGGGGAACGGAAAGCGCGCTTGTTTCTCGGCGCGCAGGCGCTCCCAGACCGAGTCGCGGGCTGTTTGTTTGTCGTCGAATTCGGGCATGGGGTTCCTCCGGCGGGGTGACGCCCCCGTGGGCCATGTCGCTGATCTGCACGCATGGTCGATTCGCAACGTTCGTTTTATCGACCATGGTACAGGACCCGAGCATGGTCCACCGGCGTGGGAGCCGGCCTATTAACGGATTTAAGATTAACGGCGTCACGTCTGGCGGTGTGCGCCGGTTCGGGGCGTCGGGAGGCGACCAGGCTGCTGAGCCGCGACGTCGGGAATCGGCCATCTCACCGATCTGAGGGCATTAATCTTAATTGCCTTAATAGGCGGGGTGACGCCCCCGTGGGCCATGTCGCTGATCTGCACGCATGGTCGATTCGCAACGTCTTCTCCTGAACAGAGCCTCACTAAAAAGATCGGCCTCAGCGATGCGTCCAAGCGCGATTGCCGATCAAACCACGCAACGAAACGCGACCTTTGCCGAAAACCATAATAGGGAGGTAGATCGACAACGAAACGCAAGAAAGGAGATGACGATGCCTCAATTCTGGCAGGTATTCATTCACGTGGTGTGGGGAACGAAGAAACGCAAACACCTGCTTCGCAGCCCCATAGAGAAAGTGGTTCATCACGCGATTCGAGACACCGCCCGTGAACTCGGATTGGTTCCCATAATCGTCAACTCAGCATGGAACCACACCCATTCACTCGTAAGCTGGAGCCCTGGCTGCCTGATCGAAGATGCGGTGCGCGAGTTCAAGCGCGAATCTTACGAGCGGGTCGAGGCGCTGCGAAGCCAGGAAGGCGTACGAGTTCCAGAACTCGAATGGCAAACCGGCCACTCTGCCTTTTCAGTGAGCCGGGGCGACTTGGAGGACGTCAGGCAGTATATCGCCGACCAGAAGGATCGGCACCGTAATAACCAGACGAATTACGACTACGAGGGCTGGTTGGCGACGTATCCCGACGACTCGAAGTGCGGTTGAATTTGCCGATTCACGGCGTCGATCGGCCGACCAGGGTTCGTTTCATCGACCAAGGTCCAGGACCCGGGGCATGGCCCACCGGCGTGGGAGCCAGCGTAAGGGCAGCGTAAGGGCACCATGTTCCCCGACAAGCCCCGGCCCGCGCGGGCTAGCGGTGCTTTACCGGCGTTCCCCACCCATCTCTTCGGCGAGGTGTAGATGGTGGACACGCAAGCCGCGGCACAGAGGCCGCGGGGCGAGGACAGAGCCTCGCGCCCCGAAGGCGTGTACTGTCTCTGGACGGCGACGGAAGACTTTGTACTCACGAATCAAGATTAAAGGCGGCACGTCTGGCGGTGTGCGTCGGTTCGCGACGTCGGGAGACGACCGTGCTGCAGGTTCGCGGCGTGGGGAATCGACCATGGTACAGGACCCGAGCATGGTCCACCGGCGTGGGAGCCGGCCTATTAACGGATTTAAGATTAACGGCGTCACGTCTGGCGGTGTGCGCCGGTTCGGGGCGTCGGGAGGCGACCAAGCTGCCGATCCGCGACGTCGGGAACCGGCCATCTCACCGATCCGCGGACGTCAATCTTAATTGCCTTAATAGGCGGGGTCCCACCCCCGTGGGCCATGTGGAAATCCAGCACCGAAGGCCGGTCCGCTACCAGGGCTGGCCGACCACAAAGCCGAAGCCGTAGGGGCTGACTCGACGGGACAACTGATCGCCGATGGCGTCGACGTCGTCGTGGGGCCCGGCCATATAAAACGGTTGGCCGTCGTCGCCTAGCGGGATCGACTCCTGGCTCGCCTCCGGATCGATGTCGCCGATGAGCTTGCTCGCAGCGAAGTAATCTGGTGGCGGAAAGAAGCCGAGCGCCAGTGCGTAGCGAAGTGCCTGGTCGACCACGCGTGCGATGAGCTCCGGGGGCGCAGGTTCGAGCGCGTCGCCCGTTTGTCCGAGGCGTTGCTTCAAGTCGCGATACCTGTCGCTGGTCATCCCGGTCGTGAAGATCGTGTCCTTGATCCCGAGACACCACAGATCGATCAGGAAAGTGGCGACGGCGAGCTTTTGGCCGGGCATTTTTCGGCTGACGAGGACTTGGCAAAGGTCTCGGCCATCGCGCCAGTTGCCGTTAATGAGACATTCGTGCATCGCGTAGCGGCGCACCTTCATCGCCTTTTTCATCGTGTTGCGCACACTGGAGCCGAGTCGGCGGGTATGGTCGGCGATGAGCTCTTTGGCTTCACTCGGGGTCACTGGTGCGACGGGGATGCCGCGGTCGCGAAGCTCTCGGGGGTCGGGCACACCGGCATGATCGAGCTTGTCGGCGCGCTCGAAGGCCTCTTTGGCTTGCTCATCGGCATAAAACCGGGTGGACCAATAGCCCAGCCTGCGCCATGCCTCGGGGCGATCGGATTGCTTGTCGGCCTGACGTCGCAGGCGATCTAGAGCCTGTTGAGGTCGGTCGAAACTCGATCCGTCCCAAAGCTCCGGGTGCCAGCCCACCAGCGGGGCATCTTCAGGCATCTCGCCGTGAGCCTCGGCGGCGCCCACGACCACTTCGATCATCATCGAGAGCGCACGGTGAGCCTGTTTGGTGAATGTGTAGCGGTCGCGCGCGCCACAGTTTTTGCAGACCACCACACGATCGAAGAAGAGCGAATCGACGGCTGAATCTGTGCCCGTCTGACCCAAGAAGTCGAAATAGATGGTGTCGAACTCGTATTCATACGCCTTGTCGCACTCGGCGCAGCGAAGCTCGAGCAGGCGCGCGCTCTGACTGGCGAAAAAGTCGAGCAGGTCGCCTCCAGAATCGGCCACTTCCATAGCACGCGTCCGGATCCTCTCCTCGCGCTCATCCATGCGTTCGATGTCCTCGACGACTCCCTGGGGCAGTTCATCTGCGCGCCCGCAAATCCCGGCCAATAGGCCGATATCGTAGGCGAGGCTCAATTCGCCCGGACGCCATGCATCGAGCATCGCATCGAGACCGGCCGGGTCGCCCAGGTCGGCGAGGGTGCTCCAGAGCAATTCGGGGTCGCCGTGTGTCGAGATCAGGTCGAGATGCTCGAGCAGTAGCGAACTCGCCCACCGCTCGGTCTGCTCGCCGAGCGCCCCGATCGCCGCATTACAGATCGAGGACCTGCTCCCAAAGATCAGCTCGGGTCGCGCGCGAATCGCCTTTGGCTGTCGGGCCCAGATCAATTGCAGGTTGTCGGCAATCCACTCCTCGTCATAGTCGAGTTCGGGGTCCTCGGTTATCTCGACGGCTTCGACGGTCCACTCCCACAGATCGAAGCCGTCGAGGCGGCTCGCGATCTCGAGCGCTTCGAGCCAAAGGTCGAGGTCGTCGAATTCATCGAGCCACTGGGAGACTTGCGCTTCCTGACGTGGCGAGCCGCTCCAGCCGGCTTCGAGGACCTCGATAAGGCGCTCGCGCTCCGCACCGATCACAAACGGCAGGCCGCCGAGGCTCACTTCTAGCCGGCTTTCATCAGCCCGGCTTTCATCAGCCAGCTCGGCCTCGATATGCCCCACGCTGTCGACGGCGTGCCACAAGCTAAGGGCGATTTCGGCGCGCTCGATAGGCTCTTGTACCAGGTCGGGCTCGTCGACGAGCGTATCGACCAGCGCCATAGCCCAGCGCAACACGTGCGAATCGATCGAGGCGATCGCTTCGCGGTAGGCATCGACGAGCGTGAGTGCGCAATCAGCAAAGGCCTCCCAATCGCCCTTTTGCGCGTGCTCGTTGAGGGTTTCGAGCTGCCTGTCGACCGCATCGCGAGCGACAATGCTCGACGAGACTGGAAGATCGTCGTGCTCCCAGCTTATGCGCGATCCCTTCTGGAGCCATGCGCGGTAAGTACCAGATCGAGACAGCATCCGGGCAAAGAGATCGGCGCGTTGCTCGCCGTCATCGTTGCGGCCGGCGAGCTCGACCAATGGGCGGGCGAGCCCGGGGAGTCCAGTCTCAATGCAGGCGTATAGAAAGGCAGGGTCGTCGCTGTGTTCGTCGATATGCTCGGTGGCCGAACGCGCGAATCCCTCGGGGTCGCGCCGAGCCCAACTCCTCCAGCGGGAGTGATTGATCGGGGCGCTGAACATCTCCTCCTGGGCGTCCTCGTCACCCTGGGCGGCGAGCAGACCGGCGGCACCGAGCGCCAGCCACTGCGGCGTGCTCTCTCGCCGGCAAAACGCCCGCAGCCGCTGGGCATCGACGGTCCTGTCGAGCTTGTCGATGGTCACGAAGGCGGACGCGGCGAGCGAAGGGTCGTCGTCGGTCAAGAGCCCGGCTGCGATTTGCGCGACTTCGTCGGCGGAGATGGTCAGCCGTAAGCGTCGAAGTGCCCAGTTTCGCACTCGAAGTGTACGCGTCGGATCGTCAACGATACTGGCAAGCGCATCGCCGCTCCAGATAAGTTCGTCGAGTTGGTTCGTCGAGGTCATGGCACCGGCCGGGGTCGGGAAAATTATTGGATGGGACGTCACGCGTCGAAGCTATGTATTTTGTCCTTAAAATCAACCGATCCCCTCGTCGGGATTTCCCAGGCGGATCAGATCCCAGCCCGCTATTGGGGTGAACTGCAAAGGATTTGGGTGCGGCGAGGCGTAGATGGTGGGTGTTTGAGGCGACGATTCGGCGACCGTATGGCCCAACAGGTCCGGGCCGAGGCCGAGCTTGTCGAGGGCGACCCTGTCTCTGAGTACGTCGCCTTCTTCGAGCAGCTCGCCGAGCAGCCCGACCCGCCTGCGCTTTTGTCGACGCATCCCAACCCTGAAGAGCGTGCCCGTGCCGCACGCCGGGCGCTGGATAATCTCGACTAGGCCCTAAACAAGCGAATAATTCTGCTACGGTCGCGGATCTGCGCATGCTGACTG
>JBKGZI010000340.1:0-6549 GCA_046545675.1 Persicimonas sp.
CATCGAGTGTCTCGAGCTTCTCGTTATCCACAAGACTTACGCGCTTGTACTTAATGCGCCAACGTCACTATTGATATGAGCGCATTCTGCGAGACCTAAGAATACAACACCGACCCGAGCATACCCTCGCAAACCCAACAAGATAAGCGCCACGATGCCTCCCACTAGCCGCATATTTTGCACCCCAGGAGAATACGATGGCTAGCGAGCGCTTCTCTGCTTGCAGCCGACGCGCGAACAGTGCAATTTAAAGGGAGAAGAGCTTCGCCCCCGGGGGGATAATCTCCGTGGGCATCACGGCGTGTTTGCGCCCGTCCGACAACGCCTGCACCAGTCTGGAGAGCCCATGTCCAAATCGTCTGATTCCACCGAAGAGATGGAGACCGACCAGGTCAGCATCGAGCGCCGTGAGCAGCCGCGTGTCGCGGTCAATTTGGCCGTGACGATGACCTCCGATTCGAACTTCTACGTCGGCTTTGCCGACAACGTCAGCGAGGGCGGGCTCTTTGTGGCCACCCACGAGCTTCTGCCCATCGGGGACACGATCGACCTGGAGTTTCGCCTGCCCGACCAGGACGAACCGTTTGAGGTCAAGGCCGAGATTTGCTGGCATCGCACCGTCTCCGATCGGCGAAACGGCGTCCTGCCCGGCTTCGGCGCGAGATTCGTCGACCTCGACGATGAGGACCACGATCGCCTCCAGAGCTTCGTCGACGATCGCGAGCCACTCTTTCACCCCGAATGAGCAGCCCTCTCGACAATCAAGCTGAACGCCGGAGATCAGATGGAAACGCTCGACGCCCCCGCCCTACCCGACTGGCTCGACGCGATGGTCCCGTTTCGCCGCTACGCCGTGCGCGTCGGCGGCCGCAAGATGCACGTCATGGAGCACGGCCGCGGCCAGCCGGTGTTGATGGTCCACGGCAACCCCTCCTGGGGCTTTTTGTGGCGCAAGGTCGCCCAGCGGCTCGACCCGGAGCGGTTTCGCTGCATCATGCCCGACCTGATCGGCCTCGGGCTGTCCGACAAGCCACGCGACCTGCAGACCCACACCCTCGAAAATCACTCCCAATGGCTCGGCGAACTCGTCGACGCCCTCGATCTGGACGACGTGCTCTTGGCCGTGCAGGACTGGGGCGGGCCCATCGGGATGCTTGCGATGTCCACCCGTGGCGAGCGCCTGTCGGGCATCATGCTCGGCAACACCGCCGTCTCCGAGCCGCGCCCTGACTTCACTCCGACGGCGTTTCACCGCTTCTCGCAGATGCCGGTGGTCAGCGACCTTGCGTTTCGCGTGGTCGGGTTCCCGCAGATCGCGCTCGGCATCGCCCAGGGCGACTCGAAGAGCATCTCCGGCGAGGTGGCCCGCGCCTACCGCTGGCCGCTGCGGTCGATCCGCGACCGCGCCGCGCCGCTGGCGCTGGCGCGCATGGTGCCCGACAGCATGGTGCACCCGTCGATCGCGCCGTTGAGACGAGTCCGAGAGTTTCTCACCGACGTCGACATCCCCATTCGCGTCGTATGGGGCACCAACGACCCCATTTTGGGCGGCGTATTGGGCTGGGTGCGCAAGCTGCGCCCCGACGCCCCGGTACGCAAAACAAAAGCCGGACACTTCCTCCAAGAAGAAGTGCCCGGCCCGCTCGCCGGTGCGCTACGCGCTCTGGCAGATGAGCAATGAGGTTCGGCTCGAAGCCGGATGACTCGCTCACAGCCCGCATTCGGCGATGAAGTCGTCGGCGCCGTCACCGGCGACGTCAGCCGGGGTGAATCCGCTGAGATTCGAGCACGCAGTCAGCGTGGTCTCCGGCTCCACGTAGACGGCGGCTTCGTCGCCGAACCCGTCGATGGTCACCGACTCCAGCGCGATATCGACCGGATCCCCGGTGATACCAGCGGAGTTGAGCACCAGCGATCCTGCACCAGCTCCAGAGAACGACCCATTGCTCGCGTGGGAGATGGTTACCTGCTCGAGGCGGTTGTCGGCGCTGCGGGTGCCGATGAACTGGATTCCCTGCCAGAAGGTATCGATCTGTTCGGCGCCACGGAAGGTGACCGGATCATCGGCGGTGCCCACGGCACTGAGCGTCGCACCCTCGACGTTGATGCCCAAGCCTTCCTCGAATTCGATGGTGGCACCGGGTTCGATATCGACGTGCGCATCATCGCGGATCTCGAAGCTCTCGCTGACCCGATAAGGTACGTCCAAAGCAGCCCAGGAATGGTCACCGGAGGTGATGTCGGCGTCGGAGATGGGCTGCACCAACACGAAATCGCTGTCATTTCCGGCAAATGAGGACTCCGAGTCCAGCGCCCCCATCAGGGTCGCAGACACGCGGATCGGTGCACTGCCGTTCTCGGTGAAGGTGTTATTGCTGAAGGACTCGAATTCGGTGTCCTCCTCGACGTACATCCCCAGCTCAGCGCTGTTTCGAACGGTGACGTTGTCGACGGCCACACGGACGGGGTCGCCGGTGATGCCGGTGGAGTTGAGCACCAGCCCGGCCTCGGCGGCACCGTCAAATGCTTGCCCCCCGGCATATTCGATGACGACGTGCTCGAGCACGTTTTGCGTACTGCGGGTGTCGATATATTGAACGCCGCTCCAGATGCCGGGTGTCGGGTCGGTCGCCGTCAAGACGACCGGGTCCTCCTCGGTGCCGCGCGCGGTGAGCGTGCCGCCGCGGATATTGAGACCGGCGTCCTCCTCGAAATAAAGGCTGACGCCCTCCTCCAGGGTCAGGTTCGCGCTGACCTCGATATGTCCTTCGACCACCCGACAGCCGTTCTCCAGCGAGATGACCGTATCCTCGGTGATATCGCTGGTCAGCCGCCCCAACTCGTCGACGGGCGCGCACCCGGCCACCTCGTCTGCGTCGTCCGGATCGGCCGTATCCTGGGTTCCGGCGTCTTGATCGCCGTTATTCGCCCCGTTCGAGTCGTCGTCCCCACATCCGAACGCGCCCAACGAACCCACAAGAAACACCGCTAAAATCATTCGGTATCGCATACCTTTCCTCTCAAAAAAAAATAAATTCACGCTCATTATCACCCTCGGCACGCCCTTGTCCCACGCACCGAGGTGCGACGACAGCCAGCCATCGCTCCCCGCGACTTCATATGAGCGAGGTAGAGGAGAGTATTAAGCAACTGCGGGCGCGGTGCAATGAATCGTCTGGATCACATCTCCAATGCGGTCGCGAAGATGGGATGATGGGGATAGAAAAACCTCCGACATCTTTTTATCTTTTGATGGAGCCTGCTGATGAATAGGTCCTATGCCCGACTTGTGCTCGTACTCGCGCTCACCGCCTTTATGCTGGCAGTTGGCTGCGGCGGCGATGATGATGACGACCCAGCCAATAACGGTGGCCTCAACAACGGCACTCCCGGTGGATTCGGCGAGGTGACCAGCACGGTGGTCATCGTCAACCCGGTCGTCAATGCGGGCTCGAGCACCACGGTGGAGATGGGCTCACAACGCGCCGACGTCGAGTTCACCGTCGGCGACCTCGACGCCGTATCCACTGACGCCACCGGCCTGGCGGTCGTCCGCGACATCCCCACCGGCACGGTGCCCTTCGAGTTCGAACCGGGCACGGTCGAGGTCGACGTCCAGCAGGAAAAAGAGCTCTATGATGTGGTCGTCGCCGTTCGAGAAGACGGCGTCGAGCATGTCTTTGCGCCGGTTCGCTATCCCATTGGCGGCGAAGTCATCTTTCTGGAGGAAGGCGGCGATATCGAACAAGCCGCCGAGGAAGACAACGCCATCATCGTGCTCGAAGAGGGGGTCTACCCGGGCCCCGTCGAGATTCGCGCCGAGGGCGTGTTGATCTTCGGCTCCTGGTCGGCCGACGACGGGCCGCGCTCGACCATCGAGGGCGACGTCACGCTATTCGGCGGCGACGGGCGCATCCGAGGCGTCGACATCGCCGGCAAGGTGACGAGTTCCGCCAACGGCTTCTCGCTGGCCTTCTCGCAGGTCGACAGCGCCGACATCACCGGCAACGGCGTCACGCTATTGCGCAACAACTTCACCGGCAACGACCTCACCGTCCCCAGCAGCAACTCCGTATTGGTCGACAACGAAGGCATCGACTGAGGCAGGAAATTAGTTGCGATCGAACCAGTCCAAGAGCTCCTGCATCTGCTCTTTGTACACGGCGTTTCGCACGTAATAGGCCATGCGGTCGAATTTGGAGTAGTCGACCCCGCCGCTCGAATCCGGAAGCGGCCCGCGCTTGAGCTTGCGAAACCGGTCGGCCTGTTCGGGCGCGTCTTTCTGGGCGACCAAAAAGCGGGCGACCGCCTCGCCCTGCCAATCGCGGATCTGCCAGCCGCCGCCGTCCGACTCGATCAGGCCCATCACGAAGAGGTCGTCGTAGTCGGGATGGAAGATGTTCAGGTACAGCTCGGGCGCCTTGCCTCCGGCCCACTCGAAGTGCGCGCGGTCGATGAACGGGAAGGTCAGCTCGTAGCCGGTGGCCATGACCACCACGTCGTATTCGCCGCTGGTGCCGTCGGTGAAGTGAACCGTCGAGCCGTCGAAGCGCTCGACGTTCTTGCGCACCGCGATGTCACCGTGGCCCAGATGATAGAGGAGCTGGGAGTTGACGATCGGGTGCGACTCGTACAGCCGGTGGTCGGGCTCTGGGATGCCGTATTTGCGCGGGTCCGGGGCAATCGTGCGCAATAGCTTGGTGTCGATTCGCTGCTTGAGCCACATCGGCATCGACAGCTTTCCGGCGCCGGCGCCGAAGTCGGCCGCGGGCACACCGAAGATATATTTGGGTACGATATGATAGCCGCGGCGCATCGACAGGTCGACCGACTTCGCCCGATGGACCGCGTCGACGGCCAAGTCGCAGCCGCTGTTGCCGGCGCCAATGACGAGCACGCGCTTGTCATCGAAGACGTCCGAGGTGCGGTAGTCGCAGGAGTGGAAAATCTCGCCGTCGAACTCTCCCGGGAAATCGGGCCAATTGGGGTCGTTGAGGTGGCCGTTGGCGATGCAAACGGCGTCGTATCGGTACGTCTCGCCGGTGTCCAACTCGACGGTCCACGTGTCTGCGTCACGCTCGACCTGCTCGACGCTCACCCCGAAGCGAATGCGCTCGTAGAGGCCGAATTGGCGCGCGAAGTCCTTGAAATACCGATCAATCGTGCGGTGGCACGGATAGTCGGCGGCCTCGTCAGGTAGCGGGAAATCGTGAAACTCGGTCGACTTCTTCGACGAGATCAGATGAGCCGACTCGTACATATTGCTATACGGCGAGTCCATGTCCCACACGCCGCCCACGTCGGTGTGGCGCTCGAATTGGTCGTAGAGCACCCCGTTTCGAGCCAAGGCCCGCGCGGTGGCAAGTCCTGCCGGCCCGGCGCCGATGATGCACACCCGCTCGCTGCGATCGACGACGGTGCCCGACGAACCTCTGGGCACAGCCTCGGTGGTCTCTAGCGCTGCTTCGACACCTGCTCTCTCTGCGGCGGGTTTGCTCATGGATGTGCTCCGTTTGACGTTACGTGTGTAGATGGGCTAAACATTAACCGATCGGTCAAAAACGTCAACCGTCTTGCTACAATTCTCATTTTAGAGAAGGCTCATATCCCCATGATCGCGTCCCCTACACAATGACCGAGAGGATATGACGGGATCCATCGATGCGATATCGCTGAATTTCGAGCCCGGCAGCCTGCTGGCGCTCAACATGATCTTGGGACTGATCATGTTCGGCATCGCTCTGTCTCTGAGCGTGTCGGATTTTAAGGCGGTCGCTAAGAAGCCGCGCGCCCCGCTGGTCGGCCTCGTCGCCCAATTCTTGCTCCTGCCGGCTGCAACCTGGGCGCTGACCCGACTGCTCGCTCTTCCGCCGAGCGTCTCGCTGGGGATGATCTTGGTCTCGTCGTGCCCGGGCGGAAACATCTCGAATTTTATCGCCCATCTCAGCCGGGCCAATACTGCCCTATCGGTTTCCATCACGGCCATCTCGACGTCGCTGGCGATGTTCATGACCCCGCTCAACGTCGCCTTCTGGGGGTCGATATCGCCCGAGACCCGTGCCATCCTGACCGAATTTCATATCAGCCCATTGTCGATGCTGGCCAACGTGCTCGTCGTGCTGGCCGTCCCGCTGGCGCTGGGGATGACGGTGGCAGCCCACTTCCCAAAGCTGGCAGCCCGGGCCGTAAAGCCCTTCAAAATATTCTCGCTCGTGCTCTTCGTGGCGCTGGTGGTGATCGCGTTCGGCAAAAATTTCGAGGCCTTTATCGCGGTGATCGGCATCATCTTCTTGCCGGTCGCGCTGCACAATGCGCTGGCCTGGGTGGTCGGCTACTCGGCCGGCCGCATCGCGCGGCTGTCCACCGAGGACACCCGTGCGGTGGCCATCGAGGTGGCCATCCAAAACTCCGGGCTCGGCCTGGTGCTCGTCTTCGCGTTCTTCGACGGCTTGGGCGGCATGGCGGTCATCGCCGGCTGGTGGGGCATCTGGCATATCATCACAGGATTGTTCATGGCTGGCGTCTGGAGTCGGTTCTTCGGCCTGGACG
>JBKGZI010000341.1:0-6534 GCA_046545675.1 Persicimonas sp.
GCATCGGCGATGGCTCGGGCACCAAAGGTGCAGAGAACCCGGGAGGGTCGAAGCCGGTGCCAGAATGACGGCGATGGCCGAGCGTCTCCGACATGTCCGGAAACGCCTCCGGGTCGAGCGCCGTGAGCCGCTCGGCGGCTTTCTTGGCGTAGCTGTTGAACCAATTGACGTCGCGCGCCACGTCGAGCGCTTTCTTGTAGCCGAACACGGCTTTGGTCTCGATGGTTTGCGCTCTGTCTTCGAGAAGCCCGCGGTAAGTCTTCTTTTGCTCGGCGTTCAACTTCTCGGGGGGAGGCGTGTGGCGAACGGTGTTGGCGAAGTCTTCATACTGCATAGCGATTTTGTACAGCGCGGCGATGGCCCAGTGTGGCCGACGAAAGTTGAGGACATCTTCAAGGACCCGCTGCGCCTTTTCAGCTGCACGCATTTTCTCGCGCATAAGTGCATCTAGCTCGTCTGCGGAAGCGTCCCCGATGGTGATGCGGGCCATCTCGTCGTAGAGCTCTTCGGCGAGCCTGAACTTGGCGCGTGCGGCGGCGTCGCGGCCCCGACTTAGCTGTGCCTGGTCATCAAGTGGCACAGAGTCGTACGCATCGAGGACCTCGCGAAACTCGGCGAGGGCGCGCTTTCGGCTCGCCGCGTCGTCTTGTTGATGGTGATGCTCGGCAATGGCGGCGCGGGCTTCGAGAATCGCGTCGTATTCGGAGGAGTCCTCGAAGTATTTGAGGATGCGCTCGTACTGCGCCAGAGCCTTCTTGTGCTCGCCCATCTCCTCGTAGAGCCGCGCGATTGCGAATAGCGCTTTGTCTGCCCCGGCAGGCTCTTCGTCGCCCAAATGCTTCAGGTAAGTTTCGTGATTCTCGACCGCTTGCTCGCGGTCTCCCAGCAGTTCTCGAAACCGCGCGGCCTTTCGGAGCGCCTCTTCGAGCCTGGCCGATCCATCATCGTCGAGCTCGGATCGTTTGGGCGCGGCGGTCTCGGCGAATCGCTCGTAGAGTGAGGCTGCTTTCTCGAGTTCCCACAGCTTCTCGTATTCGTGGGCGCTCGCAAGCTCGTCCTCGGAGGTTTGTTCAGCGCCGGCAGCCTCCGACTCGCCATTCTCCTGGGCGACCGCCGGCGCGGCGAGGGCGAGGCAATAGAGCATGGTCACGCAGCGGCAGAAGATGCTTGGTCTCGTCTCGTTCATCGGTGCCCCCCAGCGGAGCTATCAGGAAAGGTATAGCAGTGGCTGAGAGGCCTAGCATAGCAGAGGAGAGCACAGAGGATCTACTGGCCCGTGTCGTCTTCGGCATCCTCGAGCGCCCACATGAGTGCTTCTATGTCGATGTAGTTATTGTTGCCTTCGTCCAGCAGGGGGGCGGGGTCTGGCAGAGCCGAGGGGCTTGGGTTGAGGGCGGTATTCGAGTTGGCGGAGCTTCAGAAAGCTGATTGAAGCGGTGCCGGCCAAAGCATTGCGCGAACGATTCGCTTCCTGCTTCGAAGTGATGGCGTTCGCATAGGAGAATCGAGATGGCTAAGAAGATCCGAAAGAAGGGAGGTGAGGCTCACCAGGCGCGCCGTCGTCGGCGCAAAACGGGCGGCGAGGATATTGTCGAGGTCGGCCGCGGCGACCATTGCGTGATGACCATCAACCGCCACGATGGCTCGGTGGTCGTCCAGCGCTTCGAGACTCGCGAGGCGGCCGAGGCCCAGCACAATCGCAACGTCGCCCATGACAAGCCGCTGGTTGGTGTGTCGGAACTGAGCTGACAACGTGCCGCGGCGTGTGGCCACGGTGCCTTCGCTGGGTGGCCAATGAATAGCGCCCCGAGCCGATGGGTTGGCCGGGGGCGCGTTGGCTATTGAGGCCTTCCTCGCCGCACATCAACATCGCCGACGCCCGTCGAGCGAACGCGAAAGATATCCAGATGTCGCCACTTTGGCTCATAGAGCAGCGTCGAGTATAGCTCGCGCTTTTTCTTCCAGGTCTTAGCCGCCCATAAGATGATCGAGTCGCGGCTCAAAAATGCGCGTCGAAAGCTCGTGGTGTTGCCGTTCCACAGAGGTCGGCCCGTGATGCAGCGGTCGAGGGTGCGTTTGATGACCTGCGCCATGACGACGTGAAAGGGCAGGTCGAGCCAGACGATGGCGTCGGCCCGCGTCCAGGCGATGTCGCGGCCGACCGAGTAATTGCCGTCGACGACCCAACGCTGGCCGGCGGTGGCCTCGGCGACAAGGCGGCGAAAATCATCGGTAGGACGCATCTGCCAGTCGGGCAGCCAGAAGAGCGCGTCGAGCTCGATGTGGCGGCTGCCTATGCGCCAGGCGAGTTTGTCGGCGAGCGTGGATTTGCCCGAGCCGGAGGTGCCGACGACGACGTAGCGGTCGTGGGGGACGCCGCGGTGGTTGTAGAGGTGAGATAGCTGCATTGTTTGTTGCGTAAATCTAGAGGCAGCCGCGGTCTCGAGGCTGACGGTCGTGCTCGATGAGTTGGCGAATCCTGCACGGCGCCCAGAGAGCATTTTGTATCGCCTCATTAGATGCTTGAAGACTAAACCACTCCTACTCCGAAACCCGGAGTCTTGACTTCGTCAGACCAGTGTCTGTCGATTTGTCCTCAATCCATGTACCACCCCAAGGGCATTCGGTCGCTTCGCTCCCAGCCGCTGCTACCTGTCAATCGGCCCATCTGGCCTGACTTTGCCAATTTATCCGGTTTCCGAAATAGGAGTGCTTTAGTACTACAACGTCACTTTCGACGTGAGCGCCTGCTCGATGGTGAGCATCATGGCGGCGTAGTACAGCCAGATGAAGAAGCCGAGGGTGACGCCGATGAACCAAGACATGAGTTGGCTGAGGACGTAGCCCACCTTGCCCATTGTCAGCACTACCTGCCCGATGGCTCCCGCGACGCAAACCATGGCGAGGCCCACCATTATACCGGCGGCAATGAAAATCGCGAGGAGGGCGACGTGCTTTTTACCCCACTCGAAGCCCGTCTCCAGGCTCTCGAAGACGCCATTGCCGCGACCGCCGACCAGGTAGAAGGTCGGCAGCATGAAATAGCCGACGAGCAGACCTGGGATGCAGCACAATATCGCGCCGACCGTGAATCCGATGGAGAAGACGAAGTATAGCAGCGCCCCGGGAATGATCCGGTTGCCCAACTCGCCGAGTACCTCCGAAATCGACAGGTTACGCTCCTCGACCCAGGCTCGTCGAAGCGGAGCAAAGCTGGCCACGCCCACCCCGACATTCACAAAACCCAATATCACGCTCAGCCCAAGAAACGCCCAATAGCCCGGTCCCATCATCTCCAAGAATACGAATGGATTGTCACCACCGGCGGGCGCGTTTTTCATCATTTCCTGCTGTGAGGCCGGATCCATGCCAAACGCCGCCCCGCCGATGCCCACGACCACAGAGCCAACCAGCCAGAGTAGGGCGACCATGCCCCAGACAGTCAGCGCCGAGTAGCGTGGTTGGCACCCCTATATTCGCGCCATATGGTGGACACCTACCAGGTCCAGTCATTAGCGAGTCCACATCTTCGTTAGAATTCGTCCCGCGGTCGAACTGCAGTCTAAATGCTTGATTTTAAATGCTTAACGTTTCGATAAGGCGCCTGGGTCGATCGGCTCTCTCCAAGAAAAACCCAAAAAATACGCAACGATTCGCCCCGAACTGCCGAAAACCATAATGAGGGAGGCAAGGGCCTCTGCTCGCAGTTTTCGCAAATTACACCAACGTGAGGCAGATAGGAGAATCGAGATGGCTAAGAAGATCCGAAAGAAGCGAGGCGAGGCTCACCAGGCGCGCCGTCGTCGGCGCAAAACGGGCGGCGAGGATATTGTCGAGGTCGGCCGCGGTGACCATTGCGTGATGACCATCAACCGCCACGACGGCTCGGTGGTCGTCCAGCGCTTCGAGACCCGCGAGGAGGCCGAGGCTCAGCACAATCGCAATGTCGCCCACGACAAGCCGCTGGTTGGCGTGTCGGAACTGAATTGACTAAGGGCCGCGGTTCATAGCCACGGTGCGTTCGCTCGGCGGCCGAGACGGCGGTTAAACGTCCGCCCTCGAATGGCTGATGAGCTTCGATCTGATTTGAGGCGCAGTTCTCGGATGAGCCGCGCCCCGGGCCAATCGGCTGGCTCGGGGCGCGTTGGCTGTCGAGGACCCCCTCGCCGCACATCAACGTCGGCCCGCGAGCCCGTTTTGATCGACGGGTGGCACCGTCAGGTCTGGCGGGGTAGTATGTCTCGTCCCGAACCACCCAATATGGGGAGCACGTTGCGATGAGCGAAGAACCCGCCGCCAATCCTTACGCCACGCCCAGCGCGATTCTAGAGGACGAGGAGCCGGAAGAGGAAGCTGTCTCTGGTCCGAAGCTCGCCTCGCGTTGGTCGCGCTTGGCCGCCACGGTCATCGACTACGTAGTTGTCGGTCCAGTCGTTCATGGTGGGTTCTCGCGGTTTTTCACCTTCGACTCGGCTTGAAGTGTTCTCGAAAATGCTCGAGGTCATCGCGTAGCGCTTCGATATTGCCGACCTCGGCCAGATCTACGAAGGGTTCTCGTCCGTCGGCGGCGAGCTCGGTCATCTCGTCTATCCGCCGCTGAAAAAACGGCTCGACGTGTCGTAGCACATCATCTGCCGACACTTGGTCGTAGCCAAGACAAAGGGCCTCCACTCGTGTTCGGACTGTCTGTGCGGTCACATAGCCGCCGAGCATATCTCGATTCTCGCGCAGCGGGCCGAGCTCGAACGCGGCTTCGGCGAGGTCGTCGAGCGGGTCGCCAAACCTCGCCAGGTCCCAGTCGATGACGCCGACGAATTGCCCGTCTCGCTCGATCATATTCCAGGGACCGAGATCGCCGTGGGTGACGACATGCGCGGGTTCGGGCTGAACAGGTCCCCAGACGAAGCTCACGCCGTCAGTCAGCCGGAAATCCGTGGCCGACTCGTGGACCTGTCGAAGCCGGCGCCCCACCTGTTCCATCCACCGCAGTGACTGCACGGCTTTGGTCCAGGGGCGTCGAACCGCTCGGCCCGGCAGGAGCGTCAATATTTCGGTGTCGTCTTCGACTGCAACAAATCTCGGCACGCCCGCCACGTCGCCATGCTCGAGATGCTCGAGCCATTGATGGATCGCTTCGCTCCACGGCCTCATCGGGCGCTTTATGTGCACGCCGTCGGTCCAGACCTCGGTCAACGTGCCTTCGCCCAGGCGAGTCCACGAGGCGGATTGGTTGTTGGGATCGTCGGTCGCCATCAGGTCCTGTGCGTCTCCATCCATTCACGTGCGAAGTCGACCAGCTTCGGTTGCGATACGAGCCGAGCCTCAGCCTCTCCGACTTCGCCGATGCGGGATTCATAAGTCCGCTCGAATGCCTCGCCAATCTGCACAAAATCGTCGGAGTCATGGTCGACATCGTTGTACGTTACCCAACGCCGCTCGCCGCCGACCATCATAGGCGCGCTGACCGTGATGCGCCGGCTCGCCGCGCACGACCAGCGGTACTCGGCCAGGTGTAGCGAGGTGTTGGACTCGTGGCCGACGCCCAAGAGGAGCACGTGTGCGTCGAGGTCGTATAGGCGCGCCAGTGGCGAGTCTTCGCCCATGCCTTCTTCGAGGCTGTGGTTGTCGATGATGGCGTCGCGACGAGCGCCCCAGGCGGCAAATGAGAGCTGGGGATGGCTGCTTCGGCGGACGCCCCCGGCCTTGCGAAACGTCTCCGGGATGACGCCCATCCCGCGGGTCGCCGTGAGCGACGGGTCGAAGGCGGGCATCTCGTCTCGGATGGGCTGCCACCAGCTTTCGGGCACCGGTGGGTTCTGCCAGCCGGCCGGGTCGCTCAGTTGTGCCGAGTGCGTTGGCATGACGAGCGTACCCCTGCGCCCGACGGCCTCCTGCAGCGCTTCAATCACTGCCTGCGCGCCGCCGCAGACCCAGCCGAGGCTGCTCAGCGAACTGTGGACGAGCAGCGTCATACCCAGCTCGACGCCCAGTGCTTCGAGATCGCGGAGGAGCCGGCTCTTGGTGATGAGTTGTCTATCGGGACAGTCGCTCATTATTCTACTCGTTATTGTGCACGGCCAAATCAAGTAGCAACTCGGGCTCAACCCGCTCGCCGAGTACATCCCGAAGCACCGCGCGGTGCTCGAGATCGATCGACAGCGTCGACTCGCCATAAGCCTGTCGAGCCCTGTCGATGTCCTCGGCCTCGATGGCATAGACGAGGACGAAACCCTGCGGGTCCTCGAGCAGCCAGGCCATCTCGTGGCGCACGCCCTCTTGCGCAAAGGACTCGACCACCTCCTCGCGGCGGTTCGCCAGCTCGCGCATCCAGGTGCGCAGCTTGTCGACTTTTCCTGGTTTGACTCGTTTGTACGAAAGCTCGAGCATCAATTCTCCTGCACGTGAAGCATCGGTCGGAGAATGCTACTGCAAACAATCCGTCGATCCAAAGCGATAAAACTGACGAGAGAACACCGATGTCCAAAGAGCGAGCGCACCTCATCCCCGCGGTCCATCTCTTCCTCATGCGCGAGG
>JBKGZI010000342.1:0-6523 GCA_046545675.1 Persicimonas sp.
TCCCGGCTGTACACGGCCACCTTGGTGCGCACGCCGGGCTCTCGGGCCACGGCGACGATGCGCACGATCTTCTCGTAGACCTCGGGCACTTCGTGCTCGAAGAGGTTGATGAGCACCTGGGGATCGGCGCGCGTCAAAACGACCTGAGGGCTTCGGCTCGAGCGCTGGATCTCCTTGATCATCGCCTGGATTCGGTCTCCGGGGCGATAGCTCTCACGCGAGGTCTGCTCGCGTCTGGGCAGGATGGCGTCCGCGCGTCCGAGGTCGACAATGATATTGCCCTTCTCGAAGCGACGCACGATCCCGGTGACCATATCACCGACGCGATCTTTGTACTCATTGTAGATGATGTCGCGCTCGGCCTCGCGCACTCGCTGAATGATCACCTGCTTGGCGGTCTGGGCAGCGATGCGCCCGAAGGTCGAGCTATAAGAGTCGAGCTTGAGCAGCTCGCCGAAGCGGTCGTCTTGGGCCTTGGCCTTTTCCTTGTCCTCTTCACGATAGAAGATCTGGAAGAGTAACTCGTCGCCGGGATTGGCGCTAAAGCCGGCCGCCTCGACTTCGTCGACCGATACCTCGCGGTAGGGGTTCTCGACGTCGTTGTTGACCGTAACAATCTGGAACAACTCGATCTCGCCGCTGTCCTCGTTGAACTGCGCTTCAATCTCGCGCTGCGGCCCATACGTGCGTCGCGCCGCAGTCAAGATGGCTGCTTCGAGGGTCTCAATGAGGGTCTCGCGCTCGAGGCCTTTGTCCCTTCCGACCTGGTCTATGACGGTGTTCAGATCCATGGAACGTCTACTCCTAAAAATCGAAATCGTGCTTCAACCGGGCTTCTTTGACGTTGCCCCAGTCGATGTCGACGGTTTCTCCATCACGGTCTTCGAGCTGCACGCTCAGCGTGCCATCCTCGTAGTCCATGAGCTGGCCGATGACTTTATTTTTTCCCGCCACTTGCTCGCGGACAATCAATTGAATCTTGTTGCCCACCGCCTGGCGAAGATGCTTGGGTTTGCTCAGTTTTCGTTCGATGCCCGGGCTGGAGACCTCCAGAACGTAGTTCTCTGGGATATCCTCAGCGGCATCGAGATAGGCTTCGATATAACGGCTGACCTTGGCGCACTCGCCCACGCCCACGCCCTCGCCCGGCTCGAGTTCTCCGGCAAGATCGACATAGACGCGAAAGATCCAACGTCCCTTGATCACAAGTTCGACGTCGAAAAGCTCCAGGTCGTTGGCCTGCGTCGCCTCTTCGGCCCAAGCCTCGACCTTCTCGGCGAGCTTGGGAGATCCGGCACGCGACTTCTCCTGGGAGGACTTATCGTCGTCCTCTTCAAAAAACTGTCGCTCTTTTTTGCGCCGTCGAGCCAACTTAATCTCCTATGATTCTAGGATGGTGCATGCGTCTAAAAACAAAAAAAGCGGGCTATGGGCCCACTTCGCATGAAACGTGCGAACATGTGACGTCACTACAAGGTGACATCGCCCGTGTCAGCGACCGCGGATCGAGCCGGTCGCAGACACACCACGCATACAGCGCAAGAATCTCGGCTGTGTCGCGTCAAGGGGAGGCATACAAAAACTGTCTGGGCGCGTCAAGCCGACTGCGCCGCCGCGCAGCTAGCGAACCACAGATAGTGTCACCGAGCAAACGAGCGACGCGCAGCGCTCATTCCCGGCTTTCGTGTGCGTTGACAACACCTTGTGATGCATCCAACTTGGGCGCAGATGATCTTTCGGACCACCCGGGACCCCCGATATGAATGTTTCGTTAATTCAACTCTGCTCCACACGCGAGCTCGACCGAAACCTCGACAAATGTCGCCACCTCGCTCAGGAGGCCGCCGAGGACGGCGCTGACTGGATACTCTTTCCGGAGAATGCTCCGTTTTTGGGAAAAGACGTCGATAAGCTGGCGGTCGCAGAGGCCGTCGACGGCTCCATCGTCGAGCATTTTCGTGAGATCGCACGAACGACCGACAGTTGGGTGACGTTGGGCAGCTTCCCGGAAATCTCGCCCGACGAGGGCCGCACCTATAATACCCAGGTCTTATTGCGCCCGGACGGCCAGACAGAGGCGGTCTACCGCAAGATCCACCTCTTCGACGTCGAGGTCGAGGGTGGGCGCAGCTATCGGGAGTCGCATTCGGTCGCCGGCGGCGACGAGGTCGTGTGCGCGACGATCGACTATCGAGAGAAGTCGCAGACTGTCGGCCTGAGCGTGTGCTACGATCTGCGCTTCCCCGAGCTCTACCGGGCGCTGAGCACCCGCGGCGCCACCGCACTGACCGTGCCCTCGGCGTTCACCCTCCAGACCGGCCGGGATCACTGGCATCCGCTGCTACAGGCACGCGCCATCGAAAACCAGGCGTACGTGCTCGCTCCCAACCAATGGGGCCACCACTTCGGCAGCCGAAGCTCCTACGGCCACTCGGCGGTCTACGATCCCTGGGGCCGCCGCATCGCGTGCGCGCCCGATAAAGAATGTGTGGTGACCACGAAGCTTGACTTCGACTACCTCGAAGACGTACGCCAGCGCATGCCGAGTCTGACTCACAGAAAGCTGTGAGTGGCTTCGCATACAGGTTTTGGAGTGTTTTGCAGTTTGCACCCAAGCGGTCGATGGCTGCCAAATGGGCTTGAGGTTGCCTTTCCCCAAGTCCCGAGCCACAAGCCCGAACCGGAACCGCCGGACATTCTGCCTGATTGCACGCCAGGATATCGGGCGTATATGGCGGGCTGCGCCCGGCGTCTCGACAGCCACGGATGATTTCGGCCTCGATGTCTGTTAACTGTCCGGTCCGGTACAGCGACTCCTCTGTGCGTACATACGCATTCGAGCCGCTATATCTGGTAAGTAGTTTTAATCGGGTAGACGATGACCAGCGTAATGCACATCTTGGAGTTCGTCCTGCCGGCGCTGTATGCGGTGTGTTTTGCGCTGTATTTCAGACATTTCCTCAATCCGGTCAGCGACGACGAGTTCCTGGGCACCACGGTCCTCAAGGCCACGTTTGGGGTCCACGTGGGCTATCTGGTGTTGCGGGGCGTGCTGCTCGATCACTTCCCGATCGCCTCGGGCGCCGAGTTTTTGTCTCTCCTGGCCGCCAGCATCATCGCCATCTATCTGCTGGTCGAATCCCGCCACAAAGCACCCAATACCGGGATTTTCTTCTTGGGGCTGGTCTTTTTATTCCAGCTCGCCAGCTCGGTTCTCGTCGCCGACATGGCCGACGTGGCCGTCCAGTCGCGACATCCGATCTTTGCGGTCCACGTCCTATTTACCACTTTTGGCTTCACCGCGCTCAGCCTCAGCGCGATCTATGCGTTGATGTACGTGTTGTTGTCGCGCCAGCTCAAGTCGCGCGACCTGGGGGTCATCTTTCGCCGACTTCCGGCGCTGTCGACCCTGGAGGATATGAGCAGGTTGGCGACGGTCGCCGGCGTGATCCTGCTGGGCCTCGGGCTGGCGCTGGGCCATTGGGTCGCGCTCGATAGCGGCGCGAGCATGAGCTCGCTTGACCCGATCATCATCTGTGCAGACCTGATCTGGCTGGCCTATACGGTGGGGCTGATCGTCGCGCGGGTGCGCGGGTTTAGCGGGCTGCGCATGGGCTATCTGTCCTTATTTGGCTATCTCGTGCTCATCGGCACCGTATTCGTCATCATTACCGCCTCCGGCGCATTGCACTCATTCCAGTGAAGAGTCGAAGCCTCAAACTCAAGGCGTACTCCTTCAGCCATAAGAATACGGCTCTGGAGGATCGCGACGACCTCGCCTTTTCGAGCGAGGATGTGCAGCGGTTTGTCAGTGAGGTGCGCGAGCGGCTCGGTAGTGAGGGCGCGGTGATCTCGACGTGCAACCGCACCGAATTCTATTTGTTCGGCCCCGCCGGTAACACCACCTGGGAGGCGGTGCGCGAGATTGTCTCCGACATCAAAGGCCTCGGCGACCATATCCCACAGCCGCATGCCTTCGCCGGCAACGACGCCTCTCGGCATATCTTTCGGGTCGCCGCCTCCCTCGAGTCGATCGCGCTGGGTGAAAACCAGATCCTCGCCCAGGTCAAAGACGCCCACGAAATGTTGCTCGAGCAGGCCGACAAGGCCCCCGCGCTCGACCGCCTCTTCCAATACGCCGTGCGTTGCGGCAAGCAGGTGCGCACCGAAACCGCGCTGTGCGAGGGCACCGTCTCGATCAGCTCGGTGGCCGTCCAGCTCGCCGAGAAGATCTTCGGCGAATTCGCCAAACGCGAGGTCCTCTTCGTGGGCGCCGGAGAAACCTCCGAGAAGGCCGCCGCTCACTTCGTCGGCGCCGGCGCCAGGAAGATCACCGTCGTCAACCGCAGTGAGGACAGAGGCCGCGCATTCGCCCGTCAATTCGACGGCACCTATCGGCCACTCGACGAGTTGACCGACGCCTGTGAGAACGCTGATATCGTCCTGGTCGCCACCGGCGCTCAGGACTACCTGCTGACCAAAAAAGCCTTCAAAAAGGTCATGAAGGCGCGCCACCGCCGCTCGATCTTTCTGATCGACATCAGCAACCCGCGCAATATCGACCCGGCGATCAGCAAAATGTCGGGGGTCTTCCTATATAATATGGACGACCTACAGAGCGTGGTCGCCAGCAATATCGACGCGCGCAAACAAGAGATCCCGGCCGCCGAGGACTTCGTCGACCATTTCGTGCACGAGTGGGACAACTGGTTCCAGTCGCTGAAGGTCACCCCGACCATCGCCACGCTGGCTCAATACTTCGACGCCGTGCGTGAGCAAGAGCTCGACCGCCACGGCGGCGCGATGAGCGACGCCGAGCGCGCCGCAGTCGAAGAATTCTCCAAGGGGCTGGTCAAAAAGCTCTTGCACCACCCGATTATGTACCTGCGCTCCTCGGTACAAAATAACACCCTCGACGCCGAGGACTTGCGGGTGGTGCGCTCTCTTTACAACCTCCAGGATTTCGAAGATGACTCCGACGAAGGTTAAGATAGGCTCGCGAAAGTCGCGCCTCGCCCTTTGGCAGACGCATTATATCGCCCGGCTCCTCGAAGAGGCCCACGACGGCCTCGACGTCGAGGTCGTCACCATGGACACCCTGGGTGACAAGGTCCTCGACAAATCTCTGCCGGAGATCGGCGGCAAAGGGCTATTCACCGCCGAGCTCGAGCAAGCGCTTTTGGCCGACCAAGTCGACCTGGCCGTGCACTCGCTCAAGGATCTGCCCACCGATCTGCCCGAAGGCCTCAAATACGCCGGCTCGCCCGAGCGCGGCACGGCCACCGACAGTCTGATCTCGGAGAAGTGGAGCGGGCTTGCCGAGCTGCCCGAAGACGCGGTCATCGCCACCGGCAGCCTGCGACGGCGCGCCGAGCTGCTGGCCAGGCACCCCCAATTCGAATTTCGCGATCTGCGCGGCAATATTGGAACGCGCCTCGACAAGCTCAAAAAACACGGCTTCGACGCCATCGTCATGGCCACCGTCGCGCTCGAGCGCCTCGAGATGGCCGACACGGTCACCTGCGAGCTCGACCCCGACCTCTACGTCCCGGCGGTCGGCCAAGGAGCCGTCGGTGTGGAGATCCGCGAGGGCCGCCCCGACATCGAGGAGCTGCTCGCCCCGATCTTCGACACTGATACCGTCGAAGCGGTCACCGCCGAGCGTATCGTCATGAACCGCCTCGAGGGCGGCTGCTCGGTGCCCCTGGGCGCCCACTGCCGGCTCGCCGACGCCCCCGAAACCGAGGGCAAATGGCGGCTGCAGGCATGGGCCGGCAGCCCCGACGGCCGCCGCACGCTCGACGAGACACTGACCGGAGACGACGCCGCTGTGATGGCCGAGGAATTGGCCGAGCTGCTTATCGACAAGGGCGCCCGCGACGTTCTAGACAATGAGTGACGACTCCGAACAATCCAGCCCGAACGTGACCGTCGTCTATACGGGCACACGTGCGCCGACCTTCGAGCACGCACGCCTCCGCGTCGTCCACATGCCCATGCTGGAGGCCGCGCCGGTCGACTTCGACCACAAAGAAGTGCAACTCCTGGTCAAACAACCCTGCACACTGGTCTTCTACAGCCAAAATAGCGTCCACGTCGTCGCCCAAAGCGGCATCTTCGACGCCATCGATCTATCCAACCACTCCGTGTGGGCGGTCGGCGAGAAGACCGCCGAGGCGATCGCGGCGCGTTTTGGGGTCGCGGCGAAGACGCCCGACGACGAGCGCTTCGAGGGCCTCGTCGAGACCTTCGAGCGCCACAGCCCCGCCCTCCCTGCGGTCGCCTTCGGCCTCAAGGATTCCCCACGCAGCCTGGCCGCGGCGCTGGCCGAGACCTCCGACGTCTACGACGTCCCCGTCTACCGCACCTGCCCCAGGCTCTACCCCGGCCTCGCCCAAAAGCTCGCCGAGATCGACGCCGACTGGATCGCCTTTACAAGCCCGCGCGGCGTAGCCACGTTTATCTCCCAGGCCTGCGTCTCTAACGGACAAAGCGTTGACTTCAACGCGCTCCGCCTGGCCGC
>JBKGZI010000343.1:0-6522 GCA_046545675.1 Persicimonas sp.
CGGCAAAAGCGGGGAGGGGGTCTCTCGCCAACCTACCGCCGATGAACACACCCGGGGGATTAAAACGGAAGGGTGACGAGCGGCGACCGTTACCGAGGGTGCGGCGGGCAAAAAGCGCCCGCCTTACCCCCGGGTATGGTTTGGTCTTTTGCGAGGCGGTCATATGGGCAACCCGATTTGCCCACACGATCGCTTGAGCTAGGATCAAACCATAGCCGTGGGTAAGCCGCCTTCGGACGCGCCATCGGCGCGGCCGGAGGGGCGCACCCACGGAGAGCCCCGGACACCACCGACGCCCGGTATGACTACCGCCGCAAAAGCCCCCACAACCGAAAAACCACCGCAAACCCCGCCGCCACCAACGTCTGCGAGGCCCCGACCGACCAATCCATAAAATAAGCCACCAAATACCCGCCCCCGCCGGAGATCGCCCCCACGATCGCCGCGAGCACGAAGACGTTGCGCAGCCCGATCTTCAGGCCGAGCACGCCGATGGCCGGCAGCACGGTCAGCCCGAAGGTCGGCAGCGCGCCGAGCGCGCGGGTGACCAGGCCGGTCATGATCGCGATGGAGCCGAAGAGCACCATGTCCAGCGCCCGCACCGGCACGCCCTGGGTGCGCGCGACGACCGGATCGATGCTGGCGAAGATAAACCCGCGAAACGCGGCGAATTGGGCGGCGAGTACCAGCGCGCCGGCGCCGACGACGGCGTATAGGTCGGCCTTGCGCACCAGCACCGCCGAGCCGTGCAGCAGCTCCTCGACCGCGTGCATTTCCTGGGGGATGGACGGGCCGAGCACGAGCACCAGCGCGGTGGGTACGATGAACGCGATCCCCAGGATCGCGTCGCGCCCCATGCTCGGCCGGTCGCCGACCCAGGCCAGCGCCGCGACCACCGCCAGCGCCAGCACCAGCGCCAGCGCCATCGGCAACAGCCCGGCGAGCACGCCCGTAATCGAGAAGGTGGCGACCAGGAAGAACCCTCCGACCACGCCCAACGCAGCCGACTGGCTCAGCGCCGCGCTCACAAATACGATGCGCCGGGCGACCACATAGACGCCCAGCAACCCCAGCACCCCGCCGGCGGCCAGAGCGCATAGGATCGGGTCGCGATACAACGTCCAATTTACCATCAACGCATCTATCATGGGCAACACGCCTTATCAGGATCCAAGCCATTCGCTTCCAGAGAGACTTCTCGGCTTCGGTCGATCTGCAACACACAATCAGCCACTTCACGAGCGGCCTGGCTGCCGTGGGCGATCATGAAGACCGTCCGGCCGCGCTCGTCGCGCTGCTGGGCGAGCAGCTCCACGGCCATCCGCTGGCGGCCCGGATCCATCGAGGCGGCGGGCTCGTCGAGGAGCACCACCGACGGGTCGCCCAAAAAGGCGCGCGCCAGCAGCACGAGCTGTTTTTGGCCCTCGGAGAGCTCCCGAAACAGGTGGCTGCGAAACTCGCCCATTCCCACCAGCTCGAGCGCCGCCTGGCTCTCTTTGCCGGAGCCCGAACTCCTCAGCCCCAACCACCCCGAGCCGCGCTGGAAGCCGGTGGCCAGCACGTCGTCGACGGTCGCCGGCAGCAGCACGTCGAGGGTGCGCGTCTGCGGTACATAACGGATCTGGCTGCGCGGCACCGCCCAATCGTAGCTGCCCGAGATCGGGCTGAGCAGCCCGATGAGTGACTTCAACAGCGTCGACTTCCCGATGCCGTTGGGCCCCTCGATCAGCACGAAGACGCCCGGCTCGATCTCGATGTCCAGCGGCCCGATCAGCGGCCGGTCATAGCCGACAACGAGTTTTTTTGTCGTTAATATACCCACGATCAACTCTCCTAGAATTTCGTAACGGCTCGAGCCCGCAGTCCCCAAGCCCGCAGTCACTCCTCGCACCGCGCTTTGATCGCCGAGTAGAGCTCGCCGCCCAGCTTATTGACCCGCTTGTGGTAGTCCTCGCCCTCGCGCGTTTGGCCCTCGACCTCCAGCAGGTAGGCGCCGGTGCGCTCGGTGATGAGCTTGGTGTTGGAGTCGGGGTAATACTCCATCTGGATGACCACCGGTAGTGTCTTCGCCTCGATGGCGCTGATGACCTTGACGACGTGTTTGGGGTTGGGCGGCACGCCCGGCTTGGGCTCGACGGCGATGGTCGGGGTCAGGTCGAGCCAATCTGTCAGGTAATCCCATGCCTCGTGGTAGACGACCACGTTGCGGCATTTGTCGGGCAACTCGCCGAATCGTTTCTCCCAATACTTCGCCGTCTGCAGCGCCTCGCGAGCGAACTCCTTGGCCCGCGCCCGGTAGTGCTCGGCGTTGTCCTCGTCGAGCTCGCCGAGGCGCTTTCCGAGCGCCATCGCCACGCGCGCCATCTGGGGTGGGGCGACCGAATAATGCGGGTTGCCCTCCGGGTGGACGTCTCCCTCGGCCCGGCTGACCTTGTCGGTGCGCGTCCCCTTTCGCTCGACGTGCTCGGAGGCGTCGAACGAGCCCTTCTGGCCGCTTTGAATGCCGCTATTTCGCGAGTTTTGGACCAGCGTGGGCAGCCAGCCGGTCTCCAGCGCCATGCCGTTGAAGATGAGCAGGTCGGCCGCGGCGACCTTGCGCACGTAGCTGGGCTTGGCGTCGACATAATGCGGGTCTTCCTGCGGGCTGGCCAACAGCGTCACGTCCACATGCTCGCCGCCGACGGCCTCGGCCGTGGCGGCTAGATCGCCGAGCGTGGCGACGATCTCGACCTTGGCGTCGGCCAGTTGCGGCAGGAGCGTCGTGAGCGCGAAAGCCGCGCCGATTAGAAGGTGTTTTGGATATCTCATATTTTGCCTCATTTTACTGGAGCGACGGCGTCCCTGCCGTCGACGGCAGGGACGCCGTCGCTCCAGTTGAGTTACTTAATGGTCGTGACCTTCTTCTTCACCCGCAGGCACCGGCACGATCGAAATCTCCGACTCCGGATGCCCGGTGATCTCGACGATATAGTGATCGCCGGCCACGAATTCGGCGTAATGGTGGCCGAAGTTGATCTCGACGCAGCCCGGCTCCTCGCCGATGGGCTCTTTGAGTTCGAAGATCGGGTCGTCGCCGCCATCCTCGTGGGTGACGATGATGTACGGGCTATCGGTCGACTCGGCGTCCTCACCGGGCCAGGCGACGCTGGAGAAGAGGACGTGCTCGCCGCTGTCGGCGGGCTCGAAGATCACAAACCCCTCGTAGCTGCCGTCGTCGTCCTCGTCGCTCAGCTCGACGGTCGCCCACTCGCCGAAATGCAGGACCGGCAAGCCGGCCTCGTCGGCGCTGGTGCCCGCCTGCAACGCGGAGCCGTCGTCGGGCACAAACGGCCCGTCGGTGGCGTGGCCGCAGGCGTGGTCGACCAGGGCTTCTTCCTCGTGCTCGTTGTTGCTGTGCTCGTTGTTGCTGTGCTCGTTGTTGTCGTGGTCGTCGTGATCGTCGCCACAGCCAAATCCGCCCCACAGAAGAGCGACGGCGGCCAAGAGGACGATTCTCTTTACATGTCGATTCATCATTTTCATCTCTAGCTACTCCAACTATGTTGAATGTGGGTTAGCGGGAGCCTCCCTCATGGAGGCCCCCGCGGGATGCTCGCCCCGGCATTACACTTACCGGTGCGCCTTGGGGCTGCATCCGCCCGCTTGTCTATGCCCGCAAACCTGCGGGGCTTGTCTCAATCACCATGCATATGCACCTCGATGGAGGATTCGGCGACGTGATCCGCGATGATGCGTGCGGCGTCGCGATTCGCTGAACTGGCGATGAGAATCTCGGAATCATTTGTGGTGTCGAGCGCGTCCAAGTCGACGTCCTCGAGCCAGCCGTCGGCCCAGACGAGCCCGAGCTCGAGCGGCTGTACTTCCTCGGAGTCGGGCCCGAAATCCAGCGATACCGGCGCCGAAAAGCGCGTGCCGCCGATGCCGGGCAGCGACATCGTCGTCGGGTGGGCCCGGTCGTCGATGGTCAGCGTGCCGCGGACCTGTACCGCGGCCAACTCCACCTCGACGGTGTCGATCGACACGCGCTCGTCGATGCGCGCCAGGCCCAGATCGACCGCGCCCGCCGAGGTGATCGGGGCGTCGGGCGCCAGATTGGCCAGCACCCGCCGATCGGCGCCGCCGCCTGCGACCCGCGCGCGCAGCTCGTCGTAGTCGACCAGCTCGCCATCGCAGTGGCAGTGGCCGCCGTGGCATAGGCTACAGCCGGCCGGCGGGTTCTGCGGGTCGAATTCGCCGGAGGCACTGCCGCCGGAGGTGGTTTCAATCAGCCGGACGGTCTCGATGCCGACCTCGAAGGAGTCGACCTCGAAGCTGGCGGCGACCTCGGGCTCGGCGACGGTCAGCTCGGCGTCGACGTGGCCCCAGGGCTCGCCGTCGTCGAGCGTGCAGCCGGTCGCAGAGATCAGCAGCGCGATAGCAATGAAGTACGCAAGCGCCCTCCCCACGCGCTTTTCAGCGTGGGGAGGAACAAGGAGGGGGCCTCTCCCTGACGCCCCACCTTGATCCTCCCCACTTTTGAACTGCAAAAGCGGGGAGGGGAGTGCCCCACCTTGATCCTCCCCACTTTTGAACTGCAAAAGCGGGGAGGGGTGCTCGTCACGCTCAGCACTGTGTCGTCGTTCAATATGCATGGGTTCCGTGCGCTCCCGCGACCACTTCGGCCTGCAAAAAGATCGTGTGAACGAGCTCGTCGAGCCCGCCCTGCCGGTAGGGCAGGTGGTCGAGGCTGTATTGGAGTCTGAGCCGCGAAAAATGCGACGGCAGGTAGCTCAACTGCAGGGCGCCGCGCTGGCGCGCCTGGGTCCACTCGGGGTCGAGCGGGTCGACCACACCGGAGGGGCCGGCGTCGCTGAAGATCGACCCGCCGAACAGCGAGCTGTCCTCGCCTTCGGGATCGACGCCGGAGACGTATTCGTAGCGAAGCGCGGTCTCCCAGTGGCGCCCGGGGCGCCAGGCCAGCCAGCTCGACAGCCCGAAGTCCTCGAGCACGCCGCCGGGGATCTGGCGGCGGCGAACCATCGCCTCGGTCTGCCAGCCGACCTCCTGGAGGCCGCCGGCGGTGCGCGAGCGCCACTTCAGGTAGGTGTCCAGCCCGTAGATCTCGCTGCGATTGCCGCGGCCGGTCTTATTGCGCCCGTTGGCCCAACTGGCGCCGGCCAGCAGATCCCAGTCGCGAGACAGCTCGACGAACTCCTCGGCGCGCAGCGTCACGGTCAGGTCGGCCAGGGTGTCGATATCATCGCTGGCGGGCACGAACGAGCGGCCGGTGGCCTCGCCGCTGATATTCTGCGCGGCGGCGTACCACCGAAAAGTCCCCGGCATCCACAACACGATCTGGCTGAGCTCGGCGCCCATTCCGCGCAGGCTCTCGCCGCCGAAGAATTTGGCGTTGACCAGCGGCTGGTCCACGAAGCGCCACGAGTGTAGGTGGGTCGGGTTGAGCCGCCCAAATTGCGTCTTGAACTGCCCGGCGCGCGCTTGGAGCTGCCAGGGCAGCGCCAGCGTCGTCGCGTAGGCCTCCTCGACCTCGACGCCAAAGAGCGAGAATAAGATCGCGCTGTCGAAGCGGAAGTACGGGTCTACGTCCGCACCGATGGCCAGCTCGAGCCCCTGCAGATTAAAGCCCGTATCCTGCGGGTCGTGCCCGCCGCGCAGGTCGGCCTCCCCGGAGCTCCACGCCCCCGCCGTCGTCAGGATCAGGGAGATATCCGGGTTCATCGACTGCACCGCCGACACAGCCTGGCTCGGCTGGTCGTCCTCGCGCTGGTCCTCGCCGTCCGGATCTTCGTCGTCCTCGTCGTATAGCTCTTCCTCGAGCGCCTCGAGCTCGCCTTCGACGTCTTCTTCTTGCGCCTCGTCGGCCGTTTGGGCAAAGCCCGCCGCCGGCATAAGAACGCACAAAAGCGCGCCCATGATAAATAGTCTCGATTTCATGATTTTCGGGTTGCAATATTTCCAATAATGGACCCCTAAATCGTAGTTCGCGACGCCGTTTAGGCGCCCCAAATAGAAGATGCTTCGACTTCTGCAAGATCTACCATTTGAGGCGAGGGCAAACGACGCCCTACTCCAAACTACAATTTGGGTTGGCCTCATTGTGGCGTATGCGCCCAACGAAGCCGTGCTATTTCAATTGGAACTATGCAGAGACGGGCGGAGAGTGGCCCGGCGAGAGCCGGAGAAGCTCGATGGGATGAGGGATGAGCGCCCGTCGGGTGACGGGATAATCGGTGGTGGTGTCGGCCGGTGGTGGAAGATCGAGCACCGAGGCCTGCATCGGGGGCAGCGGGACCGACGGCCCCTGCAGCCAGCTCAGCCAGTGGCAATCTTCTTCGGCCGGCTCGCCGTCGGGGGCGTGGTGGTCGTCATCACCGCCGTCGGCGTGCTGCTCATGCTGTTGATGGTGATGCTCGTCGTCGCCGGCCTCATCGCCATGCTCGAAGGCCTGGTGGCTGTCGCAATAGGTGTGCTCGACCAGCATCACATGCAAGACGGCCGCGCCGAGCGACTGCACGAGCAAGA
>JBKGZI010000344.1:0-6522 GCA_046545675.1 Persicimonas sp.
CGAGCAGCAGGTCGCCGAGCAGCAAGTCGACCGCGCCGCCGACCAGGCGCGCCAGGCGGCGCTCGGCGACTCCCAGACGGGCCAGAGCGCCCGGGCCGCCGAGACCGAGCGGCTGGCCATGGAGTTGGTCGCCCGCGACGCGACCTCCACGGCCGGCGGCGTCGGCACGACCATCAGCGACCAGGCCGTCTCGCTGACCGAGGCGGCGGCCGCCTCCAAGAGAAAGGCGGCGCTCGAATCCTCCAGCGACGTCGGCTTCGCCGGCCGCGCGATCAGCCTCTTTGGCATCTTCGCGTTTATCGGCGTGGCGTTCCTATTGTCGACCAATCGAAAACGCATCGACTGGAAAGTCGTCGGCTGGGGGGTGGGCCTGCAGTTGGCCTTCGCGCTGATCATCCTGAAGATGCCCGGCGGAAAGTGGGTCTTCGAGGTGGCCACCACCGCGGTCACCAAGCTGCTCGAGTTTACCAACGAGGGCAGTGAGTTCGTCTTCGCCAATTTCGGCTCCGGCGAGATGATGCCCGCGCTGCAGAACTTCGCCTTTGGCGTGCTGCCCACGATTATCTTTTTCAGCTCGCTGATGACGATCCTGTATCATCTGGGCGTGATGCAAAAGATCGTCTACTGGATGGCCAAGGGCATGCAGAAGGTCATGAATACCTCCGGCGCCGAGACCCTGTCGGCGGCGGCCAATATCTTCGTGGGCCAGACCGAGGCGCCGCTGGTGGTCAAGCCCTATGTCGACAAGATGACCCGCTCGGAGCTGATGGTCGTGATGACCGGCGGCTTCGCGACCGTCGCCGGCGGCGTCATGGCCATCTACGTGGGCATGCTCCACAACACCTTCCCCGACATCGCCGGCCACCTGATGGCCGCCAGCGTGATGAGCGCGCCGGCGGCGCTGATCATCGCCAAGATCATGTATCCGGAGATCGGCACCCCCGCGACGGCCGGAAACGTCGAGATGAACGACGAGAAGGTCGACGCCAACCTGCTCGACGCGGCCAGCCGCGGCGCGGCCGAGGGCCTGAAGCTGGCGCTGAACGTCGGCGCCATGTTGCTCGCCTTCATCGCGCTGATCGCCCTGGTGGACTATCTTTTGTCACTGCCCAGCCTGCTGTGGAATAAGGGCGTGCTCGAAGAGCTCGTCGCCATGTATGGCGCCAAAGGCATGTCCGTTCCGGCCGGATGCGCGGTCGAATCGGTCGGAGACGGCCGCATCGTCGAGTGCATCGGCACGATGAGCCAGACCCTCGAGGTCGACCCCGGCTGGGTCGCCCCGATGATCACCCTCAAGCAGATCTTCGGCTATCTCTTCTGGCCGTTTGCCTGGCTGATGGGCGTGCCCTACGAGGATTGCTTTTTGATCGCCCAGCTCCTGGGCGAGAAGATGGTCGTCAACGAGCTGGTCGCCTACGGAAGCCTGTCCCAGATGCTCGGCGACCCGAGCGTCGAGCTCAGCGGACGCTCGGTGGTCATCGCCACCTACGCGCTGTGCGGCTTCGCCAACTTCGGCTCCATCGGCATCCAGCTCGGCGGCATCGGCGGCATCGCCCCCAGCCGCAAGCGGGACCTGGCGCAGATCGCGCTTCGAGCGATGATCGGCGGCACGCTGGCGGCGTTTATGACCGCGACGGTGGCGGGTGTGTTGATCTAACTCTGAGCTTCGCGGAGGGGGCCACAACAATCACAAGACTAAAGAGGAACCTATGAGTACCGAAACCACCCACTACGACCAAGTCAAAGCCAGCGCCGACTGGCTCCGAGAGCGACTTCCGGAGCACCCCGAGGTGGCGCTCATCCTGGGAAGCGGCCTGGGCGCGCTATGCGAGGACTTCGACGAGCCGCTGGGCTTCGATTACGCCGACGTGCCCGGCTTTCCCGAGTCGGCCGTGGTCGGCCACGAGGGTCGGCTGGTCTTCGGTTACCTGTCCGGCAAGCCCGTCTTGGCGATGCAGGGACGGGTGCATTATTACGAGGGATGGTCGCTTCGCGAGCTGACCTTTCCGGTGCGCGTCTTCGGCGTCATGGAGATCGAAAAGCTGCTGGTGACCAACTCCGCCGGCGGCTCCAATCCCGACTATGAGCCGGGCGATCTGATGGTCATCACCGACCACTTGAATCTGACCGGCGTCAACCCGCTTCGCGGCGACAACGACGAGCGCTTCGGCCCGCGCTTCCCGGATATGAGCTACGCCTACGACCCGGAGGTCCGCGAGACGATCCTCGACGCCGCCGACGCGCTCGGCTACGAGGTCAAACAGGGCGTCTACGCGGGCATGTCCGGGCCGACTTATGAGACACCGGCCGAGATCAAGATGATCCAGGTCCTCGGCGGCGACGCCGTGGGCATGTCGACGGTGCCCGAGGTCCTGGTGGCCAATCATATGGGCATCAAGATCGGCGGGATAAGCTGCATCACCAATTATGCCGCCGGCATCAGCGACGCGAAGCTCGACCACTCCGAGGTCAAAGAGGTCGCCTCGCGTGTGCGCGACAAGTTTTGTAGCCTCGTCGAGAAGACCGTCGAATTGCTTTGAGCAAGTTAGGAGGATCGGCCGTGGCTGAATCGAAAGACGCGATCTCCGAGGAGACCTGGGACGCCCTGTACGAGGCGGCGCTCGAGGTGCGCCAGCGCGCCCACGCCCCGTACTCCGGCTTCAAGGTGGGCGCAGCGCTGCTGGGCGAGTCCGGTGAGATCTTCGTGGGCTGCAATATCGAAAACGCCAGCATCGGCGCGACCGTCTGCGCCGAGCGCACCGCTATCGGCACCGCCGTCGCCCACGGCCAAACCCACCCCAAGGCGCTGTGCGTGGTCACCCGCCTGGACACCCCCGCCGCCCCCTGCGGCATCTGCCGGCAGGTGCTCGCCGAATTCGCCGACGAGCTTTCCATCCTGATTGCCAACACAGACGGCGAGCGCGTCTATACGACGCTCGACGAGTTGCTGCCTTTGCGGTTTGGCTCAGCAGACCTCGACGATTGAAAGTGTGAGAGCATGTAGTATACTAGCGCACATAAGTTGCTAACCTCTAGGAGACCCGCCATGGCTGCTCGTGCGCTTCGCTGCTCGTTACTCGCCGTCTTCTCCCTGACTCTATGTGCGACTGTATCGGGCTGCAGTAAGTCGAGCGAGCCCGCCCCCACCGAAGAAGAGCTCGTCGAAGCCGAGGGTCCGCAGCTCGACCACCAGCACCGCGAGATGGTCGTGCTCGAACAGCCCGAGCAAATCTCCGATACATTCGAATCGGGCGTGGCCCGCTTTGCGCCCGAGGAGCCTTTCAAACAGGCCGGCTTTTTATTCGCCACCTGGACTGAACGGCCGCTCGACTACCGGGTGCGTTATACCGACGGCAAGTGGAGCGATTGGGCGCAGGTCGAGGTGACCTGGCAGGACGACGAGCTCCAGGTCGGTCGGGTCTTATTGGACGAAGAGGCCGTCGAGCTGGAGATCCGTGAAGATCAGCAGCTCGAGTGGCTACAGATCGAATTTGTCGAGGAGGTCGTCGCCCGCACCGACTCGCTGACTCGGGATTTGCCTTTCGCTTCGGACTCCGAGCGCACCGATGACGACGGCTTGGCCACGGTGCGCCAGAAGGCGATTCCCAACTGGGTGGTCACCCGCTCACAGTGGGGCGCGCGCGACCCGAGCAAGGTCTGCGGCTCGTCGCATAATCCCTACCGTCAAGCCATCCACCACACGGTGGGGCCGCGCTATGACGGCAGCGATATCAACAGCACGATGCAGGGCATTCAGGCCTACCATATCGACACCAACGGGTGGTGTGATATCGGCTATCACTTCGTGGTCAGCCAGGCGGGAAAGGTCTATCAGGGGCGCTCGAGCGAGCAGCGAACCGGCGCGCATGTCGGCGGCCAGAATACCGGAAACGTCGGCACCTCCTTTATCGGCCATTATGGGGAGGATACCCCCCCGACCGCCCAGATCGACGCCGCCGCTCAGATCGTGGGTTGGGTCGGCCGCACCTACTCGATTCCGTTCGACCGCACGAGCATCAAGGGCCACGGCGAGCACTCCGGTCAGACGACGAGTTGTCCGGGAACGAATTTGCTCGCGCAGCTCGATACGCTGATCAGCAAGGCGGCAAATGGCGACGGAGGCGGCTCGACGGCCGACTACGATGTCGACGTCACCGTCAATTGGGTGGGCGCCGACAACTTCTATACGCAGGGGATCAGCCACAATATCGCCGACGCGCTGCCCGGCCAGACCATCGAGGCCGAGATTCTCATCAAGAACACCTCTGACGACGTCATTCGCAATGCGTGGGCCGGCTATATGATCGAGCATCCGTGGCTCGAGGCCACCGACTATACGATCTACACCGACCACCCGGAGAAAGACGGGGCCACCTGGGTGGTCAACGATGCCAACGACGCCGAGGAGAACCCCGCCTCTGATGGGCTCGGCGACGGCGGACGACTCAACCTGTACGCATTTTCGGTCGGTGAGACCAAACGGATTCATATCGAGCTTCAGGCCAAGCGCTACAGCATCGGCGCGGTCGACCACCCCGACGTTCGCGGCTGGCTGCACCACGCAGAGGACGCCAACGACGCGGTGATCTTCGGCGATCGCGACAGTTGGGGCGACGCCGTGGAGACCAACGAATTGGGGCACGCCGCCCGAGATTACGCCCAGCTCGACGTGCTCGACCGCAACGCCTGGTTCTTCGACGACGACACCGACGAGGGCAACCTGGAAGGGTGGACCGGAAAGCGGGCCGACGACTTCGAGGAGCTCAAGAACAACACCAGCCACGGCCTGCTCTCCATGAAGATTGTCGGCGACGATGCGCGCATCATCTCGCCGGAGTGGACGCGCGTGCCCAGCGACCAATTCGACCAACTCGTCGTGCGGACGCGCTCCCACGGTGGCGATCACACCAAAGCGATCTTCTGGGCGCGAGATGGCGAATCGTTCTCCGAGGAGCGCGCGGTGCGTTTTACAGCCCCCGGTGACAGTGATTTTCACGACCTGGTCATCCCGCTGGGCGAGCACCCGGAGTGGTCGGGCCAGGTCGACCGGCTTCGCATCGACCTGCTCGACGCCCAGGCCCCCGACGAGGACGACAGTGGTTGGTACGACGTGGACTCGATCTTTTTCCAGAGCTCGGCCGATGGGACGACCTCGGCGCCGGGCGTCGATGTCGTCGATGAGACCCCGGTCACGCTCCATGACGATCACGACGGGTCGAATAACGACGACGGGTCGAACGACGACGGGTCGAATAATGACGACGGGTCGAATAACGACGACGGTACCGGCGACGACGCCGCGCAAACCGAAGGTGACGGCGACAACGTCGCGGTCAATCAGGGCTGCTCGTCGGCCGGCCGGGGCGCGGCGGCTCCCGGAGGTGCGGCCTGGTTGTTGCTTCTGGGCGGACTGGCTTTCGCACGTCGACTGCGTCTGCGCGGTTGACGACGGTCGGATAGCTTGCGTACTTTAAACTGCGACTAACAAGCTCGCTTTGCATCCTGGGTTTTCGGAGCCGCCGTATGATCAATTGTCCTAGCTGTGCCAAAGAAATCGCCGATGATTCCGCTCATTGTGGCTATTGTGGCCATCAGATCGAGCAGAAGGAAAAGAAGAAGACCATGTTCGGCATGGCTGCGCTCGGCGGCGAAGACCTCAAAAAAGCCGTCGAGGACGCCAAGAAGGCCAAAGAAGAGTCGGCTGGCTCCTCCGGAGGCAAGTCCAGCCCGGGGAGCGGGCTGAAAATCCCCAAGCCCGGCAGCTCGAAGAAGGGCGGGTCCAGCCAAGCCGGCAAGGCCTCCGGCAGCTCCAAGCCGTTTACGATTCCCAAACCCGGCAATAAGGCCGACAAGAAGTCCGAGCCCGACCGCGAAGGTGCCTACGCGAAGACCGAGCTGCTCGACCTGCCCGACAAAGATGAGCCGGGCCTGCAGGAGCCCTCCGAACAGCCCACTGCCGGTCAGCCCAAGGTGGCCGGACCCCAGCATGAATTGACACCGTCAGACGGCGGAGCCCAGGAACCCAACGCGAGTACCCAGCCGGTCGACCTTTCCAGCAATTCGGTCGATGACCCCGGTGGCCCCGACACCGGGCTCACGCTCGGCGAGCCGCCTGGCCCCGGCGAAGCCGGCCGTGGAGGTCCCGTCGTCTTCGGAGGCGACGAGGGTAGTGATATTGACGACGTATCACCGACCGACCCGTCGGCCACCAGCCAGCCAACCGGCCCCGGTTCCGGCCCGGCCCCCGGACCTGCTGCAGGTCCCGGAGCGGCCAATACCGGCCTGCAGGGACCTCAGAACAACGCCCTCGAGCAGACCGAAGAAAAGAAGAGCAAAAAAGGCCTCATAATCGCCGTGGTCGGCGTCGCGCTACTGCTCGGCATGGGCTGCATGGGCGGCATTGCCTACGGCGTGGCCAGCTATTTCGACCTTCTATAAAATAGGCAAGAAAGTCAGAGCGTTAGAGGTCTGGACCAAGCGCATCTGCTCGACAGCGTGCAGTCTCTAACTCTCTCACTTTCT
>JBKGZI010000345.1:0-6479 GCA_046545675.1 Persicimonas sp.
GAACGTGCTGCTCGAAACCAGCGTCGACGAGGCGCTGTTGGGCGGGGCGATCACTCGCATCGGCAGCATGGTCTATGACGGCTCGGTGCGAAGCCAGATCGATCGGCTCCGCGACAGCATCCTGGCCGAAGTCTAAGACATCCGTGGCTCCGGCACGACGCCGGCGCCGTGATCGATAGCATCACTAAAGAAACCGCAGGCTTTTCAGAAACATACAGACGGACGAGAGCTTTGTGAGGCTCTCCTCCCAGCGAGGAAGGTAAGATGGACATCAACATCGAAGAGATCAGCTCCATCATTAAGGACCAGATCGAGAACTACGATAAGCGTGTCGAGGTCGAAGAGACCGGCACGGTGATCTCGGTCGGTGACGGTATTGCCCGCATCTACGGGCTGGAGTCGGCGCAGGCCGGTGAGCTTCTCGAATTCCCCCACGGCGTCTTCGGCATGGTCCTCAACCTCGAGGAGGACAACGTCGGCGCGGCGCTTCTCGGAGAGGACACCAAGATCGTCGAGGGTGACGAGGTCAAGCGCACCGGACGTATTACCGACGTGCCGGTCGGCCCCGAACTTCTGGGACGGGTGGTCAACCCGCTGGGTCAGCCGGTCGACGGCAAAGGCCCCATCGACGCCAACGAGCGTCGCCGCGCCGAGGTCAAGGCGCCCGGCATCATCGCGCGTAAATCGGTCCATGAGCCGCTTCAGACCGGCATCAAAGCGATCGACTCGATGGTTCCGATCGGCCGCGGCCAGCGGGAGCTCATCATTGGTGACCGTCAGACCGGCAAGACCGCGGTCGCCATCGATACGATCATCAACCAGAAGGGCCTCGACGTGAAGTGCATCTACGTCGCGGTGGGCCAAAAGGAGTCGACGGTCGCCCAGGTGGTCGATCGGCTTCGCCAGTACGGCGCCCTCGAATATACCACGGTCGTCAACGCCGGCGCGTCGGACCCGGCTCCGCTGCAGTTTTTGGCCCCCTACGCCGGGGTTTCGATGGGCGAGTACTTCCGCGATAACGGGGAGCACGCGCTGATCATCTATGACGACCTCTCCAAGCAGGCCGTCGCCTACCGCCAGTTGTCGCTGCTGCTTCGTCGTCCTCCCGGACGCGAGGCGTATCCCGGCGACGTCTTTTATATCCACAGCCGCCTGCTCGAGCGGGCCGCCAAGATGAGCGACGAAGAAGGCGCAGGAAGCCTGACCGCCTTGCCGATCATCGAAACCCAGGCCGGCGACGTCTCGGCGTATATCCCGACCAACGTCATCTCGATTACCGACGGGCAGATTTTCCTGGAGACCGACCTGTTCAACGCAGGTGTGCGCCCGGCGATCAACGTGGGTGTCTCGGTCAGCCGCGTCGGTGGTTCGGCTCAGATCAAGGCGATGAAGAACGTCGCCGGTACGCTCAAGCTCGACCTGGCTCAGTACCGCGAGCTGGAGGCATTCTCGCAGTTCGCCTCCGACCTCGACGAGACCACTCAGCGCCAGCTCGCCAAGGGCGAGCGCCTGGTGGAGATCCTCAAGCAGGGTCAGTACCAGCCGCTTCGCGTCGCCGAGCAGATTCTGATCATCTTCGCGGCCAACGCCGGTTATCTCAACGACATCGAGGTCCCCGAGCTCAAGAAGTACGAGGACGGCCTATACGACTTCGCCGAGAGCAAAGATCCGGAGCTGTGGTCGAAGATCGAAAACGACGGCAAGTTCGGCAAGAAGTTCCGCACCGAGGCTCAGTCCGACGTCACCGCCGAGGCCCTCGAGATTCTCGACGAGTATACCGAGAACTTCATGGCCTCCAAAGAGACGGCTGCCGCGGCGGAGTGACTCGAAGACGCGATTGGCCCGGTTGAGCTCCCGACACAGAAGTAGGCAACACAGATTATGCCTAGCCTAAAAGACATCAAAACGCGGATCGGTTCCGTCAAAAACACCCAGAAGATCACCCGGGCGATGAAGATGGTCGCCGCGGCCAAGCTCAACCGCGCCCAAGGCGCGGTTGAGGCGGCCCGGCCCTATGCCCACAAGATGCAACAGGTGATCTCGAACCTCGTGGCGCGCTCCGAGGAGGGCTCCCACCCGCTCTTGGAGCAGCGTGAGTCCGTGGACCGAGTGTTGGTCTTCGCGATCGCCAGCGACCGGGGATTGTGCGGTGGTTTTAACTCCTATCTTTGCCGCGGCGTCGAAAGCTTCATCGCCGACGAGCAACTCTCCGGCGAGCAGGTCTCGGTGGCCCCCGCCGGCCGAAAGGCGCGCGACTACTTCCGGCGCAGCAAGCAAGACGTCGACAAGAACTTCATGGACGTCGTCGACAGCCCCGGCTACGCCGAGGCCAAAAAGCTGGCCAAATACGCCACCGACAAGTTTTTGTCCGGTGAGTACGACGCCGTCTATGTCGGCTATAATGAATTTGTCTCGGCCATCGAGTACAACACCTTGATCGAGCCGGTCTTGCCGCTGTCCAAAGAGATCTTTAGCGGCGGCGGTCAGGCCGACCAGACCGAGCAAGAAGAGGGCTCGGGCGCCGCCGAGTATATCTACGAGCCCGACGAGGAGAAGCTGCTGGAGCAGACGCTTCCCAGCTACGTCGAGGTCAAGTTTTTGCAGGCCCTCTTGGAGTCCTTCGCCGCCGAGCAAGGCGCGCGGATGACCGCCATGGACAACGCCACCAACAACGCCGACGACATGATCTCGTCGCTGACCCAGCAGTATAACCGGGCGCGACAGGCTTATATCACCCGCGAGATCTGCGAGATCGTCAGCGGCGCGGAGTCGCTGCAAGGGTGATGCTCTGCGCGCCAAGCCACCAGCAAAGAATACGCTTAGCCATCTACAGACACGCAGTTACGCAATAGATTCAGGAGAAAGACAATGACCACCGAAGCCGCATCCACCCCCGGATCCGACCTCAAAGGGATTCAGGAAGGCGCCAAATTTGGCGAAATTCGCCAGGTCATGGGACCGGTCATCGACGTGGCGTTTGCCGCGGACACCGTGCCCCCGATTCTGACCGCCCTCAAGGTCACCAACCCGCTCATCGACGACAAGGAGTGGAATCTGGTCCTCGAGGTCGCTCAGCACCTCGGAGAGGGCGTCGTGCGTACCATCGCGATGGACTCCTCCGACGGGCTGACCCGCGGCGCGAAGGTCAAGAATACCGGCGAGACGATCACGGTCCCGGTCGGCCGTGAAGTCCTCGGGCGCATCCTCAACGTCACCGGCGACCCGGTCGACGACGTGCGTATCTTCGAGCTCAACGACGGCACGACCGTGCGCGGCACCCTCGAGAGCGAGAGCGACACTGCCTACACCATCTCGGTGCGCGGCGAGACCGCCCAGACCTTCGAGGAGCTGACCGAAAAGCAGATCTCGAAGACCAACGTCAAAGAGGTCAAGGAGACCCAGGCGACCGAGCGCTGGCCCATCCACCGCAATGCGCCGGAATTCGACGATCTGGCAGTGGCCACCGAGGCGTTCGAGACGGGCATCAAGGTCATCGACCTGATCGCTCCCTACGCTCGTGGCGGTAAGGTCGGCCTATTCGGCGGCGCCGGCGTCGGCAAGACCGTTCTGATCATGGAGCTCATCAACAACGTCGCCCTCGAGCACGGTGGATTCTCCGTATTCGGCGGCGTCGGTGAGCGTACCCGTGAGGGCAACGACCTGTACTTCGAGATGATGGAGTCGGGCGTTCTCGCCGCAAACGGCAATTGGGAAGACTCCAAGGCCGCGCTGGTCTACGGCCAGATGAACGAGCCTCCCGGAGCGCGTGCCCGCGTGGCGCTGAGCGCGCTGACCGTCGCCGAGTACTTCCGCGACGAAGAAGGCCAGGACGTGTTGCTGTTCATCGACAACATCTTCCGCTTCACCCAGGCCGGCTCCGAGGTCTCCGCACTTCTGGGACGTATCCCGTCTGCCGTCGGTTACCAGCCCACGCTGGCCACCGAGATGGGTAACCTCCAGGAGCGCATTACCACCACCCAAAAAGGGTCGATTACCTCGATTCAGGCCGTCTACGTGCCTGCTGATGACCTCACCGACCCGGCTCCTGCGACCACCTTCGCTCACTTGGACGCGACCACGACCCTGTCGCGCCAGTTGGCCTCGCTGGGTATTTACCCGGCGGTCGACCCGCTCGACTCGAGCTCGACGATTCTGTCGCCCGAAGTCGTCGGCGAGGAGCACTACTCGGTCGCTCGACGCGTCCAGGAGACGCTGCAGCGTTACAAGGAGCTCCAGGACATCATCGCCATTCTCGGCATGGACGAGCTCAGCCGCGAGGACAAGCTCATCGTCGAGCGTGCGCGTAAGATTCAGAGGTTCCTGTCGCAGCCGTTCCACGTCGCCGAGCAGTTCACCGGCATGGCCGGCACCTACGTCAAGCTCGAGGACACCATCGCCGGTTTCAAGGCGTTGCTCGATGGCGAGGTCGACGACCTCCCCGAGCAGGCGTTCTACCTGCAGGGCACTCTCGAAGACGTCAAAAAGAAAGCCGCCGAGTTGGCCAAAGAGGGCTGATCAATCGGTTGAGGGCAGGGCGCGCCCCGGCTCTCGATATGTTGTCGTTTCAAACTCCACCGGCCGATTTGGCCGCCGAAGAAGTGAATCATGGCTGAAGAGCGAATCACAGTCGAAGTCGTCACCCCCGAGCGCGCCGTCCTCTCCGAGGAGGTCGACGAGGTCGTCCTTCCGGGCGCCGAGGGTCAAGTCGGCGTCTTGCCGGGCCACCTGCCGCTTTTGACCTCGTTGAGCATCGGCGAGATGATCGTCCGTGACGGAGGTTCCGAGCGACACTTCTTTGTCGACAAGGGCTTTGCTGAAGTGCTCGACGACCGCGTCAGCGTGCTGACCAAGGGGTGCGAGGGGATCAGCGAGATCGACATCGAGAAGGCCAAAGACGAGCTGGCCGTCGCCGAGGAGGAGATCGAGCGGCTGGAAGCCAAGGCCGAGGGCGCCGAAGCGGAAGAAGAGCTGCTCCAGCGCTACCGCGACTCGCTCAAGCGCGCTCGCATTCGGCTGCTGGTGGCAGAAGAGACCGAAGAGAGCGCCTGATTGGCCGAGAGCACGGTAGCTCGACCATCTGAATGAAAATTGAATGACTGTGTGTGTGATTGCGGCGTCCCTCATCGGGGCGCCGTTTTTATTTGGAGGTGTCCCGATCGCCGGCGTCTGCGTCCGTATTTTTGCTCGGTTCGGGCTCGGGCTCGGGCTCGGGCTTGGGCGGCGGCGGGGGAAGCTCGCGGAGCGCCTTGGGGCGCGGGATGAGCGGGGCGGCGAAGCCGGCCAAATTCTTGACCTGTTGGGCGGTGAAGACCGCGTGGATATTGACGTAGTCCTCGTCGGACCGGCAGTCGAGCTTGGCCAGTAGGTCGCCGCCCAGGGCCATCTTGACGGCGTTGCCCTTCATGCCCACCAGGCCGAGCCTCTTTTTGAGCCGAGCCTTGAGCGCGGGACACGACTGGGCGAATTTTTGTGCTTCCTCGGCGCTCTCGAATTTGATGTCGACGTCCAGCGTGGGCGAGGCCGGGTTGCTCACCGCCAGACGCACCCCCTCGAAGCGCATCTGGCCCAGGCCCGGGATCTTATAGACGAGGCCCTGCGCGCTCATCATGACGATGGTGTCGTCATTCTCGGCAGCGCGCTCGATCTGGGCGAGCCCGTCGAGCAGGCTGGCCGAGGGCAGATTGTTGCCGGCGTCATCCTCGCCGAGTTGCTGGTTTTCGCGCAGCGGCGAGTCGGACGGCAGGTCCTCGGACAACTGCTCGAGCCACTCGTCTTCGCCGACGATGGTCAGCCCCGGCCGGGCGAGCATGACCTTGCGCGGGTCCCAATAGCCGCTCGATTCGGGCACGAGTCGGCGCACCGCAAATTCGCCTTTTTGCTCCCAGGGAACAGGGTCGCGAAACCGGTGGTCGAGGACGTCGCGGATCTCGTCGTCGGTCTTCTGGTGACGCACGGCCAGGAAGGTGTGCTGGATATATTGCGGCTTGGCCGAGGCCATAAAGAAGGTGTCGATATCGTCCACCGGGTCGAAGCCGGTCGAATGCGCCAGGATGCGAAAGTCGGGCACCGATTGCATGACGTTGCGCACCGGATTCTCGTAGAGCGTGCCCCGGACGCGATCGAGGCGGATCAGCGCGGTCATCCGGGCGTTTCCGGGCCCGTAATGCTTCATGTCGGGGATATTGGTCGGCCCGGCGCGATCGAGCGCGGGCATTGACTTGTCGGCGCGAAAGGCGTTGCGCTCTTCGGGCTTGTCGTCGGTAGATGGCTCGGGCGTGTCCTCGTCCGGTTGATCATCCTCCGGCTCGTCGCTCTCGGCCGCGGGCTTATCTGCGACAGTCTCATCGGCGAGCTCGTTTTCGGGGGCCGGCTCGGGCTCGGGTTCTTCCTCCGACTCGGGTTCTTCCTCCGGCTCGGGTTCTTCCTCAGGCTCGGGTTCGGGTTCCGGCTCGGGTTCGGGTTCCGGCTCGGGCTCGGGT
>JBKGZI010000346.1:0-6472 GCA_046545675.1 Persicimonas sp.
GGCGTTGCTGGATCTTGGGGCGTTGCTGGCGTTGTCGGGGTGCCGTGCGCTCCCGAGCGCTTCGATCCGTCGGGGACGGTCGGAAACTGCGGTCGGCGTCGCGGCGCGGCGCGGTGCGATCCTTTCCGGGTCGCTCGATGCGCCCGTCGGGCCGCGGGCGTTCGACGCGGCGGTCCGGACGTGCTCGGGGGCTATCGCGGCGTGATCTCTGGCGGTCGCCGTCACGAGACCTGTCCCGGTCGCCCCGGCGTGATTTGTCGCGGAAGTGACGGTGATGGTGATGATGGTAGGGGTATGGCCTGTAGACGACCGCCGGCGGACGGTAATAATAATACGGATAGTGAAAGCCGTAGCCCGGATGGAACCACGGATATCGGTACATGCTGCTATAAAAGCCCAGCGAGAAGACTACCCTCGTCTGGCGCCAGGTCACGCGCCTCTGGCGGTCGATATCGACCCGCACCGGCGACTCACACACGTAGCCGTAGCCGGGGTCGATGGTCTCTCCGACACCGACGCCGATCACGCATAACTCGACGTAGGGATAGTCGTAATAGCGCACCTGATCGGGGAAGCGGACCAGGCCGCGATGCGACTGCAGTGGCATGCTGTACAGGAAGGTATATTCGCCCTGATGCGGCGCATAAACACCGACCCACAGGTCGAATCCCTGGCGCTCGGCCCAACGAAAATCATCGCGGTCGAGTCGGTAATCGACCTCCAGGCGGCCGTGGTAGTCGTCGACCTCGATGCTCTCGAAGGTCACGTCGACCTCGTCGTCATACGGGTAGTCGTCGGCGCGGGCCGAGGAGGTCGCGCAGGCCGCGACCAGGGTCGCCGCCGCCAGGCAGATAGCGAGGAGGATGGCGGTGCGCATGAGAGGCTCCGTTTTTGGGGCGGTGGGTACTGCCCTTATTTGGTTAAACTATTGAGAACGTAGAGATATTCGGAGGTTTTTGTCCCGGCCTCGACCCACCACCATTGAGCCCAAGCCCCCGCTGCTCTATCTTCATGTCGCAAGCACCCATGAACGACCCAACTCTCAAGGCGGTTCAATGACCGACTCCGACTCCGACTCCGACTCCACCGAGCGCGAAGGGTTTCGGCTCCTGCCGGAAGCCAGCCCGATGTTCAAGAGGGCCATCGCGGAGGTGCCGCGGCGGGCGTTTGCCCTGGATATGCACGACCAAGAGCTGACCGGGCATCCGGCATTTTCGAGCACGCCCGATCCAGATATTCTCGCGCTGGGTCGGGCGGCGCGCGTCGCCGCCGCCCATCGTGTGTTGGAAGTGGGCACGGGCACCGGGTACCGCGCGGCTGTGCTGGGCAAGATTGTCTCCGAGGTCCACACCGTCGAGTCAGTCAAGAGGCTCGCCGAACACGCGCGGGCTCGATATGCCGAGTTGGGCTACGAGAACGTGCATGTGCATTGGAGAGACGGCCTGGAGGGCCTCGAGGAGCACGCGCCATTTGATCGGATCATCGTATCGGTTCCGAGCGTGAACGTTCCGCAGAAGCTCAAAGATCAACTCGCCGAGGGCGGGGCGCTGGTATCGCTGGTCGGAGACGGCGGTGGTCGGCGGATTCTGCGGGTGATCCGCGACGGTGAGGAGTTTCACGAAGAATTGCTCAGCCTCAAAGGTGACGTGCTGCAGCTGGGCGATATCGTCGTCGAGATGGGCCTGGTCGACCGCGACAGTCTCGAGCAAGTCGCCGGGCACCGCACGGATCCGAGTCGACGGATCGGCGAGGAACTCGTCGGCCAAGGGCTTCTCGACGAGACCTCGCTTTATCGTGCGCTGGCTATCCAGAGTGGCGTCAATTTTGGAACCGCCCAACAACTGCTCGGCCAGATGGAGCGAGCGTTGTATCAGTCGGTCTCGCACGCCTACCTCGAGCACAGCCATGTGCTGCCGATTCGACGTGAAGGTGGGCGTTTGAAGGTGGCGACGACCAACCCGACGGGTAATTTTAGCAGTCTGGCGGTTGCCCTCGGGGCTTCCGATGTGGATGTCTATCTGGTCACGCCGTCCGAGTTTCGCCGGATTTGGACCGCGCTCAAGCTCGGCAAGCTCCCGGCGTCCGGCCCCGTCGACGAGGCGCCTAGCGGCGCACAGGACCGCGACCTGCTCGCCGACAACGCCGTCGACGCGCGCATGGTGGCCATCTTCGAGGCGATGCTGCTCGACGCGGTGGCCGAGCGCGCCAGCGATATCCACCTGGAGATCTACGAGCAAAAGGTCCGGGTGCGCTTTCGCATCGACGGCGAGCTCCACGACATCAATCATTATCAACTCACGCCCATGGAGCTTCGCGGGCTGATCAATATCATCAAGATCAACGGCGGCCTGGACATCGCCGAGCGTCGCCTGCCGCAGGGCGGCCGGTTTCGACGCCGCGCCGGCGATATGACCTTCGATCTGCGCGTGCAGACCCAGCCGTCGCTATACGGTGAGCACGTCATTATGCGGATCTTGCCCCAAGATCAGCACGTCCTGACCATCGAGGAGTTGGGATTCCCCCCCGAGATCGCCAAGCAATACCGCCGCCTGCTCGACAGCCCCGGAGGGCTCATCTTGGTCGTCGGCCCCACCGGATCGGGCAAATCGACCACGCTCTATGCGGGCCTGCAGGTGCTCGCTCGGGACGCCACGCGCAAGGTCATCACCGTCGAGGATCCCATCGAATACTCGATGAAAGGCATCCAGCAGACTCAGGCCAAGACCGAGATCGGATTCGCCTTCGCCAACGCCATGCGAGCGTTCGTGCGCGAGGACCCCGATGTCATTCTGGTCGGTGAGATCCGCGACAAGGAGACCGCGATGGAGGCCATCCGGGCCTCCCAGACCGGCCACCTGGTATTGTCGACGCTGCACAGCAACGACGCGGTCGACGCCGTCCAGCGCCTCTTCGACCTGGACATGCACGCCAACTCGATCGCCAGCGAGCTGCTGGCGGTCATCGCCCAGCGGCTGGCCAGGCGCATCTGCAAGTCGTGCCGCCAGGAGGTCGAGCCGGACCCGGAGATCATGGCCGAGCTCTTCCCCGACGGCGATATCCCCGACGACTTCGAGACCTTCCGCGGGGCCGGCTGTTCGGTCTGCGACGGCCGCGGCACGCGCGGGCGAATCGCGCTGCTCGAATTCTTGCGCACCGACAAGGTCGTACGCGCGGCGATCACCCGCAAGGTCACCGTCGACGAGCTTCGCGACGCGGCGCTCGAGGCGGGGTTGATCACCATGCGCGACAGCGCGTTGTGGCTGGTCCAGCAGGGCGTGGTGCCCCTGGAAGAGCTTCCCCGCGTGCTGCCCGCCGAGCGTATGGCGCCCGAGCGACCGGCGGCCGACGCGCCGGCGATTGAATGAACCAGCCTTCTTTGCGAGTGTGGGCAACATGAGCTCCCCCCAAAAGATCAACATCACGCTACCCGCCGGCGGCTTCGACCGCGCTGCGGTCATCGACGCGGTGTGCGAGTCGACGCTGCCGGCTCAATTCGAGGAGCTCGCGCCGGGCCCGTTCGGCAAGACGTCGACCAGCCTGGGCGTGCTCGAGGGCCTGGTCGAGGCCTGCGATCTGGGGCTGGCTGCGGCGGAGAGGCTTCGCGGGGAGATATTGGACGAGATGGACGCCGGTGGGTCGTTTGCGGTGCCGCAGCTCGACGAGAAGCAGCGCCAGCTCTGCGCCGCGTTTCAGATCGCAGTGAGCGCCGACGCGCTCGAGCGGCGCGTGACCGAGTGGGCCAGCGAGCCCAGCGTCGACGGCGCCCTCGAGATGGACGGCCTCGCTGACCTGCTCGCCCACGACGGCCCGCCCCGGGAGCTGCTCGGCCGCGTGCTGCGCATCGCGGCGGCGTGGCTGAAAATGAAAGCCGGCGAGCGCGCGGCTGCGCCAAAGGATTCAGAAGATGGCCAGCCGCCCGCCGACCAGAAGCTCGCCGCGACGTTGGCGGCCTTCTTCGAACTATTGCGCCGCGCGACGGGCGAATATGTCGCGCAGAGCTCGCTCAAGCCGCTTTTGAGCGCGCTCGAGACCCGCCAGGTGCGCGTGGCGGGCTACCCGTACGATGGCCTCGCGATCCGCGAGCGCGTCGAGACCGGGGGGGCCCTGCTGCCGGTAGGCCCCGAGGAGATCGTCGGCAACGACGCCTACGTCGAAGCCGGTCTGAAGCTTGCGCGCGACGTCGCCGGCTTCGACTTCGAGGCGGGTAAAAACCCCAAGCGCGTCAACCCGGTGCTCTTCGGGCTGGGCCGGCCCGGCTCGGGCAAGACGATCACCGCACATGCGGTCGGCAATTACTTCCTCGAGTATTGCAGAGAGCGCGACGTGCCCGCGCAATTTCGCGTCATCCAGCGCACCGAGTGGGCGTCGAGCTATCAGAACGCCTCTGCCCAGAATCTGGTGCGCATCTTTCGCGAGGAGATCTACGGCTTCGACGGGGTCAGCGGCATCTACTGGCCGGATATCGACACCGCCTTCGCCTCGCGCGACAACCAGGGCCTGCGCATGGAGGAGAAGCAAAATCTCGGCGCGGTCTTCGGCGTCTTCGACGGCACGCTCTTGCCCAAAGACGGCAAGTGGTTTTTGATCTGTGACGCCAACACGTTGCATATGGACGAGGCCACCGTCAGCCGCATCGCCCAGAACCCGATGTCGGTCGACGGCCCCACCGAACCCGCCCAATACGCCACATTGATGCGCGAGTTGATGCTCGATGACGTCGCCGACTTCGTCCCCGACGACGAGGCGAGCTGGCAGCGTATCGGCGAGCTCTGCGTCGAGCACGACCTGTCCGGGCGCAACGTCGAGTCGATCTGCAATAATATCCGCGCCCACATCCAGGACTTCGAATACCCCGAGGCGTATTTCAGCGCCGACGCCGTCGAGCGCCGCGAGATCATCGACAGCCTCTGCCAGCCGGTCAGCGCCGACCAGATCGCCGAGTTCCTCGCCGACTTCGTCGAGTTCCGCCAGGACGCCGAAGACCAGGCCCAGGAGCAGAAGTTCCGCCGCGAGGTCGCCTCCATCGTCCGCCAGCTCAACGCCAGCCGCGCCGCCGCCGCCCTGACCGGCGAATAATGGAGCGCGGGCCCCCACATTGCCCCTCGCCCACCTCGTTGCTATCTTGGCGAGGGACGAATCCCACGACTCCGACCAACCCCGAGGTGGTCCATGGCCCTGTCACCCGACATCCCGCAAGAGCACCACTGGACGGTCGCCGACTATATGGAGCTCGACGACGAGCGTCGCTTCGAGGTCTACCAGGGGGAATTGGTTATGGTTCCAAGCCCGAATATCTATCACCAGCGTGCCATTACACGGCTAGGCACGCTACTCGACGCCTATGCGGTAGAAGGGGGAGTCGGAGAAGTTTTTGATGCCCCATTCGACGTCGCGCTCTCCGAAGACACAGTCGTCCAACCCGACCTGACGTTTGTGAGTAAAGAGCGGCTTCGCGAATTATACGACGGCCACTGCATCACCGGCGCGCCTGATCTGGTCGTCGAGGTCCTCTCCCCGGCGACCGAGAGCCGGGACCGCCATCGAAAGCGTGAACTCTACAGCGAGGCCGGCGTGCCGTGGCTGCTGCTGGTCGAGCCAAAAGGCCAGGTCGTCGAGGTGCTCCGCCTCGGCGAGGAAGGTCGATACATCATCGAGAATTCGGCGGCCGAGGACGATGTGCTGACTGTCGGGCTATTTCCGGGCCTCGAGATCGACCTGTCGAAGGTGTGGTTCGAGTTGCCGGAGGATGAGGGCGAGCAGTGAGCAGGAGAGTATATACCCTCTGTTGCGTGGCGCTGCTCGGCTTAATTTATTGTCGGCTGCAACTTCGACTCGGAAGAGGAAGACCTCGGAAGCCACACGATTAGTCTGCCCACTGACGACGGCGAATTTGAAGATACCGTGCATATCGATCTCGACCATCTCGACTTCGACGGATGGAAGGTCTTTTCGAACGACTCTCGCCTCGTCAACCAGGCGGCCGCCGAATCGAACGAGGTGACGGTGCTATTCCTCGGGAAAATTAGAGCCAATGGCCCCGACGACCCTCCTCGCGTGCTCACTACAGCGGACTTCCATCTCGATGAAGATCAAGAGTTAACGGACGACCTCGATGTCTACGACACACGGGACGTGGACGTGTTGCACATCAAGGTCGAGTCGAGCGGCCCGGTGGAGGCTACTTTCGATGTCAGTGTGGCGCCGTATAGAGGTTGAGCTTGGGTGAGCGAGAACAAACGACCGGCCGCCCAGGAGACCCCCGTCCGGTTTATCCGACGGGTGAATGAGCTTGGGTGAGCGAGAACAAACGACCGGCCGCCCAAGAGACCCCCGTCCGGTTTATCCGACGGGTGAACGAGCTTGGGTGAGCTAGAGGTGAGCGGCGTTCAGAGAGACCCCGGCGAGGTTTATCCCGCCGGTGAACGAGCTTGGGTGAGCTAGAGGTGAGCGGCGTTCAGAGAGACCCCGGCGA
>JBKGZI010000347.1:0-6461 GCA_046545675.1 Persicimonas sp.
CGAGGTAGAAGCTCGAACAGCCCAAGAAACACCAGAGCCCGCCTCTTTCGAGACGGGCTCTGGTCGAATCGAACGATTCTATTCGACTCAGCCAGCGATCAGCGCGGCAGAATCAATCTGCAGGGTGATCAGAATGGTGATGACGAACGCGTAGATGACCAGCGACTCGATAAGAGCCAGGCCCAGAATCAGCGGGGTCAGAAGCTTGCCGCTGGCGCCGGGGTTACGGGCGATACCCTCGAGGGCCGAAGCAGCGGCACGGCCCTGGCCGAGCGCGCCACCAAAGGCGGCGATGCCGATACCCAGGCCCGCGGCCACGGCCATCATGGCGAACATGGTGAAGGCGTTGTCACCGGTTGCGGCGGCGTCCTGGGCGAATGCCGAGGCGCTCCAAAGGCCGACGACGGCGAACGTGCTCACGAAAGCAATGATTTTCTTTTTGGACAACATAAGCGAATCCTCCTACTCCAGCGCAGCCGATGATACGGCCTTAGGCCGCGGTCTACGCGATTGTTGGTATGTGATGAACGGGTCCAAAGGCGCTTGGTGGCGCTCCTTCAACGGTATTGTTGCCCCGCTTCTTAATGCCCTTCGTGCGATACTGCAAGCGATATGTAAATCGCTGACAGCAGGCAGAAAACCAGGGTTTGAATCACCGAGACCAAAAGCCCCAGGAATAGAAACGGAACGGGTAATAAAAACGGCACGGAAACCATGCCTGCGGCAAGATCTCCGAACACCCCGAGCACCATGTGGTCGCCGGTCATATTACCGGTCAGACGCACAGCCAGGCTGATGGGGCGGAAAGCATGCCCGATGAGCTCGATGACGAGCATCAAGGGGGCGATGAACCAAATAGGTCCCAGAAAATGTTTGAGATAGCCGAGGCCGTGCTCGCGGAGGCCGGCGATATTATACAGCACGAAGACCGACGCCGCGCAGGCCAAGTTGGTGTTGAGGTTTTGAGTCGGCGGCGCCAACCCGGGCACCAGGCCCATGAGGTTGCCCACCAGGATAAAGACCGCCAGTCCGGCGATCAGCGGGAAGAAGCGTTTGGCGTTCTCCCGGCCCATCATCTCGCTCATCAACCCCAGAGTGGCGTCAAAGAGCACCTCGAAGAAGTTGCGCACGCTCAACTTGCCCTCGGGGATCATCGCGTCTTCTTTGCTGGCGTATTTACGCCTCGCCCACAGCGATAACACCACGATGATGCCCACCGCCACGGCCGCCATGACCACGTGGGTGATGGTGACCAGGCCCGTCTCGTTGAGCAACGGGTTGCCGAAGATTTCGTTATAGCCCGCGCCGTGCTCGCGCTCGACGACTCCAGGGGCCACAAGATCGATGAAGGTATAGTCTGCCATCGGTTCACAAACTCTCGGTGTCGCCGTTCTGCATCATACGGTCGGCCTCGTCGAGGCCTTCGCCGCCGCTCAGGTGCTCCCCGAGCTGCCAGACGATCGCGAGCAGAAACGTGCTGTACCCAATGATATATCCGAAGACGTTGGCGCCGACGATCGCAATGAATACGTACGTCAACACGAACAAGAGAAATAGCTTTAAGACCAGCAGCAGCGACCAGCGCGCAGTGTCCGTATCGCCGTTTTGCGCCGCTTGTGCCATGCGCCGGCTGACCCATCCGACCACGCGCATATTGAACGCGCTGACGAGCACGCCCAGGAGCACCGAGCCGGCAAAATGCAACGACACCGCCCACCACCCCAGCACCGCAGCGGCGGCGCCGATGACGAGGGTCTTGGCAAAGAGCCCCTCGGCAAATTTGGTCTCGATCGAGGTCATAAGTGACGCTGTCAATCCAAGAAACGTTTGGCCACGTGGTAGATATGTACGAGGACGCCGACCAGGCCCAAAAGCACCATGACCAGCACACCCCAGGGGCCCGTACCGAAGCTCTTATCGATATAGGCGCCGACTAACAAGCCGCCGACGATAAAACCGACGAACTCGAAGCCCAGCGCCGCGAAGACTCCGGCGACAACCCAAGGAGATTGCTCCTCGGAGGCCTGCTCGTCGATGCCTGTCGGATCGTTTGGTTGCGAGTCCGTCATGGCATGTGCTCCTGAGTGAGCAGGCCCGCGTGAGCCGGTCGACGCGCCTATTTTGGGCGTTGCCAGCCACGCGCGGCGATTGACTAACATAGGGGTTGTTGGGCGTCAACTGGGTAGTGGGGGGTTGTTGCGATCATGCTAAAAGCCCCTCCGCCTGCGCTTGGCGCCTCGGCGGAGGGGCCATTTGCGTGATGCCCCACAATCTCAATTTAGCTCACTCCTCGCCCTCGTCGAGCTCTTCCTGGAGATCTTCGCCCAAGGAGGGCTCTTCTTCGCCCTCTTCGAGCTCTTCGCCCTCGTCGAGCTCTTCGATCTCGGCCTCTTCGATCTCCTCGCCGTCTTCGAGCTCCTCGTCCTCGTCGTCGGTCTCCGCCAGGCGCGCCATGCTGACGACACGCTCGTCTTTGTCGGTGACCATGACTTTGACCCCCTGGGTATTGCGGCCGTAAATGGAGATCTCGCCGACGCGGGTGCGCAGGATCTGGCCGTGGTCGGTGATCAGCATCAACTGATCGTCCTCGTGGACCAGGCGGATGCCGACGATCGGGCCGTTGCGCTCGCTGACCTTCATGGTGATGACACCCTTGCCGCCTCTGGACTGCAGGGGATACTCGTCGATGACGGTGCGCTTTCCGTAGCCGTTCTCGGTGATCGTGAGGATCTTGAGATCGTCGTCGCGATCACGGGGCAGGACCTCCATGCCGATCAGCTCGTCGTCGCCTTTGAAGCGCATGCCGATGACACCGGTGGCCGTACGGCCCATGGCGCGGGCGTCGGACTCGTGGAAGCGGATCGACTGGCCATTTCGGGTGGCCATGAAGATCTCGTCGTCGCCCTCACTGAGGCGCACCGAGACGAGCTGGTCGCCCTCTTTGATATTCAGGGCGATGATGCCCCCGGAGTGCACGTTTTGGTAGGCGACCAGCTCGGTCTTTTTAATCCTGCCCTTGCGGGTGCCGAAGACCACGAAGCGGTCCTCGAAGAAGTCGTCGCAGGACAGCACCGTCTGGACGGTCTCGCCGTCCTCGAGCGGCAGCAGGTTGGCGACGTGTTGGCCCTTGGTGGTGCGCGAGCCCAGCGGCAGCTCGTGGGTGCGAAGCATGTACAGCTTGCCCACCGAGGTGAAGATCAAAATATTGGTATGGGTCGAGGCCACGAACATGTCGGTGACGAAATCCTCGTCCTTGGTGCCCATGCCGCGCTTGCCGCGCCCGCCTCGTCGCTGGGCGCGATATTCGTCGAGCGGGGTGCGCTTGATATAGCCCTGGTGGCTCAGCGTCACGACCATATCCTCTTCGGCGATGAGGTCCTCGAGGGACAATTCGCTGACGTCGTATAGGATCTGGGTGCGCCGCTCGTCGCCGTAGCCGTCGCGGACCTCGAGCAGCTCGTCTTTGATGACGCCCATCATCTTGTCTTCGTCAGCCAGCAGACTCTTGAGGTAGGCGATGGTCTCGCGCACCTCGGCCAACTCGCCCAGAATCTTCTCGCGCTCGAGGCCGGTCAGCTTCTGCAGGCGCATGCGCAAGATCGCGTCGGCCTGACGCTCGCTGAGGTCGAAACGCTCCATCAACCCGGCCTGGGCCTCCGAGGGCGAATCGCACGAGCGAATCAGCGCGATGACCTCGTCGAGGAAGTCCAGCGCGATCTTGAGGCCCTCGAGGATGTGGGCGCGATCTTCGGCTTTGCCCAGATCGTGGATGGTGCGCCGGGTGACCACGTCGCGGCGGAAGTCGATGAAGTGATTGAGCACCTCTTTGAGCGACATCACCTGGGGCTGGCCGTTGACGATCGCCAGCATGATGATACCGAAAGACGACTGCATCTGAGTCATCTTATACAGGTTGTTCAGGATGATCTCGGGCATGATGTCGCGGCGCAGCTCGATGACCACGCGCATCCCCTTTCGATCCGACTCGTCGCGCATGTCGGTGATGCCGTCGAGCTTTTTGTCGCGCACCAACTGGGCGATCTTCTCGATCAGACGCGCCTTATTGACCTGGTAGGGCAGCTCGTGGACGATCAGGCTGGACTTGCCGGATTTTTCGTCGGTCTCGATGTCCACGCGGGCGCGCACTCGAATGACCCCGCGGCCGGTCGAGTAGGCCTCGCGGATGGTGTCGGCGCCGTAGATGAGACCGGCGGTCGGGAAGTCCGGGCCGGGCACGATCTCCATGAGATCGGCGACGGTCATCTCCGGGTTGTCGATCAACCCGATGGTCGCGTCGACGATCTCGGTGAGGTTATGCGGCGGGATATTGGTCGACATCCCGACCGCGATACCCGACGAGCCGTTGACCAGCAGGTTGGGCACCTTCGCCGGCAGAACCTCCGGCTCGGCCTCGTTGCCGTCATAGTTGGGCACCCACTCGACGGTGTCCTTGTCGATATCGGCCAGCAGCGCCTCGGTGACCCGGTTCATGCGCACTTCGGTATATCGCATGGCGGCGGCGGGGTCGCCGTCGACGCTGCCGAAGTTGCCCTGGCCGTCGACCAGGGGCACGCGCATGTTGAAGTCCTGGGCCATACGCACCAGCGCGTCGTAGACGGACTGGTCACCGTGGGGGTGATACTTACCGATGACGTCACCGACGATGCGCGCCGACTTCTTATAGGCGGCGTTCCACCGGTTTCCCAGCTCGTGCTGGGCGTACAAGACCCGTCTGTGGACCGGCTTGAGTCCGTCGCGCACGTCGGGCAAGGCCCGACCGATGATCACACTCATCGCATAATCGAGATACGAGTGACGAATTTCGTCCTCGATATTAATCGGGATGACGTTGGCCGACTCATCTGCCATGAGAAAATCTCCTTGACGAAGGCGCCCACGAAAGGCGGGCGCCTCCAAAAACTACGATTGGATGACAACTTTGGGGCCGACACGACCGGCTCGAACGCCAGATTCGCATCGAGAGCGCGGCGAGGCTATCAACATCGCTCCCCACCGGCAAGCTCTACGGATAAATCTGGAGCGACCTGAAACCTTCTGAGGCGATCGTGCATCTCAATAACTAGGGCGATGGCTCGGGGGCTCGGCGCCAAAGAGGGTCGTGGACCGGCGCGGATATTTTTATGGGCAAATCATTTGCCGGCAGAGCCGCGCTGGTTAATTTCTCCGGGAAGGTCGGAGCACGGGTCTCTCAGCTCTTTCAACCGACGACACCCCGGCGTCATTCCCATCGCCTCAGGGCCATGCGCGCACCTTTTTTCGCCCGGCGCGAGTTCCGTGTGACCCATTAGCCATTAGGTGGAGTGAGGCGAGCGAAGTGTAATTTTACAACTATTATGAAACCTTTTCGATTAGAACGCTTCTAAAGAGTTGAAAGGGGCGAAGTTCAGGCCTCGACAAGTCGACCGCGTTTAGCGTCGGCAACGAGGCCTTCCAGATAGATAGCGAGGAGTCGACATGCTCAAACTCAATCAATTTAACCGCGATCTCGGTGAGGAAGCCGACGGCACCAAGATGCAGGTCTTCCAGGAGACGGCCATGGACCACCTGGACGAGCTGTATGCGACCGGCCTTCGGTACACCAAAAACGAGAAAGACGCCGAGGACCTGGTCCAAGAGACCTTCCTCAAGGCGTATAATAATTGGGATCGCTTCGAGCAGGGCACCAACTGCAGGGCCTGGCTCTTTACGATTCTGACCAACACGTTCATCAATAAATATCGCCGCAAGAAGAAAGAGCGCGAGATCTTGAATGCAGACGATCTGCGTCCGATCGAGCAATTCTTCTTCAGCCGCGAGAAGACCGACTTTTACGACAACCCGGAGCGCGAGACGCTGCACAAAGCATTTAGCTCCGACGTCAAAGAGGCGCTCGAGTCGCTGAGCGAAGAATTCCGCATGGTCGTCGTCTTGGCCGACCTCAACGACTTCTCCTACAAGGAGATCGCGCATATCCTGGGCTGCCCGGTGGGCACGGTGATGAGCCGTCTGTTCCGCGGCCGAAAGATGATGCGACAGGCCCTGGTCGACACCGCTTATGAGCGCGGGATCATCCGCGACCGCGAGCCGTTTTTATACGACGACTCCAACCGCACCCGCCGCTCGGTGCGCACGGCCAAGCTCAAAGAGCGCCACGATGAAGACGAAAAGGAAGTCGCGTAACTGCCGAACGATATCGTATGAATCATCCAGCGGCGGCGCCGGAGACGGCGCCGCCTCTGGCATTTCTTGGATGGGGTCTTTCGGGGCAGCTTGCCACCACCTGCACTGGGAATGTACACCAGAGCATACACTCTGCTCGAGGTCCGTACTTGCCATGAGATATCTGCAACTCGCCTTGCTCTTTGCCCTACTGATCGCCCCCTCGATCGCCACGGCCGTCGAACCGGCCGAGGCCGAGGCTGCAACCGACGAGCACACCGCCGACGAGCACACATCCGACG